>JACDBU010000072.1 GCA_013694745.1 Chitinophagaceae bacterium
AACTAATGGTGTTTACAATTAAACCGATTTAATTCTGTGAAGAAATTTATAAAGACATTTAAGAATATCTGGAGTATTGAAGAGTTGCGTAGTAAAATTGTAACTACTTTATTGCTCTTATTGGTATTTAGGATAGGTGCACACATTGTTTTGCCTGGTATAGATCCCAACAAAATTTCTACGCTTGATAGCAGCACCAAAAATGGTATGCTTGGTTTGCTGGATGCATTTGTTGGTGGCGCATTTCACAGGGCATCCATTTTTGCTTTGGGCATAATGCCCTACATCTCTGCTTCTATTTTTATGCAGTTGATGACAATCCTGGTTCCGCAGATTTCTAAAATACAAAAAGAAGGTGACAGCGGAAGAAAGAAAATAAATCAATGGACGCGTTATCTTACTGTTATTGTAACGGCTTTCCAGGCTGCGGCTTACATCGGCTTTTTAAGAACTTATAAAGATGCATTGCTGCCTTCTTACGGAGCTTTTTTCTGGGTATCAACAGTGGTTCTCTTAACAGTGGGAACATTATTTGTAATGTGGCTGGGAGAAAAGATCACCGACAAAGGTCTGGGCAATGGTACATCGATCATCATCATGGTTGGTATCCTGGCCAGGCTCCCGGAAGCTTTTATGCAGGAATTTTATGCAAAGCAGGCACGCGGTGGTGGCGGTTTGTTGATATTCCTTGTTGAGATCGCAATACTAATCGCAATTATTTTAGGATTAATAATTTTGGTACAGGGGGTACGAAAGATACCGGTGAACTATGCCAAGCAAATAGTTGGCAACAGGCAGTTTGGTGGCGCCAGGCAATTTTTGCCTTTAAAAGTAAATGCAGCCGGTGTAATGCCGATCATCTTTGCACAAGCCATCATGTTTTTGCCTACGATTTTTGCAGGTTTCCAAACAACGGGAAAAAGCTGGGCGGGATATTTTACAGATCATACCAATTTTATTTACATGCTCATCTATTCCGTAATGGTTATCGCCTTTACGTTCTTATACACTGCCCTGATATTTAATCCAAAGCAGATGGCCGATGATCTTAAACGCAGCAATGGATTTATCCCGGGGGTAAAACCTGGTCAGCCAACGGCTGATTACATTGGTACCATCATGGACAGGATAACCTTGCCAGGAGCAGTTTTGCTGGCAGTAGTTGGTATCCTTCCCGGTATCGCACAAAGGATGGGCGTAACACAGGCCTTTGCAACATTCTTTGGCGGAACATCTTTACTCATCATGGTAGGCGTGGTGCTTGATACCTTGCAACAAATAGAAACCCAATTGCTGATGCGCCAGTATGATGGCTTAATGAGCAGCGGACGTATACAGGGCAGGCAAACTGTTGCACCCGGAATTACAGGTTCATAAATTGTTTAGACGGTCCTTCCACAGGAGTGTAATAGTCCGTATTACAATTTTTATATATTTGCCCTGGCGAAAAACCGTCGGGGTTTTTTTATGAATTTTTAAAATGATAATAACAAACTAAATAGTGATAAAATATAAAACAGCAGAAGAAGTTGAGTTGATAAGGCAAAGCTGCGCCCTGGTTTCCGATACTATTGCACATGTTGCTGCAATGATAAAACCTGGCGTAACTACATTAGAACTTGATACTGCTGCTGAAAAATATATCAGGGATAATGGCGCTGTGCCATCCTTTAAAAACTATAAAGGTTTTCCTTTTACCTGCTGCATTTCTGTAAATGACGCAGTAGTGCATGGCTTTCCTTCACATTATGCCTTGCAAAAAGGGGATATCGTATCAGTAGATGTGGGTGCTTACAAAAACGGTTATCATGGCGATAGCGCATATACGTTCGCGTTATGTACGGTAAACGACGACAAAAAACAGCTGATGAAGATCACCAGGGAATCTTTGTACATAGGCATAGAAAAAGCAACAGCCGGAAACAGGGTAGGGGATATTGCATTTGCCATACAGGAATATACTGAAAGGAAAAATCGTTATGGGGTTGTACGGGAATTAGTAGGGCATGGGTTGGGTGAAGACCTGCATGAAGATCCGAATGTACCCAATTATGGTAAAAGAGGCTCGGGCCCTAAACTTAATGAGGGCTTAGTGATAGCTATTGAGCCTATGATCAATATGGGCAAAAAAGAAGTGATCAATAATAAGGATGGATGGACGATCAGGACAAAGGATGGTAAGCCATCAGCACATTACGAACATACTGTTTGCATAAAAAAAGGAGCCGCGGATATTTTATCTTCTTTCACTGCTATTGAAGCTGCTGAAAAAGCAAACCAGGAACTATGCAGTGATTATTATTAATTGCAGAACAAAATTATTCCGTTGTGGATAAAAAAAAGTTAGTTGTTATCGGCGGCGGAGCCGCTGGTTTTTTTTGTGCTGTTAATGCTGCTGCAGCAAATCCACATCTTCAAATTATAATTATTGAAAAAACAGGCAAACTTTTAAGTAAAGTAAAAGTGAGTGGGGGCGGCAGGTGCAATGTTACCCATTCCTGCTTTAGTATTTCGGAAATGATTAAGCGGTATCCACGCGGGGGAAATTTTCTGAAAAAAGCATTTCATAATTTCTTTACAACTGATACAATAAACTGGTTCAGTGAAAAAGGTGTGGAATTAAAAACAGAAAATGACGGACGAATGTTCCCGTTAACAAATACATCGCAAACCATCATTGACTGTTTGATGAGGGAAGTAAATAAATATGGTATAAAAATTTTAATGAACCGGGAAGTAAACCAGCTGGAAATGAGAAATGGGCAATGGGAAATAAAATTTTCTAAAGAGGAAATTATGTATGCTGATCTTGTTTGTGTTGCAAGCGGTGGATTTGCAAAGGCAATTCAGTTTAGCTGGCTCAAAGCCTTAGGACATACGATCGAAGATCCCGTTCCTTCATTATTTACCTTTAATATTCCTGGTGATCCCATAAAAAAATTGATGGGCATAACGGTTGAAAATGTGCTTGTAAAAATATCAGGCAGCAAATTATCACAACAAGGTCCTTTACTTATCACGCACTGGGGTTTTAGTGGCCCGGCTATTTTAAAGCTTTCTTCTTTTGGGGCCAGGGAACTTTCCGGCAGAAATTACGACTTCCAGATAATTGTTAATTGGGTACCGGGCTTCAATGAAAACACATTACAGGAAAAATTCAGAGAAAGCAGGAAAACATTGGCCTCACAAAAGATCGTAAACCGAAATCCATTTTTTCTTCCCCAGCGTTTATGGGAATATCTTCTGCACCAGTCGGGGATAAACGAGGATACACGCTGGGCCGATCTGCCGGCTAAATTTCTAAATGTTCTTGTAAAAAATATATGCACCCAGGTTTTCCAGGTAAAAGGAAAAACTACTTTTAAAGAAGAATTTGTAACGGCTGGCGGAATCAAAACAAGCGAGATAAATCCGGATTCCATGGAAAGCAAAATTGTTCCCTCATTATTTTTTGCAGGTGAAGTAATGGATGTTGACGGGATTACCGGTGGCTTTAATTTTCAGCATGCCTGGACAAGTGGATGGCTTGCCGCAAGATCTATAAGTAAAAGAGCAGGTACTTCATAACGCCAGGATCATTACAAATACAATTATTGTAAAAATTATAATAATTCCAATAAGCACATATGTAATAATTTTAGATCTTTCCATTTCATTTTAAACAGCTGATGGCTGTGAGGCATTTACTTACCTCCATAAAAATTGTACCATTAAAATTACGCTTGTAAATACCATGGGCTGCTGATTTACCTACGCAACTTGGGGATTTATTGCATGATGGATATAATGTTGCAGCAAATTTCACATAAAAAAAACCCACCAGGTTGTGGCAGGTTTTTTAATGTATACCTTATTAATTATGAAGTTTTTTCTTCATCATTATCCATCTTCTTTTTAAGATCAGCCAGCACACTAAGATCACCTAAAGTAGTTTTTTCAACTTTACTTTGTATGTTTTTTACAGCTTTCTTCGTTGTTTCTGCATCTGCTTTTTTCTCTTTTACTTGTGCCTCTTTTTCATCCGCTTTCGATTGTTGCCAGATGCGGCTATGACTTAAAACAATCTTCTTGTCATTACGGTCAAATTCAATCACCATAAAATCAGCAATTTCATCAACCCCTATCATTTTTTCATCTTCTTTTAATAAATGACGCGCAGGTGCAAACCCTTCAAGGCCGTATGGTAACTGAACGATAGCGCCTTTGTCATCTTTCCTGGTAACAGTACCCTGGTGGATACTTCCCTCAGAAAATGTTTCTTCAAGAGAATTCCATGGATCTTCTTCAATCTGCTTATGTCCTAACTGGAGCTTACGGTTTTCTTTATCAATGCTCATGATCACCACATCGATCTCGTTTCCTGTTTTCGTGTACTCGTTAGGGTTATTAAACCTTTTCAGCCAGCTAAGATCGCTAATGTGGATCATGCCACCAATACCGGGAGACAATTCAACAAAAACGCCGTAGGGTGTAATATTTTTTACCAGTCCTTTATGCCTGCTGCCTTCCGGATATTTTTCCTCAATTGTGCTCCATGGATCCTGGCTCATTTGCTTGATAGACAAACTCATCTTCCTGTCTTCTTTGCTAAGTGTTACCACTTTTGCTTCATGCTCATCTCCCAGTTTAAAAAATTCTTTAGCATTTATAGGCGTGTTGGCCCAGGTAATTTCACTTACATGAACGAGGCCTTCAACACCTGGCATGATCTCCAGGAAGGCACCGTAATCTTCTATGTTAACCACTTTACCTTTCACTACTTCACCTTCTTTAATTGTATCAGGTAATGTATCCCACGGATGTGGTGTTAATTGCTTTAACCCAAGACTAATGCGTTTTTTATCATCATCAAAATCAAGTACAACAACATTCAGTTTCTGATCCAGCTTTAATACTTCAGTTGGATGATTGATACGTCCCCAGCTGATATCAGTGATATACAACAAACCGTCTAAACCGCCCAGGTCAAGGAATGCTCCGAAATCTGTAATGTTTTTGATCGTGCCTTCAAGTACCTGTCCTTTCTCAAGCTTGCCCATTATCTCAGCACGCTGTTGCTCAATATCGCTTTCGATAAGCGCCTTGTGAGATACAACTGCATTCTTTATCGCTTCATTTATTTTTACAACTTTAAATTCCATTGTTTTACCAACAAACTGGTCGTAATCTGTAACCGGCTTAACATCAATTTGTGATCCCGGTAAAAATGTTTCCATTCCAAAAACATCAACAATAAGTCCGCCTTTTGTTTTGCTGGTAACTTGACCGGTAACAATTTCACCGCTCTTATGCATTTCAACAATTTTTTCCCATGCACGGGTTGTGCGTGCCTGCTTGCGGCTTAGGTGAAGGTTACCATCCCTGTCTTCTTTTTCAGCCACCATTACTTCCACTTCATCACCGGTTTTTAAATTTGGAATGTCGCGGAACTCATTTAAAGAAACAAGGCCGTCACTTTTAAAACCAATGTTCACTACCACGTCAGTTTTGGTTAAGCCTACCACAGTTCCAATGATCATTTCACCGTCATTGATCTGCTTGAAAGTATTCTCATAAACATGATCATACTTTTCTTTTTCATCTTTGCTGTAGCTGGTAACATTTCTTTTGTCAACACTCCAGTCAAAATCATCATGTGATGTTTGCGGTGGTGGTGCAAAGGGTTCTTTTGTTTTTACTTCCGGATTTTCTGCAACTGCAGTTTCTTCTGTAATATTTTCAGAAGACGCTGCTTGTGCACCAGGTGTATTTGTTGTTGCTGTAGGCGTATTCTCCACCCCCTGGTCATCAGCATTTTGGTTAATAATTTCGTTACTCATAAAAATGTATATCCCAACGGTTTTAAATTGGGACGGCAAAGGTAAGAAAAAGAAAGGAAAACAGCTATGATTATGGCTTAAATTAGCTGTTAAAACAGCAGCATTTTTAGGGTGTTTGACGCTATTTGATAGGAGATGTTAGCATTCTTTTGATATGCCAACCCTGCTTAGGAATCCATACCCATGTTGCAATGTAGGTGCCCTTGACCTTTATGGTATCCTTTCCATTCAAAAGGTCTGTTTGCCAGTATTTTCCTTTTTGCATGGAAGAGTCTTTTTGAATGCTGATTGATTCAGTTGAGGAAGACTGCGATAAGACCTCCACATTTTTAAATGACGATAAAAACTTTCGGATCGAATCCCTTCCGGTAACAATATTTCCCAGGTTGCCGTCTGGAGTATAAAGCAGCGCTATGGAATCTGCATCCAGTTTTTTTATAAGATGATCATATTGCTTCATTGCATTTTCAATTTCTCTATTGCTTTTTCTGGTACTTGCGCAGGATGCAATTATAAAAATAATCACGGTAATTAAAACCCACTTCTTATAATGCATAATATTAGATTTATCTTTCAGGTAGATAGCAATGTACAATAATTGCATCTTTGCTGGCGGTCATAGTAAAAATTTTAATGCTGATTTTGTGTATCAAAACTTACCATCCATTGTACACCAAATTTATCCGTGAACATTCCGAAAAGTGCACCCCAGAACATTTTTTCCAATGGCATGCCCACATTACCTCCTGCAGATAATCCGTCAAAAAATTTCCTGGCCTCATCTTCGCTTTCAGTATGTATGCAAATAGAGGAATTGGTGCCAAATTTTACCTGGTGCATTGTATCCAGAACATCTGTACCCATAAGCACATTGCCTCCAATGGGTAAGGCAATATGCAGAATTTTTTCTTTATCATTTTCAGAAAGCTTATCTGCTTGGGGTGCGTCTTTAAGTCTTTGCAGCATCGCGAATTCTCCGCCAAATACTGATCTGTAAAAATTAAAAACATCTTCAGTGTTGCCATTAAAATTCAGGTACGTGTTTATTGTTGCCATTATTTTGTGTTTAATGTTATGAGAAATTGTATTGAATTATTGTAATGAATTATTTTCCTATGGCATTTGGGGAATTGCTTTTTTGTCCCTTTGTTTAATTTTTTTGATAAAATCTTTATGCTTCCTCCAGTTTCTTTATATCGATCTTTTTCATTTGCAACATTGCATGCATTGCCCGTTTAGCTTTACCGGGTTCTTTATCCTGCAATAATTGCATTAATTGTTGCGGCACAATTTGCCACGACAAACCAAATTTATCTTTTAACCATCCACAATTCGATTCCTGGCCACCTTCCGTGAGTTTATTCCAGTAATGATCAACTTCTTCCTGGTTTTGGCAATGAACCACAAATGAAACTGCTTCTGTAAATTTAAAAACAGGGCCGCCATTTATGGCGGTAAAATCCTGGCCATTAAGATTGAATGCTATGGTCATTGCCGAACCTTCTTTTTGCCCTGAAGCCTTTGCGCTTTCTGCGTTATAGCGTGTTGTGCCATTTATTTTTGCTTCTTTAAATACCGAGGCATAAAAATTTACCGCTTCTTCTGCATTATCATTGAACCAAAGAAAAGGCGTTATTTTTTGGTTGCCTGGTACTGCTGATTTATTATTTGTTTCCATAGATTATAATTTTGTTTGATGATTTATTTTTCTGATTAAAATTTCCATAAAAATATATTTAATGCAATAATTGCCTTAATTATATTTTAAAGATCAAGTTATTGCGGTATGCCCGGATTACCTGGCAATTTATTTAAACGGTTAAGCTTATGAAAATAAATGTAAGAAATTACCAGGATCACAAAAAAAACTATAGGCGCAAAGGACGCAGGCTTTGCTCCATCTAATGCAAGCAGTCCTATGGTTGCCGAAATAGAATCGATGCCAAATGCAACATATGCCCATTCTTTAATTCGTTTCGGTATCATTGGTAAGATCAAAATTATTCCGCCGATAAATTTTGCTATACCTAATTCCAGATGAAACCAGTAGGGCATACCCAGGTGCTTTGTGCCTTCCACTGCCATCGGGCTGTTTAAAAAAAATATGCCGGGTAAAATAAACAGCGCTAAAATCCCCGTTGTTATCCAATAGATGATCTTTGTTGTTTTTGAATTATTGTTGTTCATATTTGTTTTCATAATCTTATTTTTTCTGCTACATGCAGTATATTTTTTAATTGATGCAGGTGTCTTTGCGTATGATACTGTACAAAATAAATGAGTTCAAGTTTGGTTATTTCACCAAATGATGGAAGGCTGATCATTTCCGATAATTTAACTTTATTGCGTAGTGCTTTCAATTCATCTGCAGATGCTACCAGGTCGGCAACAAGTGGTTTTTTTTGATAAATGCCTTGTTTAGGAGTGGTAAATTCCGGCGACTGAAATTTCCGCGTATAATCTAAAAACATGCCTTTTAGTTCATCAACTCTTTTAGCAGGATCTCTTTCTGCATCTTTGCCTTCCATATGTAAGGCCTGTGCAATGGCCTTATTCGATTTTATTATATGTGATGCTAATTGTGCGGCCGTCCAGCTATCTTTAAAAGGAATAGTATTGATCTTTCCTTCATCTGCAGCCGAAAGCAACTGCAAAAATCCAAAGGAGATTTTATCAAGGAATAAAAATATTTCAGCGGTATTTAATTTTTCTGCTGTCATATATTTTTTATAGAGTAAGAAGTTATCTTACTTAATAATTATTACATGTATTTCATTCCTTCATATCCTAATAACCGGCGCCATAAAGCTATCTGGCCAATAATATTTGCTTCACGGTATATCATGAAAGTCAGTAAGTCAAAAAAAGGAATTATATAACCCGGCATCATTTCAAATTTACGATCTAACCTTTCATCAGTTACAGTTACAAACGCTTCTCTTAATTGTGGGCTGATGATGTCCCAGTCTTTTTTAAAATCAGCTAACGAAGGGTAGCTAACATTATCCTGTATCCCTTTGTTATCTTTAAAAAGCTCGTTTGCAGCTTGTGTATGTTCAACGCCAAGATTTTTTGCAATTTCAAAACGTTGTTGCACAAGACTGCCAGTAAGCCAGGCAATATGATTTGCCTTAGTGTTTAAACGGTTCTGCGCATCTTTTTCGGTAATTCCATCAAGTGCTTTTGCTAAAAAATTTGTATGCATATCATACAAAACAATGAGAGAATACATTCTGTTGCTTACGGGTTTTGTTTCCATTTTTTTTGATTTAGGGTGATTTTTATTTTATTTTATCTTACCAGGTTTGTGCTTCATTTTGCCGTTACTTGCGGTAAATTATATTTCTCAACAACAAGATTTTTGTCAATAATTATTTTAAAACACAAACTTACAGTAGATATTTAAACATCTTAGGGTGTAAATGCGGCAATACAAGGGGTTGATTGCGACAATAATTTATTTTAGATTTGCTTTATCAAAGAAAATAAAATAGTAAGAAATTTTTATGAAACATATATCCATCCTTATTCCGAGGGGTCATACGAGCGTTGTAAATATTGAAGGAAGCCACCAGATATTTAATGAAGTGAATTCAATTCGTAAAAACCAGGGACTGTCTCCCTTGTTCAAAGTACAGCTCGTAGGCATTTGTAAAGACACGAGCCAGAGGAATGGTTTATTTACTATCGATCCGGATGTAATGATCGATGATGTAAAAAAAACAGATCTCATAATTATACCAGCCATACATGGCGCTGGTAATACAATGATGGAGCAAAATCAAAAATTCGTTCCGTGGATCATTAATCAATACAAAGGTGGTGCAGAAGTAGCAAGTCTTTGTATTGCTTCTTTTTTTCTTGCAGGCACCGGCTTGTTAAATGGAAAACAATGTGCTACACACTGGACTGCTGCAAATGATTTCCGGGCGATATTTCCTGAAGTGAATCTTGTTGATGACAGGATAATTACTGAGGATGATGGTATTTATACAAGTGGAGGTGCCTATTCATTTTTAAACCTGCTTGTTTACATCATAGAAAAATATGCGGGAAGGGATATTGCCGTTATGATCTCTAAATTATTCATGATAGATATTGACAGGGTAAGCCAGTCGCCATTTATAATTTTTAAAGGACAAAAAACACATGATGATGAACCTGTAAAAAAAGCACAGGAATACATTGAAAATAATTATGAAGAAAAAATTACCATTGATCAGCTGGCTTCCATGTTCGCAGTGGGCAGAAGAAATATGGAACGAAGATTTAAAAAAGCTACCGCCAATACGGTTACCGAATATATCCAGCGGGTAAAAATTGAGGCCGCAAAAAAAAACCTGGAATCAGGCCGCAAAAATGTGAACGAAGTGATGTATGAAGTGGGTTATTCAGATACCAAAGCTTTCAGAACAATATTTAAAAGAATAACAGGATTATCGCCGGTTAATTATCGAAATAAATACAACAGGGAGGTTGCAGTTTAAGAAATTTTTGGCATGAATTACACGAATTTTTTGCCACGGATTACACGAATTTAAAGAAAGAATTACACGAATTATGGCCACGAATTACACGAATTATGGTCACGAATTACACGAATTGAAAGAACGAATTACACGAATTATAGTAACGAATTACACGAAATTGAAAGAACGAAATACACGAATTTTTTTTTGACTTTTATCCGTAGGAATCCGTGTAATCCGTGACCTTTTTAAATCAGTGGAATCTGTGTCCTACTAGATCTTGTAAAAGATTGAAAATATGAGAACGGTTTTTGCTGTTATCTTTTAAAACAAGTTAATGAGTACCCCAAAATTTGTGATCGTAGTTGGCGCATCTGCCGGTGGATTAAATGCTTTGTCAGAATTTGTTAGCCAACTAAAACCGGGAATGGATGCGGCCGTTTTTATAGTTATGCATTTATCCAGGACCAGCATCAGTGATTTTCTCATGCACCGGCTTCAGCCATTCACAAAATTGCAATGTGAAATAGCAACAGAAGATGCCGCGATAAAAAAAGACCATATTTATATTGCTTCACCCAATCTTCACTTGCTTGTAAAAAAAGGAGGTATTATCCTCGGCCGGGGTCCGGAAGAAAACAGGTGGCGGCCTTCAATTGATGTATTGTTTCGTTCGGCAGCTGCAGCTTATAATACCAGGACAATTGGGGTTATATTAACAGGCTTGCTGGATGATGGCACTACAGGGATGTTGGCAATAAAACGAAGTGGTGGTATATGCATTGTGCAGGATCCTAACGAAGCAGAATATCCTGACATGCCATTATCTGTGCTCAACAATTTAGAAGTGGATTATAGCATAAAACTGGAGCAAATGGGTGAGGTGATACAACATCTCACTGAGTCGTCACCAACAGAAATTCAGGCTCCCCGCGATGTTATTATTGAATCACAGATTGCGGAAAGAGTGGTTGTTGACTATGATAATGTAAAACAAATAGGCGAAAAAAGTATCTATGCTTGTCCGGATTGTGGCGGGGGATTGTGGGATATAAAAAAAGATGGGGAAGGGGATAGTAAAATAAACCGCTACCGTTGTCACATCGGGCACTCCTATTCGGAAAATGATCTTGTTATTAAACAGGCTGAAGTATTTGAGTCAACTTTGTGGACTGCCTTGCGCATAATGGAAGAGCGCAGAAATCTTTTGAATAAAATGGAAAACGATCATGCCAAAAGAGGGCTTACAAAACTGGCAACGAATTACAAAGAAAAAGCAGGTGATATACAGGTTCATGTTGATAAAATGAAAGAAATTTTATTTGCTACCCAGTTACAGGAACAATAAGTAATTTGATATTTTCCTGCTGTTTTCGGATAATTGGTTTTTAGGGAATAATATAATTTTAGGTTTAGGGTAAAAATCTATACTTTTTTAATCTTCGCTATTTAATATTTGATGGTGTTATCCATATAATACTTAGAAATAGACTAACTTGTAGCTGATCTGTTTTGAGTATAAATCATTCCTTTTCACCTTATCGCATAATGAAATCTGGCGTTTATATTGAATAAAGAATATAATATGAATTAATTATGCCTATGGCCGATAAAAATAAAACTAAAATACTTTCAAAGAACTTGTTCCCCGTTGTTGGCATCGGTGCATCCGCCGGTGGGCTTGAAGCATTTAAAAAGATCTTAAAAGCCATACCGGATAACTCAGGCATGGCTTACATATTAGTACAACACCTGCATCCCGATCACAGCAGTGCCTTACCCGAAATTTTGCAACGGGAAACTAATATCCCCGTAAATGAAATAAGTGATAACATAGAAGTTAAACCAGACCAGGTTTACATAATCCCATCCAACAAACTGCTAGTTGCCACTGATGGAGTTTTGCAGTTAAGTCCTAGGCCTCCAAAAGATCAGAAAAATATGCCCATTGATATTTTCTTTTCATCGCTTGCAGAGGTACACCAGAGCCATTCTATAGGAATTGTTCTTTCTGGCACGGGAGCAGATGGCACACTTGGTTTGAAAGATATTAAGGCACATGGGGGCATAACATTTGCACAAGACCTTGAAAGCGCTGCTTATGATGCAATGCCGCAAAGCGCTATTAATGCAGATGTTGTAGATTTTATTATGGCGCCCGAAAAAATGCCACAGCAATTACTTGAACTAAACCATACTTTTAATTTATTACCAGCAGAAGGATTTATTTCACCCGAACAAGTTAACGAGGAAGAATCTTTCAGGCAGGTATTAGCCCTTTTGCGAATTAAAAAAGGAGTAGATTTTACCTATTATAAACAAACAACCATCCGTCGGCGCATCCTCCGCAGGATGGTAGTATTAAAGATTGAAAAAATTATTGATTACCTGGAATATCTTAGAGAAAAGAAGCCTGAAATGGATTTTTTATTCCAGGATATGCTAATACCGGTAACCTCTTTTTTTCGGGATCCTAAAACATTTGATGATCTATGTAAAAATGTTTTTCCTGAAATGCTCAAGGAGAAATCACCATCAAATCCATTGCGTATCTGGATCGCCGGCTGCTCCACGGGTGAAGAAGCATATTCAATGGGTATGTGCCTGCACGAGTATTTGGGAGATAAAATATCAACTATCACGATCCAGATTTTTGCCACCGATATTTCACCGATTGCAATTGACAAAGCAAGGAGAGGCATGTATCTGCCAAAAGAACTTCATGAAATATCGGAAGAAAGGTTGCACAGGTTTTTTATTAAGCAGGATAGCCACTATCATCTTAAAAAAATCATTCGTGATATGTGTGTATTTGCCGCACATAATTTTATCAAAGATCCGCCATTCGCCAGGATGGATCTTATAAGCTGCCGTAACGTACTCATCTACATGGAGCCTTTCCTGCAAAAAAAAGCGTTTAATACGTTTCATTATGCATTAAGAGAAAAAGGGTATTTACTGCTTGGGAAATCGGAAACACCTGGTAACTCTACTGAACTTTTTCAGCAATTAGATAAAAAAGAAAAACTGTATGTAAAAAAATCATTACCGGGCGGCCGCTTTATGAATGTGGCTTCAGAAAGAAGAGAGGAGGTTTTAAAAGAGAATGATGATGGGTTACGAAACAACGAAAGAAAAAAAGATGATTTTCAAAAAAATGCGGATGATATATTGTTATCAAAGTATACACCTGCGGGTGTTATCGTAAATGAACAACTTGATATAGTGCAATTTCGGGGTTCAACACGCGAATATCTGGAACCCGCAACAGGTAAAGCAAGTTTGAATATTTTAAAAATGGCCAGGGAAGGATTATCATTTGAACTTCGCAACGCCGTTCATAAATCAAAAGCTTCAAAAGAACCAGCCAGAAAAGAAAATATACCCATAGATAACGCAAAAAGACTGGTTGATATTGAAGTGATACCGCTGCTGAATACGATGGATCTTCATTTTTTAATTCTTTTTAGAGACAGTGTAACGCCACGGCTTCCTGCTCATAACGAAAATATACCTGGCAAGTCAGCCAAAGAAGATGAAAAAAATATTCGTATCGTGCGATTAGAAAAAGATCTTGTACAGGCGCGGGAAGACATGCGAAGTATTACAGAAGACCAGGAAGCGGTAAATGAAGAATTGCAAAGTGCGAATGAAGAATTACTGAGTGGCAGTGAAGAATTGCAAAGCCTGAATGAAGAACTGGAAACCAGTAAAGAAGAATTGCAAAGTACCAATGAAGAATTAATTACGGTTAACCAGGAATTGTTCGATCGCAATGAACAATTTAACCAGGCAAGGGTGTATGCAGAAGCAATTGTAACCACGATACATGAACCAATTTTGGTAGTTAACCATGATTTTAAGATCATGAGTGCGAATAAATCATTTTATAAAGATTTTTCAATCAATGAGGAAGAAACTATAGGAAAAATTCTTTTTGATCTGCAGAATAATAAATGGAACATACCCGGTTTGCGCAGCCAGCTATTAAGAATACAGAAAGGCGATGAAAAGTTCCTTGAATGGGAAGTAACCTATGCATTTCCATTTTCAGGCGAACGTACTATTTGCTTTAACGCCCAGCCAATACTGAAAGGAAATGAAGAAAATTTAATTTTACTGGCTTTGAATGATATTACGAGCAGGAAAGAAAAAGAAAATGCAGAGAAAAAAAGTTTCGAAGACCTAAGGAAAATATTTGAAAATATTCCGCAAATTACCTCTACATCCGCTGCCGATGGTACCCTTACTTTTTTCAATAAATTTTACCTGGAGTATACAGGAATGACATTGAATACAGCATTAACAAAAGGTTGGGCGCCTGTCATTGATCCTTCTTCGTTTAATGAATTTAAAAAATTATGGAGTCATTCAATAAAAACAGGCGAGGACTTTAAGATGGAACTATTGCTCAAAAGAAAAAGCGATAATATGTATCGCTGGCACATATCCAGTGCCACACCTGTTCGAAACTATGATGGCTCCATTACTTCCTGGATAGGCATATCTATAGATATTCATGATCAGAAAACTAAAGAAGAAACAAAAGATGAATTCATTAGTATTGCCAGCCATGAATTAAAGACACCGCTTACAACAGCCAAGGCATATATACAATTGCTGCAGATGAACCTGGCAAAAGCAAAAAACAAAGACCTGGTATTGGCGCAAAAAGCCTGTGTTGCTATTGACAGGCTAAATGAATTGATCGGTGAACTGTTGGATGTTAGTAAAATTCAAAATGGCAATCTTACCCTCAATGAAACTACATTCAATTTTGATAATTTGATAAGTGATGCAATTGAGGCAGTACAGTTTTCTGCTCCTTCCTATAAAATTATCCATACAGGTGTTACAGATACTAAAGTAAAAGGCGACAAAGAAAGACTACAGCAGGTAGTGGTAAACCTCCTTAATAATGCTGTAAAATATTCACCTAAATCAAAGAAAGTTTTTGTAAATGTATCCGTCGACAAACACGAAGTAAAAGTTTCCATAAAAGACAATGGGATAGGTATTAAAAAAGAAAATCTACGTAAAGTATTTGACCGGTACTACAGGGAAGAAGAACGAGCTGTCCATTTCCAGGGCTTAGGCATTGGATTGTTCATAAGTCATGAAATTATTGAATGTCATAATGGTAAGATATGGGCAGAAAGTGAGCTGGGAAAGGGAAGCACATTTTATTTCACTATTCCAATTTAAATCATGAAGCCGCGTATATTAATTTTTGATGATGACAAGGAAATTTTAATCGTTTGTAAAATAATATTGCAACAATATAATTATGCGGTTGAAACACGCACCTGTTGTGAGAATATTGTTGAAGACATAATAAAGGTAAAACCAGATGTTGTTTTACTTGACCTTTGGATACCAGAGATCGGGGGCGAAAAGGCGATTGAATTAATGAAAATGAATAAGGCCACGAAAGATACACCCGTAATACTTTTTTCAGCGAATACCGAGATCGATGAAATATGCAAAAGAGCCCATGCCAATGGGTTTTTAAAAAAACCATTTGAAATAGCCAACCTTTTGCAAATAATTGAAAAAAATATTTTGCAGATACACTAACTTTGCAGTAAATGGGAATAAAATAATACCTTACCCTTAAAATAACGTAAAAAAAAATATGTCGAAATCGCAGGAAACTTTTAATAAAAAAGAAAAGCAAAAAAAGAAATTAAAACAACGGCAGGAAAAAGAGGAAAAAATGGAGGACAGGAAAACGAATGCAAAGAAGGGAAAATCTCTTGAGGAAATGATGGCTTATGTTGATGAGAACGGGAACATTTCAGCCACCCCTCCCGATCCAAAGAAAAAAAGAATTTTTAAGCTGGAAGACATGCAGATCAGCGTGCCTAAACACGACCCTGCTGATGATGGCGAAGTGATACGGAACGGTGTGATAACATTTTTTAACCAGGATAAAGGTTTTGGATTTATCAAAGACCTGCAAACACAGGAAAGTATTTTTGTGCACATTAACCAGTTATCCGAACCGGTAAAAGAAAACGATAAAGTAACTTTTGAAGTAGAGAATGGCCCCAAAGGATTAAATGCTGTGAACGCCAAAAAGACAAGTTAGGAGTTTGGCTACGTGAAACTCATAGCATATTTACATCATTATATTGAATTTGTTCCAGGATGAAGATACACTTCTTAACTTCCTTTCCTATATACATGATATGATTATCCGGAAGTAGTAAGATGTAAAAAATATTTGCATTACCGAAGATCGATTTTGGAATTTCTGAAAATACAAAGGCCTCAATTTTAAAATTGAATTGCTTTACAACTTCATCGCAGTTGTTTTATGGCCTGCGCCAATAATAACTACTTTGGTTTGGTTATGTGGTATATCGTTTACTGTGCCTTTCAATTATTATATTATATCGGTTGTGAAGTGCCTGGCGATTATTCGTAAAAAATAACCTGCCCAGTTTCAATATCATGCAAACCGCCAATTATCTTAATTTCCTGTGAGTTTTCCATATCATTCAAAATGCTGCTGCGCTCCTTTATTTTTTCAACTGATAAGAATATATTGTTCCTGGTAACATTTTGTAGAAATAAAGGGTTGTTACCATTCCGCTCTTTCAGCGTTTCGGTTTCCTGTTCTATGGCTGGTTTTATTTTGCTCAGCAGCGCTGTAATATTTCCCAATACTATATTGTTACAGGCGCCTTCAATAGCGCCGCATCTTGTATGACCCAATACTACGATGAGTTTGGAACCTGCCATTTTACAGGCAAATTCCATGCTACCCAAAATGTCTTCATTTAATATGTTTCCCGCTATCCTAATGCTGAATATATCGCCGAGCCCCTGGTCAAAGATCAACTCTGCCGAGGTTCTTGAATCGATACAACTTAAAATGGCTGCAAAAGGAAATTGGCCGGTAGCGGTTTCATTTACCTGCTGTAATAAATTACGGTGGGTTTTTATGTTATTTACAAATCTTTCATTCCCTGCCTTTAATAATTCCAGCGCCATCAAGGGCGTGAGATTTTCTCTTGATCTCTTTTTGTCTGTACGCATTACAACCAGTTATATTTTATAAAGTGGTAAAGTTAAAGGTAATGCCGCAGTTGAATAACTGCGTGATGTATTATATGAGTTATTGAAGGTAGGTGCCATGAAACTGCAGTGGCCTGGCACACATTAATCTCCTGTGTTTGTGAAAATATTTCTTTCAACAAGAAAAAAGGGCAAGGATCCATGCGCCAGGATTTTATCATGAAATTTTTTAATATTGAAAGCATTTCCCATGGCTTGCATTTCTTTTTCTTTCCATGACATTATTTTTTCAGCGCCATATTTATATGTGATAACCTGTGCAGGCCAGCGTTTCATCCTGTTTATCTCGCGCATGGCAATCGCATCCTGGTTCACGATATATTTATTCCAGCAAGCCAGCGCTTTGTCATCACTCCAGCCGTAAAAATTCAACCCAATATCAATTAATACTCTTACCGACCGTACAATATCCCACTCCCATTTGCCCAATTCGTCATAGGGTGTTTTATATACGCCCAGCTCTTTGCCCAACTCTTCAGTATAGGCCGCCCATCCCTCGCTGAATCCTGGATACCAGAAGAGCAATTGAACCGCTGAACGGTTTGATTGTGCGGCAACGGATGTTTGATAGTGATGCCCGGGAATTGCTTCATGAATAAAAAGCCAGTCTACCTGTCGTTTATTATACGGTTTGTCAAAATAATTATAATAGAAAATGTTGTTCGAATAATAGCCTGGTGTTTGAACAAGGTTTTCATCAATGCCTTTTTTTATGCCAACATCCGGAATATTAATTACCGTAAATAGCCTGGAAATATTTTTTAAAATAACTGCTTTGGTATTTTCAAATGATTGTTGCACCTGGGCCTGGTTATTATAAAAAAAGGAAGGATCATTAAGATAATGATAAAAAGAATCCTCGGATAAACCTGACTGCAAACGAATATCATCAATATGCTTTTGAACTCTTTGCACTTCATTTAATCCGGTTGCGTAAAGCTCATCGGGACTAACATCCGCTCCTGTCCAGCGTTTTAAATAATAGGCATACCATTCTTTACCATGCGGAAGATTGTAAAGATTATCGGGAAGTGTGCCTTGTGATTTTTCATCGACCCATCTTTTTTCCAAAACAAGCCGTTCTTTATTAAGCCTCGTCTCGTATTGTATAAGAGAGAAATCCAATTGTTGCTGTGCATTTTTTTGCTTAGTGTTGTAGAAAGGGAGTTCTTTATCAACCTGGTCAAAAAATTCTAGCTGTTGCTGAATATTTGCGGATGATTTGATTTGCCTGAAATTTTCTGCAAAGCTCAGCTGGAGGTCGGGGATCTCCAGGGCGCGATATATTTTTACAAAATTCTCTGTGAATGTATCGAAGCTGTATTTCTGCGCAAAAGAACAACCTTGTATCAAAAAGATAAATGCCCAGGCTATAATTAATTTCATCGGTAATGTTTAGGAAAGAAAGGTATATAAAAAGCGTAGTGAGATAGCCGCCGCTTATGTAATAGTTTCAGGATGCCTCGATTTGGAATTGAAATACTCGTAAAATAAAACGGTCAATAGTATCAATTCTAATCCATAAAAAATATCCTCTACCGGGATAGTAAACAGGCGGATACCGGTGTTCTCATTATTGTTATACCATACCACCGGCTGCCGGATGCCGCTACCGGTAAGGATCCCATTAACTATAAAAAAGGGAATGAGTAATACTGGGTAGATAGTGAAGAATTTGCCCAGCCAGTTTACTTTTAAAATAAACTGAAGAAAAAGAAGCACAAAAGCCAAACTGGTGAAGGTGACTGAAGTGTAAATCCTTTTATAAAAAATGAGGCCGGTTACGAGTAAAAAAGATGACAACACAAAAATAAAAATATTTCCTGTCAGGCTTTTCCATTTGATGCTGGTAAATAAATTGAGGCAGTAATAAGTAAATACACATGAAAACGGGATGCAAATAAAAAACAGGACCTCTTCAATGGGAAGATTAAAAAAGTATAAACCCATTATATAATCCGGGTTAAACCCCCATACACCCAGTTTTGTAAAAAGTATATCCCATATAATAAACAAAAAGGCAACTAGGCAATTGGCAATAAAAAATGACCGCCACTTTTTGTAAAAATTAATTTTTGGATGAAAAGAAAAAGCAAGTGGTATTATTACTGAAAAGAGATCAATGGCCAGGTAAAGAAATTTCATAGATCATTTAAATTTCTTTTGCGGAAATACCTGAAGGGCACCCATAGCATGCCAAAACATTCTCCCTCTTCCTTGCCCAGGTGCTTGTGATGTATTTTATGAGCACGCCTTATCGCTTTAAAATAATTGTTATCAGCATTTCTTAAGATTTTAAAACGCTGGTGAATAAAAATATCATGCACCAGAAAATAAGCAAAACCATAAATGGTAATACCTAGCCCGATCCAGAAAAGAAAATTGAAATTGTTTTTCATGCCAAAAAACAACCCGGCAATTCCAGGCAAGGCAAAAATGAGAAAGAAAAAATCATTGTGCTCAAAAAATCCTGACGTTTCCTTTTTATGATGATCTTTATGCCACCGCCAGAGCAGGCCGTGCATAACAAATTTGTGCGCAAACCATGCCACACCCTCCATGGTAAAAAAAGCGGTTGCTACTATTAAAAAATTGATAAGGATCGCTTCCATTTTATAAAAATAATTTTTCTAGCGCCAGTTTCCTGTAAGCAAAAATTGCTTCAAGTTTTTTGCGTACAAAAAGCAGGTGAGCCAGTGCTCCAAACCACCCCAAAGGCAATTTATAATTTACTATATCTTTCATCAAAATGCCTCCATTTTTCTCTGTAAATGTATGCGTATGTTCCCATATTTTATACGGGCCTTTTTGTTGTTTATCGGTGAAAAATTTATGCTTTTGTACTTTGCCTATCACCGTTTGCCAGTGAAGGGGAATACCCATAATGGGTTTTACCGTATAATCAATTTTCATTCCTTCAGCTATTTCATCACCGTTTAAATTGGTAAGGATCTTGAAACCAAGGGCAGGAGGGGTTATGAGCGCCAGGTTAGCGGGAGAGGTAAAAAAAATCCAGGCTTTGATTATGTCAACCGGTAAAAATTGTTCAGTACTGTATTGTAACATTTTCATCTTTAAGATCGTATTAATATCATTCAAAATTTACAGCAGGTTGAGTTTATACTGGAACATGCTGTTCAGCATCAGCCTCATTTTTTCAGAATTACTCACTCGAACTCTTTCGGTCATAACACGCTCAGCAGGAATTTTCTTAATTTTTTTAAACAACGAATTGTAGTAAACATAGGCCAGGTAAACACCACCCCTTGATGAAACAGGAAGTTTTTTGATCCCGGATAATGACTCTTTAAAATCATTTTCAATCTCCTTTTCAATTTCTTTTTTTGCATGCCCTGTAAACCCGGTTAATTCTACATTTGGAAAATAAGTCCTGCCAAGCGTTTGATAATCCGATTGTATATCTCTTAAGAAATTCACTTTCTGAAATGCGGCCCCCAGCTTCATAGCAAAGGGTTTAAGCTCGTTATATAAATTCACATCTCCATCACTGAATACGTGAAGGCACATTAGCCCAACAACTTCAGCCGAACCATAAATATATTGTTCATAATTTTCGGCTGTATATCTTTTTTTGTACAGGTCTATTTCCATGCTGTGTAAAAAAGTTTCAATAAGCTCAGGACTAATTTTATATTGATGAAATGCCTGCTGAAACGAGTTTAAAATTGGGTTTAAGGAGATGCGGTATAATATGGCGTCATAAGTTTGATCCTTAAATTGCTGCAACAGCCTCTTTTTATTGTACCCGTCAAAGCTGTCTACAATTTCATCAGCAAAACGTACAAAGCCATAAATAGAATAGATGGGATCGCGCATGCGTTTTTGCAGGAAGTAGATGCCCAGCGAGAAGCTGGTACTGTACGTATGGGTGGTAAGTTTGCTGCATTGCACTGAAACGGAATCAAAAAGCGCTTTCATTAATTTTTATTTAAATATTTTATTAATTGTTCTGAGGCGATCTTGCCGGAAATGATTGAAGGAGGTACGCCCGGGCCAGGAACGGTAAGCTGCCCTGCATAAAATAAATTACTAACTTTTTTGTTCCGGATCTTAGGTTTAAGAAAGGCAGTTTGTTTAAGGGTATTCGCAAGCCCGTATGCATTGCCCTTGTATGAATTGTAGTCAGCAATAAAGTCATTGAGGCAATAGCTTTTTTTATAGTTTACATACGGCAACAGATCTTCGCCGGTTTGTTTCTCAAGGCGTTTCATCATTATTTTAAAATACCGTTCGCGTATATCCTCACTATCATTTAAACCAGTAGCTATTGGCATGAGTATAAACAGGTTTTCATTTCCCTGCGGGGCCACGGTATCATCGGATTTTGAAGGGCAGCATACATAAAACAGCGGCCTGGTGGGCCACTGCGGATATTTATAGATCTCCTGCGAATGCGTAGAAAGCGCCTCATCAAAAAATAATGTATGATGATTGAGCGATTGTATTTTTTTATTTATACCAATATAAAAGATGAGGCAGGAGGGGGCCAGGGTTTTATGCTCCCAATATTTTTCATCATAATTCCTATAACCTTCATCAAGTAATTTACTCTCCACGTGGTGGTAATCGGCTGTGGCAATTACAGCATCACATTCAAAAATTTCTCCTTTAACAACCACATTTTTAGCCAGGTTATTTACCATTCCGATATGATGAACAGCTGCATTCATATGAAATGTTGCCCCATTTTTTTGGGCTATATCTGCCATAGCCATCACTACTTTTCCAAAACCCCCGGCGGGATACCATGTTTTTAATTTTAGTCCGGCATAATTCATCAAACTATATAATGCCGGTGTTTCTTCAGGCATGGCGCCAAGGAATAAAATAGGAAACTCCATCAGGGCGATCAACTTTGGATGAGAGAAATATTTTCTTACATGCTTACTGAAAGCAGAAAAGACCTGTAAACGGAAAACGCCTTTTATCAAATTCATATCTGCAAATTCAGTTATAGAAATGCCTGGTTTGTAAACCAGGTTTTCCATACCCGCTTTATATTTATATTCTGCTTCATCCATGAATTTTTTTAATTGTTCACCGGCTCCGGATTCAACAGAATCAAAGAGGCTGCATAACGCATCAAAATTTTCAGGGATGTGCATAGTGTCGTTTTCTGCAAATACCACATCAAACGCAGGATCTAAAAGCTTCAATTCATACAGGTCTGAAACCCGGTAACCAAAATCAGCAAAAAATTTTTCAAATACACCTGGCATCCAGTACCAGCTTGGCCCCATATCAAATACATACCCGGTACCTGTTTCAAACTGCCTTGCCCGGCCTCCGTATTCAGCATTTTTTTCTAAAACATGCACCTCGTGGCCGGCAGCCGACAGGTAAGCTGCTGCACTTAATCCGGAGAACCCGGCACCGATGATAACAATTTTAGACATATAGATAAATAAAAAAAAATATAAACAAATTTATTTTTTAGTAAGTACGTGTTCCAGGTCTTTTACAGATTTTAACCATTGTATTTCTTTACCTGTTTTCAGTTGACAAATCAAATGCTCATTTCCTGACAGATAGATCCTGTGTTTGCCTGGTGCTTTTAATAAAATAGCAATCTGCCTTTGGGCAAGCGCGGGTATCTCATTGTGAACCAGGAAGAGCAATATATTAGCAGGTGAAGTTTCTTTTATAGTGGCCTGTATTGTATTTACAGGAATATTACTTCCAAGATAAATGACTTTTTTACCGGCAAGCCTGATGACATAATGCGAAAACAATAAGCCTATTTCGTGAAACTCATTTTCAGGAAGGAATAAGAGCCATGCATCTTTTGTTGAATTGGCAGGTGGTAACGCATCGATAGAAGAAAATAATTTTTGCCGAACCATGTTGCTTATAAAATGTTCCTGCGCCAGTGGCATTGCATCTATTGACCACATAAGACCAATCCGCAAAAGCATAGGATAAATTACTTTAGTATATGTAATTTCCATTCCAAAACGCAAGACGCAATTAGCAAATATTTTTTCAAAATGGACCTCGTCATAATTTAATCCCGCAGCGATCAGTTGCGAAATGGAGTATTCCGTTGCTTCATCAGCAATGGTAATGTTTTTTAATCGCTCGCTAAGGAGATTTGTTAATACACTATCGGTCATAAAACACAATTCCGATACCTTATGTTCGGAATTCATGAGGCTTACAATATTCAATAATCTTTTTAACTGTAAATTGTCGTAATACCGGGTATTACCTTTTGAACGTACTGGCTGTAATGCATCATACCGCTGCTCCCACATCCTTATGGTGTGCGCTTTAATTCCGGAGAACCGTTCAAGCTGGGAAATTGAATATAAATTCATTGTTTAAATAAAAACAAAAATATCTAAACAAAATAGAAATTCCTAATTTTTATTTTAGATGGTTGAAATGCGGAATTTTATCCGAATTTCTTCTTCATATAATAAAATTAAAAGGTTTAAAAAAGTTGTGACTAAAGAACGGCAATTTTATTCGCTTGCGCTGTAAGATATTCTGCAGATCAGGGTAGAAAATCAGCTGCATTGATAAGTTTAAAAACATATCACTGGCGGGTGGCTTCACAAAAATTCAGTGCAAAAGGTTATTCCACCGTAGCAGGGTCAATGATGGCTGAAACAGGACTAACTGAGTTTGCTGGAAAACCACCCTGGGACGCATGTTCACGTACCATCGCTTCGTTGGGGGCAATGTATACACAATAAATTTTATCGTCTGTTACATAACTATGAACCCATTGAATTTCTGATCCCATCTTTTTCAATACTCCACATGAAGTTTGTGATATTGCTTTTAATTGATCAGCACTCAATTTTCCTGCACCCGGGATTTCACGTTCAATTACATATTTAGGCATGATTTATTTTTTTGGATAAAAAATATTGAGATTGAATTAATAAATTTAATTCTTTTGTAAGAAAAAACAAAGATTAAGAATTGGAATGGTTGCTTATCATTATAATGCGCCTATCATTTATTCCTCAATGTTACTTTTTGTAAATTTTCCGCAGCTCTAAATTTTACAATTTTAGTTATAAGCTTTACTGGCAGCGGGGTGTGATACGGAAATTGAATGGAACCCTTAGCAAATTTATAGACCGCCAATTCCTTTTTGAATGCTTCAATTCCTGAGGCTTTGGGGTATAGCCCCGTGTGGCTGGTATGTGCAGCGAACCAAACCAGCATCCCATGAAGTTTGAATGCTGGCATTCCATAACTGATCACTTCAGCAGCTTCAGGTACAGCTTTTTTAATAGCAGTGCGAAGTTGCATCAAAATATTTTGAGTTTCTTTTGGGAACCCTGAAATGTACTCATCGATGTCAACTGGCTTTGCCATATCCTGTAATATATTATTGGCAGTGAAAAAATGACAATCTTTTTATCATTTATCTTTTTGTCCAAGTGAGAACCAATTCCCGGAATCATCAGCAAAGAGCGCCTCATATCCGTAAAACTCTTTCGTTGGCGGTTTTTTGAAGACCACGCCTTTCGCTTTTAATTCTTCATAAGTTGCATTGAGATCATTACATTCAAAAACACCAAAACCAAAGGTTCCGTTCTTTACCAGTTCCCGCATCTGGCTTGCTGCAGCGCCTTTGAACATCATGCCTTCTTCTATCAGCATCAACGTTATCTCCAGGTCCGGCTGTTCGGGTGGGCAAACAGTTAGCCACCTCATACCAGGGCCCATGGAAGCATCTGTATGCACTTTGAAGCCAAGTTTTTTTACATAAAATTCAAAAGCGCTATCCTGGTTAAGGACAAAAATGCTGACGTGATTTAATTTTGTGATCATTGTTAAAAATTTTACTGGTAAAACAATGCAACAAAATTCTAAAACCTGTTTTTATTCTCCTTCTTGAAAGTTGCTATTTTTTTATTTATTTTATAGGTTCCACAAAACAATTTGGAATGTAGTTCAGAGGGCGGGCTTTTATATTAGCCTGCCGGATCTTATAAAGTCGTTGATATTCTGATGGCGAACATCCATGCATTCGCCTGAACAATCCTGAAAATGAGCTTACACTATCAAACCCTACTTTAAAACAGGTATCATTGATTTTAAAATCCTGTTCTAAAAATTCCATGGCTTTGTTGATCCGCACCTGTATCAGGTATTGGTGTGGTGTTTTGCCGTATACAGATTTAAATAATCTTAAAAAATGAAACCTTGAAAAACAGGCTTCATCAGAAATATTGCTTAGATCAATATTATTGCAATAGTTATCATCGATATACAATTTTGCTTTTACAATCCGGTTGTACAGATAAAATTTTGGATATATGCCGGTCGTCTCTTTCAATTCACATTATTTATGTTGTCTAAACAACCATTCTATCATCAACGGATCACTGTAGGCACCTATCCAGGAAAAGTGACCTGCTTCAGGAAATTGCGTAAAACCGGGATGAGCTCCAGCTTTAGTTAAGGCTTCAACCATATTTAATGAGAGTACAGGATCAACAGCTGCATCTTCAGCGCCATGAAATATCCATATGGGAATGTGTGCAATTGATGGTGCCCTTCGTGTATCACCTCCGCCACAAACCGGTACAGCTGCGGCAAACAAATACGGATAACGCTCAATAGCATCAAACGTACCAAAGCCACCCATAGAAAGACCTGTTATATAAATTCGATTTGTGTCCACCCGGAATTTTTTAATAATATCATGGATAAGCGCAATTAGCAATTCCATCGGTTTGGAAGGCTGAAGTGACATGGTAAGATTATTCCTGTTGTCTGTAAAGTTCGACCAACCCATTCGTTCGGGGCATTGCGGGGCAATAACAAATGCCGGGTACATCTTCATTGCCTCGTCTGTTGCAAAATTCATTACACCCCATTTTAATTGGGCCTCATTATCATTGCCTCGTTCACCTGAGCCGTGTAAAAAAATTACCAGCGGGTATTTTCGTATCGTATCATAATCCGGAAATAGCTGCCTGTAATTTAATGTGTCGCCTTTTAAAATAAATTTTTCAAAACTAAAACGTGGTGGTTGCGAAAATGAGAATTGTGTAAATCCTATACAGGAAAGGGATAACACTAAAGCAAAGGTTTTATAATTTACGATTTTCATTTTTTGAATTTGAATTATGATTTTTAGATCCAGTTATTTAGCGAATGGTCAGAGACCCCGATCTTAATTTTTTTTATTTCAGTTCATATCCTCTGTTGCTTACTTTATTGAACCACTTGTAAAAAATATTTTCTTCATTTTAACCATTAGCATCTTCCATAAAAAAAATCGCATTTTTATTCAGGTCAAAAAATCCAAACTCATTCGTTTTCCAGGGAGTGTTGGTTTTAAAAGCATCTTTAGTTATGGTGCCTCTATTTACAAATTCATCAAAAAGAGCTTTGATATTTTTTACATCAATTCTGATAACTGACCCTCCCAGCAACGGGTCGTTTTCGGTATCCGCATGCCATTGCAGGTATATAGTAAGATTCTCCCTGTAAAGAACTGCATACATTTTGTCGGAAAAATATTCTTCAAAGCTGGTATGTTGTTTATACCAGCTAAGATCTCTCGCAATATCAGCAGATGGAAGTACCGGCATAATATTTATGAATTCAGTATTCATTAATTGGAAATATTAATATTTTTCTAAATGGATCTTGCAGTTAAATTTATAAAATAAAAGTAGTTATTGCACGGTATAACATTTTTAAAACTACTTGTTTAAATTATATAATACAAAAGCGGTGGTTGCCGGCACGGTTATTTTAGTTGCAACATGTTTTATTCCTTTTTCATCTACCTTAATTCCGTCTACTGCAAGCATCCACTTGCCAGCCGGCAGATCTAAATGCTTTTCAGATTTGTCTCCATTCAGTAATACAAGAATATCTTTCCAGGTATCTCCATTGGCATGGTCATTTATTTGGTAAACCAGTAATAACGGATCATTTGTATCGATGAACTTTAAATGGCCCTGTAACATTTTTGATGAAGGGATTCTGAATGCCGGGTGATGCTTTCGTAAAGCGATCAAAGATTTGTAGAAATCAAATACATCCCTGTATTTTGATTTGCGGCTCCAGTCAATTTCATTTATAGAATCGGGCGAATTGTAGGAATTGGCAACACTTTGCTTTGTTCGTAATATTTCTGCACCCGATTGAATAAAAGCAACTCCCTGGGAAGTAAGAACAATGGTTTGCCCAAGCTTGTCCATTTTAATTAATTCTTCTTCTGAAGCGTCGGGGTTTGAAATTTTAAGACGGTCATAAAAAGTATTATCATCATGACACGAAACATAATTAATGGTTTGAAAAGGTTCAGCAGCCCATGGTGCTTTTGAATAATTTACTTTGTTGTAATTAACCTGGGGATGTTGGGTTGATGCCACAATGCCAAACTTTACACTTTCTAAAGTGCCCTCTTTCCCGCTTACAAATCCTTTAGCTTTTACATTGTCATAAGGCCCGCGCAATCCATCTCTCAGGTCATCACTGAATGCGGCTATCTTATTAAGTTGGTATGTATTTTTTTTTACAGCCCTCAACGTTTCAGGCATTGGACTGGAACCTGCAGTCCAGCCTTCGCCGTAAATAAAAATGGCAGGGTCTATTTTATGTAAGGTGTCACTTATCTGGTTCATTGTTTCTATATCATGCACACCCATAAGGTCAAAGCGAAACCCATCCACATGATATTCTGTAGCCCAGTACGCAACTGACTCTGTCATAAATTTTCGCATCATGAATTTTTCTGAAGCTGTTTCATTTCCGCATGCCGTTGCATTGGAATAACTGCCATCTGCATTGTGACGATAAAAATAGCCCGGCACCGTTTTATTAAAGGCGCTCTCTTTATCAGAAGTATGATTATAAACCACATCGAGTATAACCCGGATCCCATTTTTATGTAGGGCCTGGATCATCTTTTTAAATTCTGTAATCCTTACTTTTCCATCATATGGATCTGTGGCAAAACTGCCTTCAGGCACATTGTAATTAAGCGGGTCGTACCCCCAGTTGTATGCATTTCTTCCTGGTTGTGTTTCATCAATAGAATTAAAATCAAAACAGGGCAGGAGATGAATGTGAGTTATTCCAAGTTCTTTTAAATGATCCAGGCC
>JACDBU010000078.1 GCA_013694745.1 Chitinophagaceae bacterium
AACTAAGGGTGCAATGCTGAGCGATGCGATAATAGTAATGAGTAGTTTAAATTTGATAGCCGGAGAAATGGACGCATGATTCATCAAATCACAAAATGAATGATACAGTTTTCGAACGATAAATTAAAGGTCATAGATGAACTTATCCAGCGGTATCCTGAAGGAAAACAAAAAAGCGCGATCCTGCCCATATTGCATATGGCACAGCAGGAATTTGGCGGATGGCTGGATGTCGGTACTATGGATTACGTAGCAGAAATATTACACCTGCAGCCGGTTGAAGTGTATGAAGTGGCAACTTTTTATTCCATGTACAATTTAAAACCCGTGGGTAAATATATTTTCGAAGTTTGCCAAACCGGGCCGTGCATGCTAAATGGAAGTGATGAGATCATCGGCTATATCAAACAAAAACTGGGCATCGGTATCGGTGAAACAACCAGCGATGGAATGTTTACTTTAAAAGTGGTTGAATGCCTGGGTGCCTGCGGATATGCGCCTATAATGCAGTTGGGCAAATCGTACCGCGAACATCTTACCAAAGAAAAAATAGATGTTATAATTGATGAAAGTTTAAAAAATGTGGCAACGAATAATTAAGTTATGAAATTGAATAAAAATATTATTGGAAAAATTATTTTTCTTCTTTCGGTAATTGGTGTAGGATTATTGGTTTGGGGTATTTTAATAAAATCTAAAAATATAAATCTGTCTGATGCGCTAAGATCTGCTGGTGTGATAATATTATTGATCAACTTAGTATTTCGCTATTATTATAAACGTTCATTAAATCAACATTCTCACACAAATACTGATAATTAATGGGTATCACAATTGCGTTATTAAGAGTAAGGGAACATCGGAAATCTGAGAAGTTTGTGGATGTTGAATTTCTTGTAGATAGTGGAGCGGTTTATAGTTTAGTGCCGGGTAAAATTTTGGATGAAATTGGAATAGAGCCTTATAAAGAAATGAGCTTTGCTTTGGCTGACGGAACTACTATCAAAAGAAGAATAAGTTCTGCGTATTTTGAATATGAAAATGAAGGCGGCCCTGCGCCGGTTATTTATGGAGAAGAAGGCGATACACCTCTTCTCGGTGCTACAACATTAGAATCTATTGGTTTAGTTTTGAATCCATTTTCAAGAACATTACATCCCATGAGAATGTTATTAGCAAATTTCAAAAATGATAAAATATGAGTATGACATTAATGCCCTACGTTCATTTTGATGGCAATGCAGAAGAAGCATTGAATTTTTATAAAGAAATTTTGAATGGCGAAATTATTATGACCAGTCGGTATGGAGATGCCCCCATGCCAATTGATGATGATTGGAAAAATAAATTAATGCATGCCAGGTTGAAATTTGGCAATAGTGTTTTATATATTTCTGATGGTCCTAAAAATTTTAAAGTTGTAAGAGGCGGAGATGTTCAGTTATCGGTTTCTATGGATGATGAAAATAAAATAGAAGAAATCTTTAAGAAGTTGGCTGAAGGCGGAATTATAATGATGCCATTGGCCGCCCAGTTCTGGGGCGCAAGGTTTGGAATGTTGAAAGATAAATTTGGAATAAGCTGGATGTTTAATTGTGAATTACAGCAGGAAACGTCCATGCAGGATAGCAAAACACTTGACATAACGGTATAGGATATGCGAAAATTACTTTTGGAAAAAGAACATGTAGAAGGCATCCGCTCGTACGAAGTGTACAAGCGTGAAGGCGGTTACGCCAGTGTGGAAAAAGCCTTGAAGATGTTGCCGGCCGATATTGTGGAAGAAGTAAAGAAAAGCGGGCTTCGTGGTCGTGGTGGCGCCGGCTTTCCTACAGGGATGAAGTGGAGTTTTTTAGCCAAGCCCGAAGGGATGGCAAGATACCTGGTTTGCAATGCAGATGAAAGTGAGCCCGGTACTTTTAAAGACCGCTATCTTATGGAGTTTCTCCCACACTTACTCATAGAGGGCATGATCGTTTCTGCATTTGCCCTGGGCAGCAATGTCTCGTACATTTATATCCGCGGCGAATACAACTGGATAACTGACATTCTTGATACCGCACTCGCCGAAGCAAAACAAAACGGATGGCTTGGAAAAAATATTTTAGGAAGCGGTTTTGATTGCGAAATCTATACACACCGTGGCGCTGGTGCTTACATTTGCGGCGAAGAAACCGCCTTGCTCGAAAGCCTGGAAGGCAAGCGGGGACTGCCCCGGATTAAACCACCCTTCCCTGCCGTTAAAGGTTTGTGGGGCTGCCCAACCGTGGTTAATAATGTGGAAACACTTACGGCCATCGTTCCAATAATAAATGAAGGCGGGGATGCTTATGCAAAAATTGGTGTGGGTAAATCAACCGGTTCAAAACTGATCTCTGCGTGTGGAAATATCAATAAGCCCGGAGTTTATGAAATTGATATGACGATATCTGTAGAGGATTTTATTTACAGTGATGAATATTGTGGTGGCATAGCCAATGGGAAAAAATTGAAAGCCTGTATACCCGGGGGCGCATCCGTACCCATTCTCCCGGCAAATTTATTATTGACAACTGCAAAAGGAGAAAAGAGACTGATGAATTATGAAAGTCTTGCCGACGGTGGATTTATTACCGGTTCAATGATGGGCAGTGGCGGATTTGAAGTGCTTGATGAAGATCAATGCATTGTTAGGCATACCATGACCCTGGCAAGATTTTATCACCACGAAAGCTGCGGACAATGTTCGCCCTGTCGGGAAGGAACCGGCTGGATGGAAAAAATATTGAAGAAGATAGAAAATGGAAAAGGCGAATTAAAAGATATTGATTTGTTGTGGGATATCCAGAGAAAAATTGAAGGCAATACAATTTGCCCGCTGGGAGATGCAGCGGCATGGCCGGTAGCAGCCGCTATCAGGCATTTCAGGGATGAATTTGAATGGCATGTGCTGCATCCCGAAGAATGTTTAGTGCGAAATTATGGATTGGCACATTATGCAGATCCTTTGCAGGTAGTGGTTTAAATCTCTTGGAACTTTGCGACCCTTTGCGGTTTCTTTGTGTTCTTAGCGGTTAAACATGACAGAAAATGAGTTATCAAATATTGTAATAGGCGAAGCGATAAAAGTTCATTCAAAATTAAGCCCCGGATTGTTGGAATCGGTTTACCAGGCATGTTTTGTTTATAAATTAATAAAAACAGGTTTTTTGATCGAAAGTCAAAAACCAATACCCTTGGTTTATGAGGAGGTAAAATTAGAATGTGGTTTTAGATGTGATATAGTTGTTGAAAATAAATTAATAATTGAAATAAAAGCGGTTGAAGCATTAAATGATATTCATCTTGCACAAGTTTTGACTTATTTAAAATTGACAAAAGTAAAACTGGGCTTGCTAATGAATTTTAATGTAATAAGGTTAAAATATGGGATAAAACGGGTGGTAAATGATTTATAAAAAATAAAACAAACCGCAAAGAAAAAGAAGTTTAACGCAAAGTGCGCTAAGTAAAAACAAGTAAACAGAGATGAACAACAAGAAAACTTTTTAAAATTTTTAATTCTCATTTTTTAAATGTCTGAAGAAAATAAAGATATTGTCCCACAACTTTTAAAAGTAACGGTAGATAACATTACTGTAAATGTTCCTGCGGGCACAACCATTTTAAATGCTGCCCGGATGATCGGTGGTGAAGTAGCGCCGCCGGCAATGTGCTATTATACTTATTTAAAAGACAGTGGTGGCAAGTGCCGCACCTGCCTTGTGGAAGTAAGCAAAGGATCTGAAAAAGATCCGCGACCCATGCCAAAACTCGTAGCTTCCTGCCGTACCACGGTTATGGATGGGATGGAAATAAAAAACATTACCAGCGATAAAGTTTTGGACGCAAGAAAAGGTGTGGTTGAATTTTTATTGATCAACCATCCACTCGATTGCCCGGTT
>JACDBU010000083.1 GCA_013694745.1 Chitinophagaceae bacterium
TTGCTGGGATCAATGCTTTGCTTCATTAAATTTATACGGTCTGTATTAATATCATAACCGATCACAGAAACTTTTTTTGAAAATTCCAAAGCAATTGGAAGACCAACATATCCAAGTCCAATGACGGCCAATTTATTTTCTTTATTCAACAACGAACGGTACATGTAAACTATTTTATGCGGTTTTCAAAACTAGATTGAGCGCTTCAGAATTTATTGCTGCTAAATTCTTTTGGCAGTTTATAAAGATCTTCCTCAGGTAGCTTTTTAAAATAATCGTATGTTATTTTCAATCCCTCTTCTCTTGTTACTTTGGGTTGCCAGCCCAGTATTTCCCCGGCTTTTGTAATATCAGGCTGCCTTTGTTTTGGATCATCCTGGGGCAAGGGCTTGTAAACAATTTTCTGTTTTGTACGGGTAAGCCTGATGATCTCCTGAGCAAAATCATTGAGTGTAATCTGGTCTGGATTGCCAACATTTAAGGGTAAATAATAATCGCTCATCAGCAACCTGTAAATACCTTCAATAAGATCATCAACATAACAAAAACTTCTTGTCTGGCTGCCATCGCCAAAAACGGTAAGATCCTCTCCACGCAAAGCCTGGCCTATGAATGCGGGCAAGGCCCTTCCGTCATTAAGCCGCATCCGCGGACCATATGTATTAAAGATCCTTACAATGCGGGTTTCTAAATTATGGAAAGTATGATAGGCCATAGTAATGGCCTCCTGGAAACGTTTTGCTTCATCATAAACACCGCGCGGCCCAACAGGGTTTACATTGCCCCAGTATTCCTCATTTTGCGGATGCACAAGCGGGTCGCCGTAAACTTCACTGGTGGAGGCTACTAATATTCTTGCTTTTTTATCCTTAGCCAAACCCAGGCAATTGTGGGTACCCAGGGAACTTACTTTTAATGTTTGAATAGGAATTTTTAAATAATCTATCGGGCTTGCGGGCGAAGCAAAATGAAGTATGTAATCAAGCTCTCCCGGCACATGAATGAATTTTGATACATCATGATGATAGAATTCGAAATCTTTTAGTTTAAAAAGATGACTGATATTATTGAGGTCACCGGTAATAAGATTGTCCATACCTATAACAAAAAAATCCTCCCTGATGAACCTGTCACATAGGTGAGAACCTAAAAAGCCTGCAGCGCCGGTTATGAGCACACGTTTTTTCAAATCTTATTTATTTTTTTTTTACAATGGATTTTCTGCCTACACTTTCATAATGAAATCCACATTCTTCCATTTGTGCAAGATCAAACAAATTTCTTCCGTCGAAAATTACTTTGTTTTTCATTGAATCCATCATACGGTTAAAATCAGGTGTTCTAAATTCACTCCACTCCGTTGCAATTACCAATGCATCCGCATCAGTTAAAGCATCATATTGATTTTGAACATAGCTGATCTTATCGCCTATTAATTCTTTTACATTATTCATTGCTTCCGGATCAAAGCCGCTTATTACCGCGCCTTCTTTAAGCAATGCTGTTATGATATCCAGCGCAGGGGCTTCTCTTATGTCATCTGTATTGGGTTTAAATGCTAAACCCCAAAAGGCAATTTTTTTATCCTTAAGATCATTTTTAAAATAGGCTTTTATTTTTGGAATAAGATGCAGTTTTTGTGCTTCGTTCACATGCATCACCGCATTCAATATTTTGAAATCATAATTTATTTCGCGTGATGATTGCACCAGCGCTTTTACATCTTTGGGAAAACAACTGCCACCATAACCAACGCCGGGAAATAAAAATCTTCTTCCTATTCTTTCATCACTGCCAATGCCTTTTCTTACCATATCCACATCAGCACCCATTCTCTCACACAACTGCGCAATCTCATTCATGAAAGAGATCTTTGTTGCCAGGAATGAATTGGCCGCATATTTTGTGAGTTCGGCAGAACGAACATCCATGTATATTATCGGGTTTCCCTGCCTGACAAAAGGAGCATAAAGATCGCCCACTACTTTTTTCGCTTTTTCAGATGAGGTGCCTATGATCACCCTGTCGGGTTTCATAAAATCCTCCACCGCCACTCCTTCTCTTAAAAATTCAGGGTTACTCACCACATCAAAAGTGTGGTCGATATCCAGTGTGTTTTTGGTCTTTGCATTTTCAGTAATTGCCTTGCTAACTTTTTCAGCCGTACCAACCGGTACGGTGCTTTTATCAATAATTACTTTATAATCATCTGTTGTAAGTAACAGTCCAATATTTTTAGAAACATCTAAAACATACTGCAGGTCAGCATTCCCGTCTCCATCTGGCGGGGTAGGCAATGCAAGAAATATAACTTTTGCATCTTTGATCCCATCTTCAAGAGAATTGGTAAAATGAAGACGCCCTTCTTTTTGATTTCTAATGAACAGCTTTTCCAGGCCCGGTTCATAAATAGTGATCTCCCCGGATGATAATTTTTTTATTTTATTTTTATCAATATCAACACAGGTCACATTATTTCCCGTTTCCGAAAAACAGGTGCCTGTTACCAATCCTACATATCCTGTTCCTATAACTGCAATTTTCATTTTATCTGTTTATATATTCCAAAACTTTTTCAATAATATAATCCTGCTGATCATCATCCATTTCGGTATGTATGGGTAACGAAATTACACGTTGCGTTAGCCAGTCAGTAACCGGCAATTCATAATCACCACCGCCAAATGCTTCAAACATTTTTTGCCTGTGTGCGGGTACGGGGTAATAGATCATTGAAGGAACAGCATTTTCTTCTAAAAATTTATGGAGGCCATCGCGGTAGCCGGCTGCATCATTATCATTTTCCAGGATCAATGTGTATTGATGAAAAACGTGGGAACAATAATCAGCGCGGTAAGGTGTTGTTATACGGGGATTGTTTTTAAAGGCAGCATCGTATCTGTCAGCAACAATTGTTCTTGCGGCTATATACTTATCCAGCAGCGGTAACTTTACATTTAAAACCGCAGCCTGTATAGCATCCAGCCGGGAATTACATCCTACAATATCATGATAATATCTTATTTTTTGCCCGTGATTGGCTACCATTTTTAATTTTTCAGCAAGTGCATCATCGTTCGTAAACATGGCACCACCATCGCCATAGCAGCCTAAATTTTTACTGGGGAAAAAAGATGTGCAGCCAATCGTTCCTATTGTACCTGTTTTTATTTGTGTATTGTTACTGAAAAAATAATCACTGCCTATTGCCTGTGCATTGTCTTCAATTACAAACAGATCATGTTCACGTGCAATGGCCCTTATGGCTTCCATATCCGCAGCATGGCCATATAAGTGTACGGGTACAATGGCTTTAGTTTTTGGTGTAATGGCTTTTTTTATGGCTGCAGGATCGATACAAAAAGTTGATTTGTCTACATCTACAAATACAGGTTTAAGCCTTAGAAGCGCCATCACTTCTGTTGTGGCAATGTAGGTGAAAGAAGGGGTTATAACTTCGTCACCCGGCTGTAGCCCCAGCGCCATCATGGCAATTTGCAAGGCATCGGTACCGTTAGCACAGGGAATCACGTGTTTGATATCCAGGTATTGTGAAAGGCTTTTTGCAAATGTATACACCTGCGGACCTCCGATAAACAGTGAACTGTTCAAAACAGACAGCATCGCGGTATCGACCTCATTTTTTATATTGAGATATTGCTGATTCAGATCCACCATTTGTATTGGCCGCATAACGTTTTTTTAAACGGGTGCAAAGATACTAATTGAATAAGTAAACAGGTTACAAAAATTTTGCAAAGTATTGCTGCAGAGATTTTAGATTTGTTATTAAAATATTTACCTGGGCCTGATATTATACAATATTTTTTTATGGTTTTACCACACGGCTATTGCTGTTGTTAGTTTTTGGAATGATAAAGCCAAACTGTGGATAGGCGGGCGCAAAAATATTTTTGAAAACATTGAACAAACGCTTCAAAATGCATCCGGCAATTACGATGCAGGCATACACCAAACCATTTGGATGCATTGTGCAAGCCTGGGAGAATTTGAACAGGGAAGACCTGTTATAGAAAAAATCAGATCTGAATTTCCCCATCATGAAATTGTTATTACTTTTTTCTCGCCGTCTGGCTATGAAATAGTAAAAAATTACAAAGGCGTTGATCATGTGTTTTATTTACCGGTTGATAGTGCAAAAAATGCCGCCAGGTTTGTTAGCCTGGTTAAGCCTTCATTGGTTTTATGGATAAAGTATGAGTACTGGTATTATTATTTAAATGAATTAAAGAAAAAAAATATTCCAGTAATACTCATCTCGGGCGTGTACCGGGTAAACATGCCTTTTTTTAAATGGTATGGAGCGCTCTGGAAAAAAATGCTCGGCAGTTTTAGCCATTTTTTTGTTCAAAATCCGGCTTCAAAAAAAATGCTGGAAAAAATTATCCCCCAACAATTAATAACCGTTTCTGGTGATACGAGATTTGACAGGGTGATATCGATAGCTGAAAAATTTACTCCGCTTGATGGTATAAAAGAATTTTGTGGAGATGCATCGGTGATCGTTGCAGGAAGCACCTGGGATGATGATGAAGCAGAATGGACGCATTTCATAAAAACACATCCGGAAATAAAATTCATTATCGCACCACATGAAGTTGATAAAGAAAATTTAAAAGAGGTGAAAAAAGAATTTCCCGGTTCGGTGTTGTATGGGGACTGGTTGGGGGGGATACGCAAGGAGCAAGAAGCCAGTAGCGAGAAGCGAGTAGCAAATGGCAATGAGCAATATGCAACTCACAATCCGCAATCATTCAATTGCCTCATTATTGACAATATAGGCATGCTTTCACGCCTTTACAAATATGCAACGATAACCTATGTGGGCGGGGGTTTTAGGTTTGATGGGCTACATAATATCCTGGAAGCAGCAGTTTATGGAAAGCCGGTAATTTTTGGTCCGGAATATGAAAAAAATTTTGAAGCAGAGGATCTTTTAGAATGTGATGGGGCTATAACAATTGAAAATGCATTACAGCTTGAAAAGATATTAAATGAACTGCTTAAAAATAACGATGAAATATCCAGGAGAGGTATTGAAGCGCGGGATTATATTTACCGCAAAGCAGGGGCAACAAAAATTATTTTAAATTATATTCACGAAAATCGTCTTCTTATCAACTGATCAAATTGTTTAACAACGGGATCTGAATCGCTCCAGCCCGTTTTAACTTTCAGCTCTCTTCTTATCCAGTATTCAGCCTCGGCTAAAATGGAAAAATTATTTATCGTTTTTATGCTGCGCTCATACATTGCTTCATCGCCCCTGAACAATTCACTGATGAATAAAAACCGGTCATTTACACCAATTGCTTTTTTAAGATCTTTTATTGGTAGTTCTGTCAGGCTTTCAGAAACTTCCGTTTCCGACACTTTCAACGATTCATTAATTTCTTTTTTAACAGGCCCGGAATTGGTTTTGAAATCAGTATAATTGGTTACAGGAGTTTGATGGGTAAGGGTAGGAACTTCTTCCACGGGATCATACGTGAGAGCCGGTTTAGCATTTGCACTCATTTGATTTTTAGCCTCTGCATGCTTCTTCATCTGTTCCAGCTCTTCTTCAATTTCTTTTTCATCGACCTGCAAAATCTCTATGATCTTTTCTTCCGGCTGGAATAATTCCTGCACGGCAAATTCTGAAGGTTGTACAACATCATCATTATCTTTTGCTTTTGCATATGAGTTAGGCATGATTACCACTACCTTACCGGAAGCGTTATTTTTTTCGGGAGCAGCAGTAAGCTCTGCCTGCAGCATCTTAACAGTTATAAGCATTTGTGATGCAGAAGCTTTTTGTTCAATTTGTTGCTGCAGCTTTTGTATGAGTGTGGCCACTCTTTCCATGAAAAACTTGTTAATGTCCGTATTAAAAAATTGTTACAATTACTATTTTGATTTTATAGGAAATCAATTTAATCTTGCAATAGTAGCTAAGGTACAAATTGATATAAAATATTTACAATAAATGTTTATAGAACCAAATTTTAATGCAGGCAAACGTGGCTGGATAGAGGTTATTTGTGGCAGTATGTTCAGCGGGAAAACCGAAGAGCTTATTAGAAGATTGAAACGGGTTAAGATCGCAAACCTTAAAGCCGAGATTTTTAAGCCGGCCATTGATACCCGGTATGATGAGATAAAGATCGTTAGCCATGATGAAAATAAAATTCATTCCACACCGGTAAGCAATTCTAAAATTATTTTAGAGCTGGCAAAAGATGTTGATGTGGTGGGGATTGATGAAGCGCAGTTTTTTGATGAAGATATCTCGGGTGTATGCCAGCAACTGGCCTTAAGGGGTGTGCGCGTAATAGTTGCGGGCCTGGATATGGATTACCAGGGAAACCCTTTCGGGCAAATGCCAGGTTTGCTCGCCATTGCTGATTATATTACAAAGCTGCATGCCATTTGTATGAAATGCGGTAACATCGCCAATATTTCTTTCCGTAAAACCAGCGATAATGAACAGGTTGTTTTGGGTGAGATGGATATTTATGAACCGCGTTGCCGAATTTGTGCGCAACTGCCATAAAAAAATCAATGAAAAACAAAATCGTGGTCTTGCTAAAAAAAGATGTGTTGCTTGAACTGCGGCAGCAACATACATTTTTTGGTATCCTCTTATACATTGCCTCTACTATTTTTGTTTTATACCTGGCAATGGGGCAGCCTGAAAGTATGGTGTGGAATGGTTTATTCTGGATGATACAATTATTCATTTGTATCAATTCTGTTGCCAAAAGTTTTTTGCAGGAAAGTAAAAGCCGGATGCTTTATTTTTATTCAGTAACCGGACCTGTTGCGTTCATTGTTTCAAAACTTATTTACAATGCTTTGCTCATGTTACTGATGAGTGTTTTGAGTTTAGTTGTCTTTGGTATTTTATTAGGCACCCCTGTAAATAAATTTTTTCTTTTTATAGAAATTGTTTGCCTTGGCGGGGTTAGCATAAGTTTGGTATTTACCATTCTTGCCGCCATTGCAGCAAAAGCCCAGCAAAATGCCGCGCTCATGGCTATTTTAGGATTTCCATTAATCATCCCCCAATTGCTTTTACTGGTGCGTTTATCAAAGAGCGCTTTCGGTGAAGTATTTCGCACGGGTGCTATATTGCAGCTAACGTTACTGCTACTTGCATTGGATATAATGGTTATCGCATTGTCTGTGATCTTATTCCCTTTTTTATGGAAGGAGTAACCTTTCCATTTTGTGCTAAACCGTTAATAAAAAAGTTATAAATGGAGTTGTTTACCGTAATTTTGCAGCCATATTTTATTCATGCGTAAACCCTGGTGGAAAATAGTAGCGGTTGTTTTTTTAGTTTATACTTTTACAGCGGGCTTTTTAATAAAAGTTCCTTACACCGGTAATTTATTTGAATCAATCCGTAATTTATTTTTTCATGTTCCCATGTGGTTTGGTCAAATCATTTTATTAGGAACCTCTCTTGTGTATTCTATTTTATATCTCCGCAGGCAGGATCTTAAATATGATATTTATGCGCTGGAATTTGCAAAAACCGGGATTATTTATGGATCCCTTGGCCTGGTAACCGGGGCCATATGGGCAACATACACGTGGGGAGCTCCCTGGAGCAATGATCCCAAACAAATTGCGGTTGCCATTGCCTTGCTTATTTACCTTGCATATTTTGTTTTGCGCAATTCTGTAACTGATATTGATAAAAAAGCACGCATCAGCAGCGTATATAATATTTTTGCTTATTTTATTTATTTGCCATTGATAATGATCTTACCCAGGCTTGTTCAATCACTTCATCCCGGTGGCCTGGAAGGCGCTAAAGGTGGCGGCAATCCTGCATTGAGCGGCGAAGATCTTGATCCCGTTATGCGTATGGTATTTTGGCCGGCAGTTATTGGCTGGACGTTACTTGGTGTGTGGATAACCACCCTAAAAATAAGATTAAACTTACTAAGGGATAAAAACTTAATCAATGCTTAAGATCATTCAACGTTTACTGGTGACCGTTATATTTTTATTTTTTAATGGCTTTATTTTTGCACAGAGCACCATTCAGAATACAGGCACTGTAGATAATGTAATGAGGAGCAATAATAAGATCTATGTGGTAATGGCAGTTTGTGTAACTATATTACTTGGTTTGATCTTGTATTTGATACGGATAGACCGTAAGGTTGGTAAGGCAGAGAAACACATCTGAAAATGGAAAAATACTGCTTAGGAAAGATTGCAAAATATAATTGATAAAAAATAGTAAACCATTTTTATGTCAGCACAGCCATATAGTTTTTTTCAAAGTGTAGTTAGAAGTTTTGATAAAGCCTCCATTTTCACTAATTGGGATGCGGGCATTCTGGAACAGATCAAGCAGTGTAACAGTGTTTACCAGATGCGGTTCCCCGTTAAGATTGACGATAAGGTAGAAACAATCGAAGCGTACCGTGTACAGCACTCTCATCATAAAACGCCTTGCAAAGGAGGGATTCGTTTCAGCATGGCAGTTAACCAGGATGAGGTGATGGCACTGGCAGCATTAATGACCTATAAATGCGCCATCGTGAATGTGCCATTTGGTGGTGGTAAAGGAGGAATTAAAATTGATCCAAAAAAATATTCAGCATACGATCTTGAAAAAATAACCCGCCGCTATACAGCTGAATTAATAAAGAAAAATTTTATTGGTCCGGGTACTGATGTGCCGGCTCCTGATTATGGTACAGGTGCAAGAGAGATGGCGTGGATACTGGATACATATGTTGCCATGCACCCCGGCGAAATTGATGCCGCTGGTTGTGTTACCGGAAAACCGGTATCACAGGGAGGAGTTCGGGGAAGAACTGAAGCTACCGGACTTGGCGTTTTTTATGGTTTGCGTGAAGTGTGTAACATGCCTAAGGTTGTTGAAAAATTAGGCCTCACTTTAGGCGTGGAAGGAAAG
>JACDBU010000085.1 GCA_013694745.1 Chitinophagaceae bacterium
AATTCTTGCACTTAATTCAGATAAATGAAAAGGCTTAGGCAGGTAATCATCAGCGCCCATGGTAAGCCCATTGATCTTATCATCTAACGAATTGCGGGCAGAGATTATCAGCACTCCGTCGGATTTATTATTTGCTTTTAACTGGCGTAAAATTTCGAGCCCGCTGCCACCCGGTAAACTGATATCAAGCAGGATGCAATCATATTCATACAATTCAGTTTTATTGATCGCCTGTGTATAATTGTTCGCTGTTTCGCAAACATAATCTTCACTTTTAAGATAAGTAACGATGCTGTTGCTTAATTCTTTTTCATCCTCAATTATCAGGATCTTCAATAGATTATATTTTTGAAAAATTACAAAATGAAACTGAAGACATGTTGAAGATATTACGTATGCAATTTACAAGTGACAATTTCTCCCATTTTTCTTCAGAATTATAAATCAACTTTGAGCAAATTTCAGTAATTAATGTATTTAAGAAGGTTTTTAATAACAGTTTGTGCCGCATTTTTTTTATTGACGTCGTTCTCACAAACCCATGGAAATATAATTTCCGGCCAGGTTACAGATAAAGCATCCAGGTTGCCCATACAATTTGCTACGATTCAAATTCTTCGTTCGGCCGACAGTACTTTATTGGCCGGTACTGCATCTGATGAAAAAGGAAAGTTTAATTTAACCGGCATAGTAGCCGGAAATTATCTTTTAGTTTGCACCTACGTAAGTCATACCCGGTATTATCTGCCCATTAATTTGACGGGCGAACAAACCCTGAATGTTGGCAACATCCAGCTATTGCCATTACCAAAAAATATGAAAGAGGTAGTTGTTACAACAACTAAATCAACCCTTAATACGGCTATCGACAGGAAGGTGTATAATGTAGACCAGGATATAATGGCACAGAGCGGATCAGCAAGTGACATCTTAAAAAATATCCCATCCGTTGAAGTGGATATCGACGGGAATGTAAGCCTGCGGGGCTCTGACGGAGTATTGATACTGATAAATGGAAAGCCATCTCCTTTAATGGGAAATAACAAAGCCGATGTTTTGCAGCAGCTTCCCGCTAATTCAATTGAAAGGATAGAGGTGATCACCAATCCATCTGCAAGATTTAAACCAGATGGCACATCCGGTATCATTAATATAGTGATGAAAAAAAATATTAAAAGCGGGTGGAATGGAACGGTGATTGGAAATGCGGGAAATAAGGACAGGTACAGCGGGAGTGCTAATCTCAATTATAAACAGGGAAAGGTTACGGCATTTGGCAGTTACGGCTACCGGCATGAAAGCCGGAACCGGGTAAATACCATCAACCGGCAATACCTTGATGATGCAGGGCAAACATCAGGTTATTATAATGAGTTGAACAGTTCGCCGGTACACCCTGTATCCAATCTGGCCACACTTGGATTTGAATATGCAATAAATGAACACAACAGCTTTGGTTTATCCGGAAATTATTCAAACAGGAAACTACTAAAACGGGATGTTGTGAATAAATATTTTTACGACCCCAATCATATGCTGTTAAGCCAGTATAACAGGCTGCGTTACGATCCCGAGAGCGAGATCGAAAAAGATGGTACTATTTTCTTTCAACACAATTTTGCAAAAGAAGATCACGAGGTCCGGCTTGAATTGAATCTTTCCAAATCTGATGAAGTGGAAGATAATCATTACACAAATGTTTACAATTTTTCACTTGCCCCATCATCGTTTGATAATACACTCATCACGCAAAAAGATAATCAAAAACATCTCACTATTGATTACAGCAACCCGCTTTCGGAAAGCTCGAAACTTGAAATTGGCTACGATGGTACGATCGAAAAAATTGACCCTGTTTTTTTTGGAGAATATTTTGATACAGGTTTGCATAAATTCATTACTGATGTTATGAAGTCGAATAAATTTATTTATAACCAGGATCTGCAGGCAGTATATGGCACCTACCAGCGCAGTTATGGGGCATTCGGATATTCAGCAGGGATAAGGCTTGAGCAGAGTTTTACCAAAGCCAACCTGGTTACAAAAGATTCCGTAATCAACAACCAGTATTTTAAAATTTATCCAACCCTTCACCTTGCTTATAAACTAAAGAAGGGAGAGCTGCAATTGAATTATAGCAGGCGGGTCCACCGGCCGGAGTCAGACGATCTTAATCCCTTCCCGGAATATCGTGATCCGCGAAATTTACAGGCAGGCAATCCTAAATTACTCCCTGAAATAATTCACTCCGTTGAATTCGGATACAAATGGCAGGATGCACATTTTTCTTTTGTTCCCAGTTTATATTACCGTTACAAAGAACATGGATTCACTTCGATCATTGTTGCACTCGATGATTCTACATTACTGACCACCAAGGAAAATCTTTCTAATGACCAGTCGGCCGGACTGGAACTTATTTTTTCTGCCAAGGCCGGTAAATTTTTCACTTCCAATCTCAGTTCAAACTTTTTTTATAACACCATTAATGGAACTGATCTTGGCTTCACCAATAAGAAATCGATCATATCCATGAGTGCCACTTTTAACAGCACTTTTATACTCGCAAAAAACACGATGTTGCAGGTAAGCAGTAACTTTCGTTCGGCGCGTTTAACGCCGCAGGGAAAAACATATGGCACCATAGTTTTCAATGCCGGTATGCGGCAGGACCTGTTGAAAAAGAAACTAACGGTAACGCTTACGGGCTCAGATCTTTTTAAAACACTCAAACAAAAAACAGAATTAAATACCCCTTTTTTAAAACAGCTATCCGTAGGTACACGGGATGCAAGAATAATTTATCTTGGGGTGGCTTATCATTTTGGAAAGACCACTACAAAAAAACCGGATGAAAAATTACAATTCGATAACAATTTATAAAAACCCTATACATGTATAACAAATTTCTTTTTGCCATCATTACTGTCTTATTTTTTTCTGTTTCAAATGCACAGGAAAAAGTTGTAAAAACCTTTCATATCGCAAGCCCGGGTGGATGGGATTACATTGCCGACAACAATGGAAAATTGTATGTATCGCACGGCACACAGGTAAATATTTTGAATGATAAAACGGGTGATTCCATTGGGGTGATCCCGAACACAACGGGTGTGCATGGTATCGCGTTCGACAACGAGGTTAATAAAGGTTTTACAAGCAATGGCAGGCTTGCTAATGTTACCGTATTTGACCTGGGCACTAATCAAATTATTACCCAGGTTGTTACAGGTGAAGGGCCGGATGCTATTTTCTTTGATTCATGGTCTAAAAAAATAATCACCTGTAACGGTCGCGCAAAAAATTTAACGGTGATTGACCCGGTGAGTTATAAGGTTGTTGCCACCATTGAACTGCCGGGCCGCCCCGAAGAACCAAATTCTGACGGGGAAGGGAAATTGTATGTAAATCTTGAAGATAAAAGTGAGATAGCAGAAATTGATATGAAAACATTTACCGTTTTAAATCATTGGTCAATCGCACCGGGTGAAGGCCCTACAGGTTTAGCTATGGACAGGAAAACAAAAAGATTATTTGCAGGATGTGATAAACTTTTGATGGTGATCGATGCAACAAATGGCAAAATAATTGATAAGCTACCTATTGGAGATGGTTGTGATGGCGTGGCTTTTGATAATGAAAATAAAATGATCTATGCTTCGTGTGGCGAAGGGGTGGTTACAGCGATCAAGGAAAAATCGGCGAATGAATTTAAGGTGAAAGGAAATATTATCACAAAAAGAGGAGCAAGAACGATAACGATAAATGAGCATACACACACATTGTATTTGCCAACAGCCGATTTTGAACAACCGGATCCAAATGCGCCAAAAAATACCAGGCCTAAAATGGTGGCGGGCAGTTTTCAAATATTAGTTGTGCAATAATAGTTAAGCGTTTTTTTAAATATTGTTTAAGGAAATATTTTAATTTATGAAAAAACAGTTAAGAATGCTGGCAGTTATGCTGCTGTTGATCCCTGCCATTTCTTTTAGCCAGCAAAAGGATACACTCATAAAAAAACTGGATAGTTTAAGCCGGAAGACAGACAGCGCCGGCACGCAGGTAAATAATATTAATCCTGCTGCCTATAACAAAACTACAGGCTTTACTTTCAGCAATTATTTTATTTTATTAGGCAGTGACCTGAAACAGGAATTCACCAAGCCTTTTCACATGACCCGCAAAAACTGGGGCAAGGTTGCAAAATTTGCATTAGTAACAGGTGGACTTGCGTTTGCGGATGAACCAATTCAACAGCAGGTATTAAAATTGCGAAGTACCAACCCGGGATTAAACAGGGTTAGTAATTTTGTTACCAGTTTCGGTGGATTATATGAAACCTATACCCTTGCTGCATTTGGCGCTTATGGATTTATTTTTAAGCAGGAAAAGATGAAGGCAACCACCTTGCTGGCAACCCAGGCATATCTTGTTGGTGGCGCACTCGAGGTTTTTATAAAATCAATATCCGGTAGAACAAGGCCCGCTTATTATTCACCTAACGCTGAGGCAGAACCGAAGTTTTACGGACCATTATCCAGTAAAAATAAAGACGCCAACGGCAAAAGTATAAATACCTCTTTTCCTTCCGGTCATACAACTGTTGCCTTTGCTGCGGCTACAGTTTTTGCATTGGAATACCGGAATAAACCCTTCATTCCTTTGGTGGCATATAGCGCTGCTACGCTCATCGGGTTAAGCCGGATCTATGAAAATAAACATTGGGCTACCGATGTTGCAGTGGGAGCGGCTATTGGTTACCTGGCAGGAAAAAATGTGGTGGATAATTACCACCGGTACATGAAAATAAAGCAACCGGATAAATATAAAAGATCAGTTAGTTTTTCATTGCATCCTTTTTATGGAAAGATGCTGCCGGCAGTTACCTATAAATTTTAAACAATTACAACTTATAATGAATAGTCCCTGCCTTCAGGCTGGGGAAATTATTTATTTGTCTCATTCATTTAATATGAAAAATAGTATAAAATGATATACCGGAAATTCGGGAATAATGAATCACTTTCCGCTATAGGCCTTGGCTGCATGAGTATGAGCCATGCTTATGGCATACCCGATGATACAGAGTCGATAGCAACGCTGCATAAAGCGCTGGGCCTTGGCATTAACTTTTGGGATACGGCAGATGTTTATGGCAGTGGTAAAAATGAAGAATTGATTTCACAGGTATTGACAAGCAACCGCGATAAAATTTTCATTGCCACAAAATTCGGGTTTACGCAAAATGCTGAAGGCACCGGGATGACCTTCGATGGTTCAACAGCTTATATGAAAAGAGCGATTGAAGCAAGTTTAAAACGGTTGCGTATCGAAACAATTGATCTTTATTACGCACACCGTATCGACCCAAATGTACCTGTTGAAGAAATGGTTGGCGCTATGGGCGAACTGGTTAAAGAAGGTAAGGTGCGTTATATCGGGCTATCAGAAGCATCAGCAAGCTCTATCAGGAAAGCGCATTCGGTTCATCCCATAAGTGCTGTGCAAAGCGAATATTCATTGGTAACAAGAGATGTTGAAAAAGATGTGCTTCTTGCTTGCAGGGAATTAGGAATTGCTTTTGTAGCGTTTAGTCCGCTTGCGCGTGGGCTAATGACAAATACACTAAATATAAATGATCTGGGAGCAAATGATTTTCGTAAAAAGCTGCCAAGGTATCAACAGCAGTACCAGGAAAACAATGAAAATTTATCGGCCGGTTTAGCGGGCCTGGCCCACGAGATGGGATGTAGCCCGGCACAACTTGCACTGGCCTGGATACTTGCGCAGGGTGATAATATCATTCCCATTCCGGGCACAAAAAAGCGCAAGAATCTTATTGACAATTCTGGAAGTGTTGATGTAAAATTATCAGCAAAAAACCTTATACAAATTGAAGAGCTGCTTGCTAAATATCCCAACACGGGTGACCGTTATGACGAAGCAAGTAAAAAATTGGTTGACAGGGGAGATAAGTAATATCAAATGAATTATATGAAGTATATTAAAAAAAGACGCCGGCATATTACCGAATGCTTCTTAACTCCATACTTCAAAAAGCTTTACTTTTATCATAACGTAAACTAACTGCAACGGTTAAACGCGAATTACATTACATCAAATAAAAAAACCTCCACTGGAGGTTCTTTTATTTTTAGTTTTTAAACTTATTTAATTATTTCCTTCGAGTAGATTTGATTATCTGCTACCAGCTTCACTATATATATTCCCGAAGAAATATTATTTAAATTCAAAGGAATACTATATGTTCCTTCGGGGATAGTTCCCTTATCAATTGATTTAATAACTTTTCCGTCAACAGATAAAACCTGTATAACTACATTCGATGTTTTGGCAAGTTGCAATTGAATCCAGCTATTACTTAAAACCGGGTTACCAAAAATGGTCCATCCGAAATTTTTAAAATCAAGGCGAATGGTTGAGGAATAATTAAATTTTCCATCAATATCAACCTGCTTTAAGCGATAATAATTAAAACCGCTCAACACTTTATTATCAACATAGCCATATTTATTAACACGAGAAGAAGTACCGTTACCCTGCACAAAGCCAATACCGGTAAAACTTCGGCCATCCATACTTTTTTCTATTTCAAAGCCTTTATTGTTTATCTCGGTGGCAGTGCTCCAGCTCAGTAAGGCCTGGTTATTTCGTAACACTCCATCAAAATTAATAAACGTAACAGGTAGAACTCCGGAAGCATTTAAAACAGCAAGTTTATAATCACCAAATTCACCAGTTGAAAAAGGTTGTATTCTTATATAATAAGTGCCTGCTGCAAGCCCATTTATAACTAAGGAATCCGTAGTTGGGTTATATCCGTTGAATACTTCTCTGCTTCCTAATTGCGTAGTGCCATCGCTGCTATACAGGAATATATTAAAATCAAGCGGGTTGGTAACATTTGTACTGTAAATGCTTGCTTTTAAAGTCTTTAAAATTATCCGCAAAGGCCCGGTTGATGTAGTAGTTACCTTATACCAGTCAGCTGTATCTCTCTGTTTGTTATAATAATATCCTGTATGTCCTGTTACATTGCTGTTTATCGGCAGGTTAAGTGCTGTGGCTACCGTACCATTTGGCTCTGCATCACTAATAACCGGCGTGAGAAACAGTGAATCGGAAATGGTATAATTTGCAAACTCTGAGGCTGAGTAATTCTGCACTTTTATGTAGTAGGTACCAGGAGCTAATCCGTCTGCAGTTATCAAATTTGTTGCCTTCCCATAACCATTAAATACTTCAACGTGTCCTAATAGTGTTATGCCATCGTTATCATAAAGATCTAAATTAACATCCAATGGGTTGGTAGTAGTTGTGCTGTAAATGCTGCCGCTGTCAGTTTTAAGATACACACGCAACAAGCCATCCGCAGTTGTGGTTACTCTATACCAGTCTGCAGTATCGCGCAGATGGTTATAATAATAGCCAACATGACCGGTCATGCCGCTGTTTTGCGGTAAAGTAACTGCGGTTGCTGCAGTACCATTAGGCTCTGCATCATTAGCTAGTGGTGCTGTAAATAAACTGTCAGCGAGCGTATACGCTCCGAATGAAGAACCGTAAGGAATAATCTTAGCCTTATAAGTTCCTGGAGCAAGCCCGTCTACAATAACTGTAACTGTTGAATTATTGTATGATTCTGCTTGTGCACTTATTGCTGTTGTACCATCATTATCATACAAAGTAACGTACAAGTCGGCAGGGCTTACAGTTGTAAATCTAAGGCGCAGCAATCCATCTGATGTAGTGGTAATTGTATAAACATCGGGTGTGGCACTTGTAAGGTTACCATTAACACTGCTATTAAGTGGTAATATTCCACCTTGTGCATTTACACGAGATACAAATAATAGAAAAAAGCAAGTAAGTAGTGCAAGTAAAATTTTTGTTTTCATGTTTAAAGTTTTGTTTAAAATCTGTTAGGGAACTAAAAATGTTAAGTAAATGTATGATATTTTCTTTACCTATTCATCCGCAATTTTTAGAACTCCTGAAAGGTATTTCTAAAATAACATTAGGAAGATAAATTTTCATCTGAAAAATCATTTACTTTATTATACGGCTTTATTTTAATCCCTTAGTTAGTTGCACAAATCATAACCTGCTTGAGTTACATTTCTTGTGTACCTTTTTATTTAGCTCAAGCAAAATATGCTTTGAATACGCAATGTTTCTTTTTTAAATGTAAAGATTTTCATTAGGATAAGGAACGGCTGCATGTTTGCTATTAAAATGGATATGGCAATGAAAGATAAATGCTATCTGATTTATGAAAATAAAAGGGATAATCTTGCGATGATCCCTTTTAGCGGAGAGAGAGGGATTCGAACCCCCGGACCTGTAACAGTCAACGGTTTTCAAGACCGCCGCATTAGACCGCTCTGCCATCTCTCCGGCGCAAAAATACAGTTACAGGAATTTCAATCCAAAAGTATTTGTAGGTTAACCTTGAAGGTTTTAAAAACCTTTAAGGTTTGCAGATGTATGAAATTAAAAAATCATCTTCTTAAAATATTTCGCATTTACTAATTACATCAACATATAAAATCCTTAATCTCATCAGTGGTCCATTTTCTTTATAAGTTTACCCAACATCATCAATCCGTAATCCACTTCATCATCCCAGGGCTTACCAAAACTTATCCTGATGCAGTTCTCATAATTTTCGCCTGCAGCAAATAATTTTCCCGGTACAATAGAAATGTTATGCTTCATTGCCTCGTTACGAAGTTTAAAAGCATTCACTTTTTTATTTAGTTCAAGCCATAATATAAAGCCGCCATGGGGCCGGGAAACTTTTGTATCCGCGGGAAAATATTTTATGATAGCCTGCACATACCGCAGGCTCTGTGTATGCAAGGCTTTACGCAGATTTTTTAAATGATATTCATACCTGCCATTTTTTAAATAATGCGCCATTGCTGCTTGTGTAAGGGTTGGGCAACTGATGTTCTGAATGCGCTTCATCTGTTTTACCTGGTCAAAATATTTTCCAGGAATTACCCATCCCAAACGGTACCCGGGCGACAACGATTTAGACAAGGATGAACAATACATCACCAGTCCTTTTGTATCATAATATTTGCATGTTTTTGGGCGCTTACTGCCAAAATATAACTCACCATAAATATCATCTTCGATAAGTGGAATGTTATTATGCGTGATCATTTCTACCAGCTTTTTTTTATTCTCTTCCGGTATGCAACTTCCTAAGGGGTTATTAAAGTTGGGAACAAATACACACGCTTTTATCGAGAATTTTTTTATGGCTTTTTGCAACCCGGTGAGATCAACACCGGTAACAGGATCTGTAAATATTTCAATAACTTTTAAACCCATGTTTTCAATAGCCTGGTTAATTCCGAAATAAGTTGGGCATTCTACGGCAACCGTATCGCCATAATTTGTGGTTGCCTTTAAACACAGGGTTATGGCTTCAAGACATCCATTTGTAACAATAATCTCATCGGGTTTTGTTTTACCACCCCAGTTAAAAGAGAGTCGCGCAATTTGTTTTCTCAATTCAACATTGCCTTGTGTATGTTCATAATTTACACAATGATCTTTGCTGTTGCGCAAAGCATGCACTACTGATTTGCTGATTTTGGCGGACGGTAATAAAGAAGGGTGGGGAACCGCCAGGGCAAAATTCATACTGTTGGTATCAGCAATATCGGTATAAATAGAAGCGATCATTTCGGTAACACTAACTTCATGTGTAGTTGTATCAGGCTGTATGGATTTGGGCAATTCCGGGAAACGGTGATGATTGAAACGGACATAATATCCCGACTTAGGCCGGGATTCGATGAGCCCTTTGCCTTCCAGGTGGTAATATGCCTGGAAGGCAGTGCCCATGCTGATCCCATACTCTTCACTAAGCATGCGGATTGAAGGAAGTTTGTCACCAATTTTCAATACTTCTCCTTCTATCATTTTTTCTATTCCACCCGAAACCTGCATATACAGGTGATCCGTGGTATTAAATTTATTTTTAGCCATGAGATAAAATCTGATCTAGTCAAAAATACTAAATCTGAATCTGTTTTTTTATAAATAAATAAACAAATTTTGTGTTGGCAGTTAATTTGCTGTGGTTAAAAGAGAATGGGATGAACATAATCAGCATTATTTACAGCAATTGTATTTGAACTGAATATTCATTTATGAAAAACCAGGTTGCAGGAAAAGATAAAATAAAATCAGAAAATCATTTTTTAAAATAAATTATTAAAAAAACTTTTCAGCATAACACACTTTTAAAACAAATAATATGGAACTCATTGCAGACATTCCCGTTCGTAAAACAAAAAGTTCCCGGCTTCACCAATTGGATTTTTCTGACCTGGAATTTGGGAAATATGTTTCCGATCACATGCTGGTATGTGATTATGCGGAGGGAGAATGGAAACAACCACACATTGTTCCGTTTGCCAATCTTTCTATGAGTCCAACCGCACTGGCACTGCATTACGGCCAAACCGTATTTGAAGGCATGAAAGCATTTAGAATGGAAGATGGCCGCATTAATATTTTTAGAATTGAAAAACACTATGAACGTTTTGTAAGGTCTTTAGAAAGAATGTGTATGGCGGTTCCGACTGAAGAAATTTTTGCAGAGGGTTTACAACAGTTGATAAAATTAGATGAGGCCTGGGTACCTAAGCAGGAGGGAAGCGCTTTATATCTTCGCCCGTTTATGTTTGCGAGTGAAGCCCGTTTTGGTGTAAAGGTTTCAGAAGAATTCCGCTTCGTGATTTTTACGGGGCCGGTGCCGGCATTATTTTCTAACCCGATAAAAGTAAAAATTGAAAGGGAATACACCCGGGCTGCAAGAGGTGGTACCGGGTTCGCAAAATGTGGCGGTAATTATGGTGGCGCTTTTTTGCCAACAAAAAATGCACGGGAACTGGGGTACGACCAGGTGTTGTGGACTGGAGGTAAGGAAAATAAATTCATTGAAGAATCGGGGATGATGAATGTGATGTTCGTCATTAATAATATTTTGGTGACGCCGCCATTGTCCGATTCTATTTTAGAT
>JACDBU010000102.1 GCA_013694745.1 Chitinophagaceae bacterium
GCGTGGTGATGAGTGTATCATTGTTTTTTAAATATTTGTTTGAGCTGCCTAATTTTATTTCCAGCGATGTGGCACCAACTATAGTAGGATTGATAACGGCCAGTGAATTATCGGGGATATTTAAATCATTAGTCAGGTTTACCGTTACCACAATTCTTCTCATGAATTTACCGCCATCCAGATTACTGATACTTCCAACCTGCACCCCATTTATAAAAACCGGGTTTGATTTTGTTAAGTTTTGAACATCCTCATAAACTGCATAAACGTGTCGCTGTGCCTTGAAAAGATTTTTGCCTTTAAGATAATTAAAACCCAACACCAGTATAACGATACCAACAACCGCCAGTACGCCTATCTTTGTTTCATTATTAATTTTCATTCTTTATTTTTTACTGAAAAAATACTGCTGAATGCCATGGTACTTTTTGTTGTATTTACGAAAATACTAAAACTTTATCGCCTTCATCTATTTGATGCGCAATGTATTTAAGAAATATTTTTTTGCTAAAAATTTACTTGCTGGAAGCAGAGAGGGTATCAGCATTATTTACAGATCTGGGATTTTCAACCTGGTCTTTATATTTTATCAATGCTTTTGCAATGGCTTCCGCTATTTCCTGCTGGCCTTTATCACTGTTGAGATATCTTTCATCTTCATAGTTGGCTACAAACCCTGTTTCAATTAAAACCGCAGGCATCCTGGTAGCCTGTAAAACCCAAATCCCTTTGTCACGCTGCCATACGCCCAGATCTGGTCTTCCCATATTGGCAATTTCCTGTTGAATAATTGAACCAAGCTTATAACTTTTCTTAAAATAATTTTGCGTGTATAACAATGCATTTGCTTTCCATTCCGGGCTATCATAATTTATATTAAGTGAACTGTCATCATCATCTGTTTCAAATGCCATGTCGCCATTTTCCAGGGCTTTAATTTTGTCACCTGTTTTACGGGCGGCAAATATCAATGTACTGGTGCCTTTGCGGGTGGTGGGTATTTTAAAATATTCAATTATAGGAACCTCTCTTTGATGAGGGGTAACAATTTTTTTCTTCTTCTTTCCTTTACCAACCCAACGGGTTGTGGTATAATTTTCTGTTCTGTGTCCGATAATTCTTGATCCTGTTTTTAAGGCAACCGCATCGGCGTGGATACATACAAAAAGATCGCCATGGTTGTCATTAGCAAACTGCGCCTTCTCTTTAGGGGTATTAAAAACATCTGACGTCCGGGTGGGAATAATTTTTACGCCATTCATTTGTTTTTTCAATTCCGTAACGAGCTTATTTGATATGGCCAGTGTTATATTTTTTTCCTGTGAATGCAAAGTACCCTCATATTCCCCGCGAGCCCCGGCATCTGAACCACCATGTCCTGCATCAACTATTATTGTCTTTATTTTTTTAGGTACCTGCGCAAAGGTATTAAAACAGGAAAATGTTGGGATTAATATGAAAAGCAGAAAGGTTTTTATTGAGTTCTTTGGATTCAACATTAAGGATGAATTTTTTTATGGATCAGTTAATTTTCTAATTTAATCTTCACATATTCTTAATTGTATTATGGCTATTTTTGTGGTCTCCTGCTTATGAACAAGAAAAACAAAGTTAGGTCAAAATATATTTTAGCATGGATTTTGGCTTGTTCACTGGTTATGGTAACGGCTCAAATTAGAGTTAATTATCCTTCTCCTGATGCATTTCACACATTTTTAACTTCCTATACCGATACACTTAAACCCTTAAAATTACTTCCTTTAAATAATGATACTGTTCCACCCAAAAAGAACGATGCTTCTGTAAAAAATATTGTTGCAAATAAAATTATTGATACCGCTGCGCCGTTTGTAACTACTGATACTTTTAATCTAAAATTCTCAAAAGATTCACTGGAAGGACCCATCACTTATACTGCCGAGGATTCAATGGTATTAAAAGTTCCCGCAAAAAGAATAATTTTATATGGTAAAAAGGCAACGGTGCATTATAAAGAAAATGATCTTACTGCGCCCATTATTGAACTAGACCAGCAGACCGGCAATATTACCGCATCTATTAAAAGAGACAGTTCCGGTAAAGTGATCTCGTTACCGAATTTTAAACAGGCAGATTTCACTTCTCAAAGTGATTCAATAAGGTTTAATTTAAAAACGGGCAAAGGAATTACTAAAAGCACTTATACACAGCAGGGTGAAATGTACGTGTATGGAGAAGTTATCAAAAAAGTAAGCCCTGAAGTCTTTTATGCCCAAAGAGCACGGTTTACAACCTGCAACCTTGATACACCGCATTTTGCATTTGTAAGCAACCGCATAAAATTTATAAATAATAAAGTAGCAATCAGCGGACCGGTACACCCGGAATTTGAAGGTGTTCCCATTCCTATTTATTTACCATTTGGTATCTATCCTCTTAACCAGGCAAGGCATTCGGGATTTCTTGCACCTTCCTTTGCAACGAATGAACAGCTTGGCTTAGGTCTTGAAGGATTTGGATATTATAAGATACTCAGTCCTAACTGGGATGTTATAACAAAGGCAAACCTCTATTCTTACGGAGGCTGGAACCTGTCGATAAACCCACGGTATATAAAAAAATATCATTATTCGGGAAGCATGTCTTTCAATGTACAGCATTACAATTTTAATTTTATAGGTGATCCGGATTACCAGAAAAACCGTAGCTACCAGTTAACATGGTATCACGCCGCTGACATAAAATCAAGGCCTGGTGTAACTTTCCAGGCCAACGTAAACGCCGGCAGCAGCAGTTATAATAATTTTCGTCCTGATAACCCGGTGCTCAATTTCCAAAACAATCTTACCTCTTCTATAAGTTACTCAAAAACATGGAAGGACAAACCGTATAACCTAACGGTAACGGCTAACCACAATCAAAATAGTCTTACTAAATTATTTATCGTAAGCCTGCCGGATGTTGGATTTAATGTGAGCACAGTATACCCGTTTAGAAAAAAAGATTTTGCCGGTACGCCAAAATGGTATCAAAACCTTGGCATAGCCTATAACGGTGAAGCACGGAACCAGTTTTCATTTTATGATACAGTGCCGCATCTTTTTCGCCATATTTTAGATACCCTGCAATGGGGAGCACATCATTCAGTACCCATAACACTTTCTTTACCACCTTTAGGCGTTTTCCAGATAGGGCCAACAATAAGCTACGAGGAAACATGGTTCCAAAGCAAATTTTTTCGCAGTTATGATACTTCCTCAAAACAGCTGTCAACACTTGTCACGAAAGGATTTTTTACAGCCCGGCATGTAAGTTTTGGATTGGCTGCGTCTACCAGGATATTCGGCATGTTTGTATCAAAAAAGAAAGATGCTAAAATAATTGCCATACGGCATGAGATGAGACCAACCCTAAGTATGAATTACACCCCGGATCTTAACAAACAAAATTATTATTATGCCCGCATCGATTCTGCAGGGGACCGGCAGCTTTATTCTTACTTCGATGGAAATCTGAATTCCGGCTATGCGCCGGGAAGATTCGGCGGACTTGCATTTAATTTAGATAACAACTTCCAGATGAAAGTGAGGAATAAAAAAGATACGGGTGACAATGCGGTAAAAAAAATAACCCTGATCGATAATTTAGGTTTTAATGCCAGCTACAATTTTTTTGATACCTCTTTTTATAAGCTCAGCACTTTTAACGTTAACCTTTCAAGCAACCTGTTTCAAAAATTCAACATCAGTGCTTCTACAACTTTGGATCCGTATGATGCCAATAAATATGGTACCAGGATCAAAAGATTGCTGTGGCAAAGAAAACCCTTCAGCTTCGGCAGGTTGCTTTTTGGGCAGTTTTCATTATCCAGCCAATTCCAGGGAGGCAGTAAAAATAAACTAACCGCCGGCAGAGCGCCGGTTGTTCTTCCTAATCAGAATTTTGAGCCGGGGTATAGCAACAATGAATACAATAATGAACTGGCATACATCAGGAATAATCCCGGCGAGTTCACGGATTTTAATATCCCCTGGTCATTTAATTTTTCCTATTCCTTAAGTTTTGCAAGAAATTTTAAAGACTCCCTGGTTGGATTAAAAACGGATTATAATCAGAATATAACGCTGAGTGGTTCATTAGGTCTTTCACCTAAATGGCAGATAAGCCTGAGTAGCTCGTATAATATTACCTTAAAACAACTGGGGCTTTTTACCATGGCATTATCCCGTGAAATGCACTGCTGGCAAATGTCTATAAACCTAACACCAGTTGGAAA
>JACDBU010000114.1 GCA_013694745.1 Chitinophagaceae bacterium
ACGCCAAACATAATATGCACACTGGGACCATAAATATCTGCATCCATCAAGCCAACTTTTGCGCCGCCTTCAGCAAGAGCAAGAGCAAAATTTGCAGCAACTGTACTTTTACCCACACCGCCTTTACCACTTACAATGGCAATGATATTTTTTACCCCGCTTAAAACATTTTTATTATCCTTTCGATTTGTGGTGGTATTGCTTGTAAAATTTACCGTAACAATTGCTTCTTTATCAGCCAGGATCTTTACCGCGTTTATGCAGGCATTTTTTATAAGGTCCTTCATAGGGCAAGCCGGTGTGGTTAGCACTACCGTGAATGAAACTTTTTGGCCATCTATCAAAATATCCTTCACCATATTGAGCGTTACAAGGTCCTTCCCGAGGTCAGGTTCCTGTACATTGCTCAATGCTTTTAATATATCGGCCTGCGTCATGGTTCAATTATTTGTTAAAAAGATATTGTAAACCGCAAAATTAACCTTTGATAGCCGTACTTTGATTACAATATATCCACGCGAAGGCTATAGTTTTATTATTTAAACAGTTGATAAGATTTATGAAAAAATATTTACTCTTTGTTTTGATCATTAGTTTTATAATTCCTGTGGCTGTAAAAGCACAATTTGAAAATTTCAAAGATTCAGTTGTGCAATTATATGGGGTGGTTATGACTGCTGACAGCCTGAAGGGCATCCCTGCGGTTAGTATTGTTATAAAAGGCACAAACAGGGGTACATACTCAAGCGAACAGGGAGTATTTTCCATTGTTGTTTTAAAAGGCGACCAAATAGAATTTACCAGCATTGGTTACAAACCTAAACTGGTAACCATTCCCAAAAATCTTGATGGCAATGATCAAAGCATGATCCAGCTTATGGTTCAGGATACCGTTTACCTGCCTGCTACGATCATAAAAAAACGACCAAGCAGGGAACAGTTTGAAAGAGATTTTGTGAACACAAAAGTTCCGGATGATAACCAGGAAATTGCCAGGAGAAATACAAATGAAGCGTCGCTTGCAGTGCTTGCCAAAGTATTACCAAAAGATGGCAGGGAAGTAAGTAATTATTATTTGAAACAAAATGCACAAAAATATTATTACACCGGCCAGATACCTCCACAAAATATTTTTAACCCGCTTGCCTGGGCCGAATTTATCAAGGCCTGGAAAAGAGGTGATTATAAAAAACAGTAAGCTTTCTCACTGAATCATTTTTAATGAGCTCCGTATTTTTTGGAGACAAGTATGCACAAGCGATTTTATGCGCCCTTTGAAATGAATCTTATCTTTAAATAAATATTTCATACAAGCTTTATCAACCTGTTGTTTATAGTTCAGGATTTTTGCTTAAATCATCACCAAGATAATCTACATGATCATGGTTAAGAATGTAACAGTAATTGGCGCCGGAACAATGGGAAACGGTATTGCGCATGTATTTGCGCAGAATGAATTCAAGGTCATACTGGTTGATGTTTCCCGCTCTCAACTCGAAAAAGCCATAATTACTATATCAAAAAATATAGATCGCCAGGTTGCCAAAGGAACTATTACAGAAGAACAAAAAGCTGCAGTACTGCAAAATATTTCTATAAATACATCACTTGCTGAAGGTGTAAAAAATGCAGACCTGGTGGTTGAAGCAGCAACAGAAAATGTAGAAATAAAATTAAATATCCTTAAAGAAATTGATTCAACAGCGCCTGCTGAATGTATTTTAGCAACGAATACATCATCGATATCAATAACAAAGATTGCGGCTGTAACCAAGCGACCAGACAAAGTTATAGGTATGCATTTTATGAACCCCGTACCCGTTATGAAACTGGTGGAAATAATAAATGGCTATTCAACCAGTAAAGAGGTAACACAGATAGTGATTGATCTTAGCAAAAAATTGGGTAAAATTCCCTGTGAGGTAAATGATTACCCGGGCTTTATTGCCAACCGTATTTTAATGCCAATGATAAATGAAGCTGCCTATAGTTTATACGAAGGTGTTGCGGGCGTTGAAGAAATTGATATAGTCATGAAATTGGGAATGGCCCACCCCATGGGGCCTCTGCAGCTCGCAGATTTTATCGGACTGGATGTTTGCCATTCCATTTTGAAAGTATTGCAGGATGGGTTTGGCAATCCAAAATACGCGCCCTGCCCCTTGCTTACCAATATGGTAGCAGCCGGAAAACTGGGTGCAAAAAGTGGTGAAGGGTTTTATAAATACACCCCTGGCAATAAGGACCTGGTGGTAAGTGAAAGATTTTCAAAAAATAATTTCATCCAATAAAAAAACAGTTTTTATTCAGCAGCTATTTCAATCAACCGGCATTCTATTCAGACAGGATGCTCAGCCTCCCTTAATTTTTTATTTATTTGTCCTGTCAGTGTATGCCAGAACATTACAAAATCGGAGCCAAGACTGTAGAGTGGGTAGGTGAAAGTCGCGGGTTTATTTTTTTCAAAAAAGAAATGACCTGCCCAGGCAAAGCCATATCCAACAACAGGTATCAGCACAAATAATATCCATCGCCCGGTTATTATTCCCGCGATCAAACATCCAATTAGAAGTAATGTACCGATAAAATGCAGGGTTCTGCTGGTTGCATTTTTATGTTCTGTAAGATAATATGGATAAAAGCTCCAAAAGGATTTGTATTTTTTTTCAGTCATATTTAAATGTAAGAAAAATCTTTAAACGGTTTTTATTTCCAGCCCATTTAATTCATTCAGTGAATACAATACTTCTTCCAGCCTGCTTTTCGGAATGCCGATCTGCAGTATGCAAAATAGTTGCATTTGCTGATCGGCCACCGTGCAATTGAACTGTTTTACAACCCGCATCACTTCATTCATTTTGGTATAATCAAATTGCAGCTGGAATAATATTTCAATATGCTTTTTTATAACAGGTGTAACCTGTAAAACGAGGGCAGTGGCTGTTTTATATGCATTTATTAACCCGGGTACACCTAATAAAGTACCGCCAAAATAACGCACCACAACAACCCCAACATTCGTTAACTGCTTAGCATCCAGCTGTCCAAGTATGGGCTTACCGGCTGTAGCCGCAGGCTCCCCATCATCACTTACCCTGAAATTGTTTTCACCATAACCAATACGGTAAGCAAAGCAATGATGGGCGGCTTTGGGATGCTCTTTTTTTAATTCCCTCAAGCAATTTTTAAAATCATTACTGGTTACAATGGGGAATACGTTAGCAATAAACTTACTGCCACGATCTTTAAATTCTGCAGTTGCGATAGTTTCAATGGTATAGTAAAAATCCATTAATAAGTAATTGAGTCATCCCTGATGTTCAGCCATTGCAAAGCATTTTTATACAGCAGCTTTTCTTTGAGAGTTGGTTCAAAATTCATTTCACGTATTAATTTACCGGGTTGCTGCTCGCCTAACGGGAACGGGTAATCGCTCCCAAGACAAATGTTGTTGTCTCCCATAACCTTTACAATGTATTCCAGGGCATTTGGATCATGCACCAGTGAATCGATCCAGAATTTTCCCACGTAACTTTTTGGGCTTTTATTATTATCAACAGCGCAAAGATCCGGTCGCATATCAAAGCCATGCTCTATCCTGCCGAGGGTTATGGGGAATGAGCCGCCACCATGCGCAAAGGCAACCCGCAGTCCCGGGAATTTTTCAAATACACCACCGAATATCATTGAACATATTGCCCGTGAAGTTTCTGCCGGCATACCCACCAGCCAGGGCAGCCAGTATTTTTGCATTTGTTTAGTGCCAATCATTTTCCATGGATGCACAAATAATGCGCAGCCCAGCTTTTCAGCGGCTTTATAAAAGGGAAAGAACTCTTTTTCGCTAAGATTTTTTTTATTGATGTTGCTGCCTATCTCGAGCCCGGGGAATTTTAATTCTGTTACACAACGTTCCATTTCTTTTATTGCCTGGTCAACATCCTGCATAGGTACAGTTCCTATGCCTATAAATTTGCCCGGATTTTTTTCAACAGTATCAGCAATGTGATCATTAAAAAACCGGGATGTTTCCATTCCGTCCTTTGGCTTTGCCCAATAATTAAAAAGTACGGGAATGGTTGATAACACCTGTTTGGTTACATCGCTATCTGCCATGTCCTTAACCCGGATACCAGCGTCGAAACAATTGTCTTCAACTTCCCTGAAAACCTTATCCCCTTTCATCATACAAGCCCTGCAATTGCGATGTTCAAGATGTATAAATTCACCGTATCCAAACTTTTTTGTCCAGTTTGGCATTTTACCAGGCATGATATGGGTGTGGATATCGATTTTCATTATCTTCTGGTTGATGGTTCGTGGTTTCCGTTCCTTGTAATCGCGGAAGCGTAAATCCTTTCACTAATATTGAGAGAAATTATAAGCAACAAACTATTTTTTAACCGGTGGTTCCATTACCGTTCCGCATTTTTTACATGTACGCAATTCCAGGGAAGAATAAAATTTTTCCATAATCGGCGGCAATTGTTTTACGATGTCTTTTACAAACGCAAATTCTTCATATAATTTATTCCCGCAGTTCTCGCAAAACCACATGAATGCATCTTTCTCATTTTCTTCATCTTCCCTTACTTTTTCTATCACTAAACCCACAGTATTAGCGGGCCTTTGAGGAGAATGTGGCGTTAATGGCGGAAGCAAAAACATATCCCCTTCAAACAGTTTTATATCTCTTGGTTTGCCATCATCGATAATTTTTAAAACAATATTTCCTTCCACCTGGTAATACAATTCTTCACTTTCATTATAATGATAATCCTTGCGAGCATTGGGGCCGCCAACTACCATCACGATAAAATTTTTTGCATCCTTATAAACACACTGATTGCCTACCGGAGGTTTTAGCGTATCACGATGATCATCGATCCATTTTTTTAGATTAAACGCTTCTGCAATTGGCATAAATTAAATTTTTTAAAGTAAATAAAGTTAAATACAATTTTTTGTTGATTGATTACCTTTAATTATGCTACTGACCATACCACGGCAACTTAAAAATTTTATAGGAGGAGATTTTAGTGAACCCTTAAGTGGTAAATTTATTGACGTCATCAATCCAGCCACCGGGGAAGTTATTACACAAACCCCTGAAAGCGATGAAAAGGATATAGATGCTGCAGTTAAAACGGCGCAAAAAGCATTTTTATCGTGGAGCATTACACCTACGGAAATGCGTTTCACTATCTTAAATAAAATTGCATCACTGATAGATAAGAATCTAAATTTTCTGGCTGAGACCGAAACTAATGATAATGGCAAGCCCTTTTGGCTAACTAAAAAAGTGGATATCCCCAGGGCTTCATCCAATTTCAGATTTTTCGCTACCGGTATAATGCACTTTTCAAATGAAAGTCATGGGATGGAAGATAAAGCTATTAACTATACTTTACGGCAACCCCTAGGTGTGGTGGGTTGCATATCTCCCTGGAACCTGCCATTGTATTTATTTACCTGGAAGATAGCACCAGCACTGGCTGCAGGCAATTGTGTTATTGCAAAACCATCTGAAATTACGCCTGTGACTGCCTATTTACTTGGCCAGATCTGTAAAGAAGCTGGCTTGCCTGATGGGGTACTGAACATAGTTCATGGCACGGGAACTAACTGCGGGGAAGCCATTGTAAAACACCCGGAAATAAAAGCCATCTCCTTCACAGGAAGTACACGCGCGGGTGCGCAGATAGCATCTGTAGCTGCCCCGATGTTTAAAAAACTATCCCTTGAATTAGGGGGAAAAAATCCGAATATTATTTTTGCAGATTGTGATTGGGAGAAGATGATGAAAACCACCATTCAATCTTCATTCAGTAACCAGGGTGAGATATGTTTATGTGGCAGCCGCATCCTTATTGAAAATTCTATATATGAAAAATTCAAAAAAGAATTTACAGAAAGAACAAAAGCACTATCGATCGGCGATCCGCTGGATGAAAATATTAATCAAGGAGCTATCGTAAGTAAAATGCATTTTGATAAAATTTTGAATTGTATTGAAATTGCAAAACAGGAAGGTGGTAAAATTTTATGTGGTGGCAATGCCATAAATATTAAGGGCAGGTGTGAAAAAGGATTATTTATAGAACCTACGATCATTGAAGGACTCGGTCCGCAATGCAAGACAAATGTTGAAGAGATATTCGGACCTGTAGTTACTTTACAAAGTTTTGCATCAGAAGGTGACGCGCTAGAACTCGCCAATGCAGGCAATTACGGACTGGCAGCAACAATCTGGACGCAGGATATTTCAAAAGCCAACCGGGTAGCGGCAAAAATTGATAGTGGGATCATTTGGGTAAACTGCTGGTTGTTGCGCGATCTTCGTACACCCTTTGGCGGTATGAAAAACAGTGGTGTGGGTAGAGAAGGTGGATGGGAAGCCTTGCGGTTTTTTACTGAGGCAAAAAATATTTGTGTGGAGTTTTGATAGATTTCTTAACCCTTTTTTGAATAGATAAATTGTAAAAAAACTAATTTCATTAACAGAGGTAAATACTAAGAAATTGAATACATTTCCAAAATGAGAAA
>JACDBU010000163.1 GCA_013694745.1 Chitinophagaceae bacterium
CACCTAAACACGTAGAAACATAGTTTAAAAAAATCAGTCTTAAATTACATTCTCTTTAAAATAACAACCACATGTTCACAAAAAAAATCCTTCTTACTCTTTGCACATTTTTAATTGGCTTAGCTGCATTTTCTCAAACAGATACGGCAAAAAAATCAAAGTATGATCCGCATCCATTGTTCACACCGCTGTTTTACCCTTCGGCTGTAAATGAATACAGGGCTGGCGATGGTGAGCCTGGTCCTAAGTATTGGCAAAATCGTGCTAACTACCAGATCAACGTATCACTCGATGACCAGACGGATGAGATAACCGGCAGCGTTACGATCACTTATACAAATAATAGCCCACACATACTACCATTTGTTTGGCTGTATGTAGAACAGAATTTATATGATAATTCTTCGCGCGGGCAGGCAAAAACCCCAGCCACCGGTCGAAGCCGTTATGGAGATGTGAACACTAAATTTAAAGGTGGCTATAAAATAAATTCAGTGAAAATTATTTCGGGCGCTGCTACTGCCGCTTCCAGTATAAGCGTTTCACCTGTTATTTCAGATACACGAATGCAGTTGATTCTTCCCAAAGCGCTTGCAGCAAATGGTGGTACCATAAAAATTAAAATTGATTATGCTTACACCGTTCCAAAATACGGATCGGACAGAACAGGAATTTTAACTACCAATAATGGTAACGTTTATGCCATTGCACAATGGTATCCGCGTATGTGTGTGTTCGATGATATTGAAGGCTGGAATACCTTACCATACCTGGGTGCCAGTGAATTCTATCTTGAATACGGCGATTACGATTTTACAATAAATGCACCGGCAAATCATATCGTAGTAGCTTCAGGTGAATTGCAAAACCCCGCTGAAGTATTAACAGCATCACAGTTGACCCACTTGGCGCAGGCAAGGGTTAGTGATAAAACAGTTACGATTCGCAGCGCTGCTGAAGTTAATGATCCTTCATCACGCCCGCAAAAAGCCCGCTTAACATGGCACTACAAAATTACCAATGCACGTGATGTAGCCTGGGCATCTTCCAAATCATTTATTTGGGATGCCGCACGTATGAATTTACCAAGTGGCCGAAAAGCCCTGGCAATGAGTGTATACCCTGATGAATCAAAAGGCGACAGCGCCTGGGGAAGGGCTACTGAATATACAAAAGGCAGTATTGAAAATTATTCAAAGCGCTGGTTCGAATATCCTTACAATACTGCAACAAATGTTGCCAGCAATGTTGGTGGAATGGAATACCCGAGCATAGTATTTTGCGGTTCAAATTCAAAAATGGGAAACTTATTTGGCGTTACCGATCACGAATTTGGCCATACCTGGTTCCCCATGGTAGTGGGAAGTAATGAAAGAAAATATGGATGGATGGATGAAGGCTTCAATACATTTATCAATACACTTTCCGGTGATGATTTTAATAAAGGAGAATACAGGAGCAACCAGAAATTGAATGATGCAGTTTATAAATTTATTTTTGGTGATGGAAGTGAGGCCATCATGAATACGCCCGATGCAATGAAAGAAAGGAATATCGGCGTAGCCCTGTATTTCAAGCCAGGCTATGCTTTGGGGTTATTACGGAATGAAATATTGGGCCCTGAAAGATTTGATTATGCTTTTAGAACTTATATCAAGAGATGGGCATTCAAGCATCCTTCACCATTTGATTTTTTTAGAACGATGGAGAATGTAGCAGGGGAGGACCTTGGCTGGTTTTGGAAATCAATGTTCCTTGAAAATTACAAACTTGACCAGGCTATAAAAGACGTAAAATATGTTAAGGATGATCCGGCTAACGGCGCCCTGGTTACAGTTGATAATTTAGAACAAATGGCCATGCCTGTTTATTTGCAATATGAAACCGTAAGTGGAAAAAAGGATATTGTTAAGGTGCCGGTAGAAGTTTGGCAAAATAATATTAGCTGGATCATTAAATTAAATACCACCGAAAAAATTAAAACTGTTACCATAGATCCGGGTAAAGTATTCCCGGATATAAATTATGGCAATAATAAGTGGAGTGAATAAAATTTGAATCAACTAGCCGAACAGTTCCTATGGGGCTGTTTGGTTAGTTGTTTATTGATTTTATCAAAAAAATAAAATTTAATATCCCACAACTAACGCGTAGAAGTTATTGTCAAAATAACGTTGCCAATCTTGCTGAAGGCTGTTGCAAAATTTTAATTAATCACACAATTTTATTCTTCCACCGTCCACTATTCATATACCAGAAAGCGATGGATAAAATAACCGCCCAGTAAATAAATTCATTTACCCATGCCACTGTTAGTGATAATTTAAGCCTGATCATTACAATATAAACATATGCCAGGTACATAGTTATTGCAATAAATTCAATCAATAAATTCATTTTTGTATTGCCTGTCCCGGTAACCGCATTTAGCCAAACTGTTCCCATACTCATTAATAACATAGCAACCGAGATCACTCTTAATACAGGAATTCCATCATGGACGAAAGCCTCGTTTTGTCCGAACATTTTAAAAAATGATTCACCAAAAATATTCAGTAATAAAAGCATTACAAAAGTTGCGCTGAGACTGAGCCCCATTATTTTTTTAATGGCACCTATAACGGTATGCTCAAGTTTTTGCCCGATAAGATTGCTAACCATAATATTGGATGTGCTTGCAAATGCCCAAACAAAAACACCCAGTATGCCAAATACATTTCGCATGGTGTTTGAGATCGCTTTTGCACGCTCACCATAATTTTCAAGAACAATAAAAAAAACAAGCCAGGTAATTAAGCTTATAGCAAATTGTAAAACTAGCGGAGCTGCAATCTTTAAAATAGACTTGCTGCTTTTTTTATCATATGAAAAATCAGAGAATAAATTAAAACGGTTTTTCAGTCCCCTGTTGAAGATCACTAAATAAACAATGGCCATACCGGAAAATTCGGCAATCACTGATGCATAAGCAGCCCCGTTAAAACCAAGCTGCGGGAATGAAAATGCGCCATATATCAATGCATAATCAAAAAAAATATTAATGAGCGCTTCTGCAATGGTACCTATCATCATATAACGGCTGTTCAGCGTACCTATTAAAAATGCATTGCCTGTTTGGAAAAGATAAAGGAATGGCAAGCCCCAGATCCTGATGCGCAGAAAATTCATTTCCATCTCAAAGTTTTCCGGCTTAATAAAAGGCTTTAAGCAAATTGGTGCAACAAACCAGGTTATCAGCATGCCTGCAAGAGCAAACTGCAAAGCAATCCTTATTCCCTGGGCAAATAAAGTATGTATCGCATTAATACTTCCTTCCCCACCGCGGCGGGATATCAGTGCCTGTAAAGCATTGCTGAGACCGCTTCCGCTAACCATCATAATGAGATAATACACACCTACGGTACCGGCATTTGCCAGGGCGCGTTCGCCTAATCCTCCTAAAAATATATTATTGGTAATGAAGTTAATATTGGGAATAATTAAGGCAACCGAGATAGGTAAGGCAATTTGCAAAATTTGCCTGTTAGTAATTTTAACCTGGAGACTTGTATCTAAAACTTGGCTCATAAAGCTTGCAAACTTAGCATGGTTTAACAGATAAACATAAAAACGTAAATTGCCGCTCCTAACTTTACATATTGAATGCACTAATAGAAATAGAACCGGAAGGAATTGATGCCGCAAGCACGAATCTCTTTTTTGAAATAGGGGAGAAGAGCATTGCCTGGTTTTTCGAAAACCAGCAGACCAGGATGATCTCTGGGTTCTCCGTTTTTCATTTATCAAAAAAAATACCTGAGGAAGCACTAGGGGACATTTTTAATGCGAATGAAATTTTTAAAAAAGATTTTGCGCGGGTGCTTATCAGCTATTCTTTAGAACAATGCATATTGCTTCCTGCAAAATTTTATGATCCCGCTAATAATGAAAAGGCTTTGAATATAATGTATGGAGATCTCCTGGATGGGACTTTGCTGGTTGACGATATAAATAAAAAAGAAAATTATACTATTTACAAGGTGCCGGTTCACTTGCATAATATCCTTACAACACAATTTCCAAAAGCAGAATTTATTCATCAATATTCTGTCTTGCTAAAATTAATACCTGCAGAGGATATCATGAAAGTGGTATTTTATGCTAACAAAATTGTTGTTCTGCTCAGGCATGCCGGTAAAGTGCGTATCATACAATCATACAAATATAAAACTGCAGATGATATCGTTTATCACTTGCTTAATATTTGTAATCAATTCGCGGCCACAGGTACCAGGTTACAATTAAGCGGGATGATAGAAAGAGATTCTGCCCTTTTCAATGAGATTCATAAATATTTTTTAGATATTGATTTTGATAATAAACCCATACCGGGATTGTCAATGAATATGAACAGTGAATATCCAGCCCATTTTTTTAGTTCTTTATTTTCAATTGCAGCATGCGGATAATTGGAGGCATACACGGCGGTAGAAAAATATCGCCTCCTTCAAAAATGCCATATACCCGGCCAACTACAGATATAGCGAAAGAAGGGCTTTTCAATATTATTGAAAACAATATTGTGATCGCTGATCTCAAAACGTTAGACCTGTTTGGGGGAACGGGTTGCATCAGTTACGAACTCGCATCGCGGGGTGCAACAGATCTTACTATTGTTGAGAAAGACAGGATGATGTATGAATTTATAAAAAGAACTTTGGATGATCTGAAGATCATAAATTGCCAGTTAATTAAAATGGATGTTTTTAAATTTATTTTTCAAAGCACGGAAAAATATGACCTGGTTTTTGCTGGTCCTCCTTATGCGCTAACCAGTATTGATGAACTACCGGTGTGTGTGTTTGATAAGCAACTATTAAATCATAAAGGCTGGTTCATCCTGGAACATACGCCTGCAAATAATTACACATCTTTTCCTTTTTTTAAAACCAGCCGTAATTATGGAACTACGGTTTTTTCTATCTTTATAAATAATTAATCTCTTAAAAAGAAAACTTTTGACATTATTTATAACTGGGACTGGTACAGATATAGGTAAAACAGTTGTAGCTGCTATCCTGGCTGAAGCCTTGCAGGCAGATTACTGGAAGCCTGTACAGGCAGGCACTTCACCGCTTACGGATTCGGTATGGGTCAGGAATATGCTGACCAATAAAAAAAGTATCGTCCATCCTGAAACGTATTTATTAAAAATACCCGCATCTCCACATATTGCTGCAGAAAAAGAAGGCATCGAAATTTCACTTCAAAAAATTACTGACCAAAAGCCAAAAACAAATAATCATTTGCTTATTGAAGGTGCAGGCGGATTGCTGGCGCCACTTAATAAAAATGAATTTTCGATAGATCTCATTAAAAGACTGGAGGCTATTGTTATCATTGTAAGTAAGAATTATTTAGGAAGTATAAATCATTCTTTGCTCACAGCGAATGCATTAAAACAAAAAAAGGTAAAAGTAATGGGCTGGATATTCAATGAAGAATATATAGATTATGAAGATGAAATAGTTGAATGGAGTGGTTATCCATGGATAGCATCCGTAAGAAGTTTAGAGGTTATTGATAAGCCGGTTATCCACGCACAGGCCATGAAAATGAGAGAGCATATGAAAAATTTTTTATGACGAAGGCCGAGTTACGGATAAAATATAAAGAAAAAAGAAAGAACATCACCGCCAGCCAAAAATTAAAATGGGATGATCTTATACTTATCAACTTTCAGAAAATTGAATTATCATTTATAAATTGTGTGCATACCTATTTAGCTGCCGGGGAGCAAAATGAAATTGACACCGAAAATATTCTCCGCTATCTAAAATTTATAAATCCTGAAATGCTTATTTCGGTACCCAAAATTGATGCTGTTACAGGGCAATTGGATCATTATATTTATGATGAAAATTTACAGATGGCAATCAATTCGTTTGGCATACCAGAGCCTTTAGATGGAGAAAAAATCCTGCCTTCCGCTTTTGATCTTATATTGGTACCGATGCTTGCCTTCGATAGCAGGGGTTACAGGGTAGGCTATGGCAAAGGGTTTTACGATAAATTTTTACAAGGTTGCAGGGCAGATGTTATAAAAATCGGGCTTAGTTATTTTGAACCTGTAGATGCGATCGGTGACATCAATGAATTTGATATACCTTTAAATTATTGCGTTACACCACAATCCATTTACCAATTCTAAATAAATACTATGTTTCATATTGCGATAGTTTCCTGCAGTGTACGCATTGGCAGAGAAAGTCATAAGGTGGCAAAATATTTCGAAAAATATATTACAGAAAACAACCTGGCATCAACAGAAATTCTTGATCTCAAAGTTTATAATTTTCCTGTTGAAGAAGAGAGATTGATGTATGCAACAACGCTCACACCAGAGGCTAAACAATTTTCTGAAAAAATAATAGCAGCGAATGCCGTGATCTTTGTTACCCCCGAGTATAACGGAGGTTATCCCGCCAGTACCAAAAATGCTATAGATCTTTTAGTAAAAGAATGGTATCATAAGCCTATAGGCATCGCAACTGTTTCTTCCGGAAATTTTGGAGGTGTTAACTGTATGGCATTGTTGCAAACAATTTTTTTAAAAATAAAAGCTGTGCCAGTAACAGCAACCTTCCCGGTACCCATGGTGCAGGATAATTTTAACGAGGAGGGTGAGCCGAAAGACAAACCAGGCACTGATAAAAGAGCTGCAGCATTCATCAAAGAATTACTTTGGTTTACAGAGGCATTTAGTAAAATGCAATAATATTAATCTTAATGCTAAAAAGCTTTCGATATATTTTATTCCCGCTATCGGTAGTTTGGGGGTCAGTGATCTGGGTTAGGAATAAGCTCTATGACAAGAATATTTTAAAATCTGCATTTTTTAATTTCCCCATAATTTGTGTAGGCAACCTGGCTGTTGGCGGCACGGGTAAAACACCTATGGTTGAATATCTCATCCGGCTTTTAAAAGATGAATACAAAGTTGCCACTTTAAGCAGGGGATATAAAAGAAAAACAGAGGGTTTTGCAATTGCAGATGATGCATCCACTGCGCTTGATATTGGCGATGAGCCAATGCAGTTTCATAAAAAATTCCCTGATGTAACTGTTGCGGTAGCAGAAGAAAGACTAGTAAGTCTTCCACAACTGTTACATGCAAAACCGGAAACACAGGTGATCATTTTAGATGATGCTTTTCAACACAGGCAGGTACGTGCAGGTTTAAATATCCTGCTTACAGATTACAAAAATTTATACACCAGAGATTTTATTTTACCAGCCGGTGATCTGCGTGATGTACACAACAGCAGCAAACGCGCGGATATTATAATTGTAACAAAATGTAAGTCGCACCTTACCATAGAAGAAAAAAATAAAATAGAACGGGAATTAAATCCCGAAGAAGATCAGTGTTTATTTTTTACAAAGATCGAGTATAGTAGTCCGTATCATTTATTTAACAAGCAGGAAAAATTCCTCGATCCTGAAGCACATATTTTACTGGTTTGTGGTATTGCAAATCCCAAGCCGTTGCAGGAAGTTTTAAATACCTATTCTTCAACATACGATATGATTCGTTTTGGGGACCACCATATATTTAATACGGATGACCTCAATGAAATAAAGAAACAATTCTCCAGGATCGGACAGGAAAATAAAATAATTCTCACAACAGAAAAAGATGGTGTGCGGCTGGCGAAATTTGAAAACGAATTAAAAGATCTGCCGGTTTATGTAATTCCTATCCGGCACAAATTTTTGTTTGCAGAAGAAAGCAAATTTGAGATTCTTATAAAAGAGTATATCCGGTTTTATAAGCGCGATAGCCCGATACAGGAATGAGAAAGTAATAATTAAGAGTTATAAAATTCCTATAATTAATATTATGTTAATTAGGCGCTACAGCAGCTAACCAGTAAAAGCCTACCCTGCGTAAAAAAATTTTCAATAAAAACATAAACTTTTCGCTCCACTCTCCAAACCTAAAAAACATAATATAGCGTTATAGTCGAAGCCTTTCATAATCTAATTAATTAATGACAGACACCTGATCATTATAAGTGTCATTCCTGGTCGTTCTTTCTAAAACCAATATAAATAATGGCAATACATAAATTGTCTTTTTTTAACCAAAATCTATAAATCTAAACTTTGATCTGGAAAATAATTTGAAAGAGTGCAAAGCTGATGCAGTTGTGGCAAAACCTTTCGATGCACAAAACCTCGTTGCTACAATTAACCAGAATCTGAAAGCAGCATAAATTTCCCGGCCTATTTCTCTTCCCAATTACAAAAATTTCAATATAAAAACAATTAGGTTCCAGTGGCGCGCCATCAAAAATTAAATGACTACCATTTCTATTTGTCGTAATTTATTAAAGCAAATATGCTCCTACTCCCATGCATCTTTCCAATATTTTTAAGTGTCTGATATCTAGATGAAAAAAGAAAAGTTATTTATTCTTTTAATTTTAATGATTTGTTCATTCACGCTTCTCTCCTGTAAAAAAGAAACACAGTACATGAGTAATGCTGAAATTACTGGTATTGATACCAGGAGCAATGTCTGTAATTTAAATGATCCCTGTAATTGCCCTGGCGGATTTTTTGTGATCATTGAAAATGTTTCCAGTCCCACTGGCG
>JACDBU010000175.1 GCA_013694745.1 Chitinophagaceae bacterium
GTGACCGCGATAGGATTCAAACCTATAACCTTCTGATCCGTAGTCAGATGCTCTATTCAATTGAGCTACGCAGCCTGTTGGGCGGCAAAAATAATAATATTTTACTGAAGTATATCTTTAGAACATCATAAATATCTATATCAGCAATATTATGCATTCAAAAGCTCTGCAGTATGCAATAATCGAATGCTAAGATATAGGGAAAAATAATATACAAGAAAGTAGAAAAGCTCATGGCTAAAGCCTGGAAATTTCTTTGTTTTATCTCCGGCTTAAAAGGTGGAGTTATTATTTGTAAAGTTCATAGGAAAAATGATTAAGAATTAGGAAGGATGGTTGATTGCTAAAGAATGGTGATTCTTTGATCTCCGCTTTAAAATATAAAAAAATATTGCAGGAGAAATGGGATTTAATATTTGAACAACAAACCATAGCTTTCCTCGGCCAGCACGTCCTGCCATTGTTCTATGATCTTTTTAAATGCCCGGCCAACCGGCATTTGTTTTCTGTCAAGGTCATAAAGCCCCAGTTCATTTATTCTGCCATTGTCTTCACGCAAAGCCGTATCCCAGTCTACCTGGTGCAAAAGACTGTACCAGGTAAAACCCAAAATGGGAACCCCATCTTTTTTAAGCCTGTGAACATTTGACCATTGTTTATAGAACCATTCAACTGAATTGGGCATTTTCAAATTTGTTTCTGTATGCATTATCGGTAACCGGTACCGACTAAAATACTGGTGTGTTATAACATAATACCCAAAAACTTCACCCGATGGTTCAGTACTGCCATCAGGGCGTACAAGGTGTTCATTGGTTATGTAATAATCATTGCCCATTATACACCTGGCCATAACCTGGTTATCCGCAAACCAATGGTATTCCTTTCTTGTCATTCCATTATCCAGTAAATATTCATACATAGTTGAAGACATTGGATAACCATAAGTAAGATCCAGCGAAAGAAATCTTTTTTCATTTAAAAATCGCGCTGGTTCTTCTGCTTCAGGTTTCATGGGATGAAAGTATTCCGATGATTCACTTTGTATAAAAGTTGATTCGGGCTGTACTTTTAGTATTGCCTGCATCGCGAGCAGGTTAGCCTTGCAAAGATTTTTTAAAGCGTTCACAAAATCTTTGTCGCTGGATAATTTTTCATTCCACCACCCGTATTGTGCAGAAAAAGTAGCGGCAATAAATATTTCATTTACCGGTGTGTAGAATTGCAGGTATGGAAACCGCGTAGCAAATGCTTTTGCATATTCAGCAAAGTGCTCCGGGAAATCCGGGTTCTGAAAATTACCAAGCCAGTCTGGTACTCCAAAATGACAAAGGTCAACGATGGGTGTAATGTCCAGCTCTTTTAGTTTGTTGAAAACCTCATCTGTAAAACTCCAGTCGTATTGCCCGGGGCCAAGATGGGTTTTATAAAGTGGCGGACCATAACGTAAAAAACTTATTCCTAACTCTTTTACCAAACCAAAATCCTGTTCCCAGTTTTTATAATGGCCGGTCTTTTCCATTTCATCAACTCTCTTTACGGTACCATCCGGTAATACGATATTGGGATAACTATTTTCGATACCAGTTGCAAACATGAACTTATTTGTTGCCATAATTTTAATCAAATAATTAATTATTGAAAACTACAAACTATAATATATCCAGCCTTCCACCATCCACTATCAATGTTGTGCCATTGATAAAACTTGCTTCGCCGGATGCCAGGAAACAAATTGCCGCAGCTAATTCTTCCGGTTTCCCAATTGCTCCACTCACAACTTCCGCTCCGCTTTTTACATTTGGGTTGTTCCAGAGCATGGGAGTATCCACCGCACCGGGTGCAACACAATTTATTCTTATCTGTTTGGGATATTCAAGACTTACACCTCTTATAAATGCTTCCATAGCGCCTTTGCTGCTGGCATATGGTACCACGTTGGCAGTAGTTTCATGCGCATGAACAGAACTAATGTTTACAATTGCGCCATTGTTCATGTGAGGTATGCAAAATTTACAAAATAAAAAAACAGATCGAAGATTAACCCGCATAACCATATCCCATTCATCTGTTGTAAGGTCAACTATTTTTTTAAAGGTCATCATGGCTGCATTATTCACCAGCACATCTATTCTATTCCACGTGCTTAATGCCAGGTCAATGGATGCTTGTATCTGCTCTTCAATACCCACATCGCATTTGCTGAAAATTGCCTTGCCGTTTGCTTTGGTTATAAGATCAACGGTTTCATTACCGCCGGTTTCATCCCTGTCAATCACAACAACCTGGCCTTCTTCTGCAGCAAACCGCAAGGCAGTTGCGCGGCCAATACCGGAGCCTGCGCCGGTTACAAGGCAAACTTTTTCTGTAAATCTCATTTTGTAAGTTTATTGATGTTATCTTTTTTTACAACACTTATTTTCCCTGAACGCTCCATAAAAATTTCTTTCACGTTATCCAATGTAGATTCATTTAATTCTAAACGAACTTCTTCCAGGAGGTCTTTGTTACTAATGCTTGTGATCAACATATTCTTTTTTAGCAGTTTTCCATTCCGGAATAATATAGTTTTCCTTCCTTTAACCATAAAACCAATTACGTCACTATATACACTGATCATTGCAAGCAACCTGTGTACCAATGCAAGAACAGCCCCTGCAACTATTGTTCCCACAAAAGCAGAAGCACCCGTAACAGCCCTGCTAAGTATGGCGCCAAGCATAATAACAATTATAGAATCAAAAGCAGATTTTTGACCAAAAGCCCGCATACCCGCGAGGCGAATAAGTGCAAGCGTTATAAAGAACATTACAAAAGCCCGGCAGCCCATCTGGAAAGTACTAAGATCTTTTCCCTCGCCAAATAATGTATGCAGAAGATCACTCATGAACGTATAATTTTTTACCGGGTTATTTTATTTAAGAAAGGAATAAAAATATTTTACAAAAAACATACCGATAAAAACATTGTTTAGGTGTAAGGCCGCAGGAGTAGCCAGCTACCGGCATCATTGCACTTCTATCTCATCGGCAAACAACCATGCCGCTGTTCCTGATCCGGGTTTGCCGGCTGGAATAATTCCAAAGTTCTTTGCAATTACTTTCACATACCTGGCCGTAACAGCATGTAATTTGATGCCGATTTTCCTTTCGTTTAACCAATTACCGTTAGTGCCGGGTTTTAAAATTCCCTGCGGGGAAAAATTCTGCCCGTTTTCAGAAGTTAAAAATTCTACCGATGCGGGCAGGTATATCCAGCTGCCTTCCTGGTTTAAAACATCCAAAGTGATGCCATTGATATCCTGATTGGATCCCAGGTCAACTACTGCTTCAATATCTTTTCCTAAAAAGCCCAGCCATTCTGACGATTGTGATAATTTTTTTTCGGTGATGATTCCATTCACTAAAGTAAATGCGCCGCTGCCCGGGTAATTTGAAGCCGGCTGATCTTTAAGCGTAATTTTTTTGCCTGTAGCTTTATTAAAAGAAAATGTTTGCCATAACCAATTGCTTATGATCTTGTGATTGGCGGCGGTTAGCGCCCCGCCATAATTACCGGAGGCACTTATTAAAATGGGATCACTGTAATTAAATGTTGCATTGGTGGTTAGTCCTTTAACATAAATGATCTTTCCATTTTTACTTTTGCTTTCAAGTTTCAAAAGAACACCGTTATAATTGGTAGTTGGTAATATAGAAGATTGCAGATCATAAAATGCCGTACTGTAATTTGTTCCCCATTCACGATATCGTGTATACGTTACCGGTAGTCTTCTCTGAAAATCCTGCCAGTCCCTTTTTCCTTTTGGGCTCCACAGCACTTCACTTAAAGCACTCATCCTGGGGAAGATCATGTATTCCACTTTTCGCGGATTGCTTATGTATTCCGTCCATAGGTTGCCCTGCGCCCCCATAATATATTTTGCTTCCTGTGCATTCAATTGTTTTGGAATGGGCTCATAATTATAAACTGTTTCCAAGGGAAGGTAGCCACCAATGGTAACACTGTCTTCGTTTTTGCTTTGTGAATGATCAAGGTAACAATAGGTTCCGGGTGTCATGATAACATTGTGCTGTTGCCTGGCTGCAGTAATACCGCCTTCTTCACCCCGCCAGCTCATAACAGTAGCATTAGGAGCGAGGCCACCTTCTAAAATTTCATCCCAACCAATGATCTGCCTGCCCTTTCCATTTATGTATTTTTCGATCCTCCTTACAAAATAGCTTTGCAATTCGTGTTCATTTTTTAAACCTTCTGTTTTAATTCTTTTCTGACAAACAGGGCAGGTCTTCCACCGTTCTTTCGGACATTCATCACCACCGATATGAATGTATTTTGAAGGAAATAATTGCATCACTTCATCCAGCACATTTTCTAAAAAAGTGTATGTTGAATCATTGCCCGGGCAAAATGGATCTGGTGAACCTCCCCATGTATCCATTACTTCATAAGGCCCTTTTGTACAGCCCAAAAATGGATAACTTGCCAGGGCCGCCGTGGCATGACCTGGCATTTCAATCTCCGGGATTACAGTGATGTAGCGGTCTGCAGCGTATTTTACAATTTCCTTTATATCATCCTGGGTATAATATCCGCAGTATCTTATGCTGTCGTATTTATTGCTGCCATACCGGCCGATCAATGTCCGTTTTCTGCAACTACCCACTGCCGTTAGTTTCGGGTATTTTTTTATTTCTATCCGCCATCCCTGGTCATCTGTAAGATGCCAGTGAAAAGTATTGAACTTATAGAACGCCAGGTAGTCGATGTATTTTTTTACATAATCAACCGGGAAAAAATGCCGGCACACATCCAGGTGCATGCCCCTGTAAGCAAAACGCGGATAATCTTTTATCTCTATTTGAGGGATTGAAAGTATATGGTTTAATATCGGTTGTTTGTAATTCACAGTTACCGGCAGCAATTGCAACAAGGTTTGTATACCATAAAATACCCCGGTTTCATTATCGCCGGCAATCGAAACACCATTATTATTTACCTTTAAAGTATAGGCACCCGGCAGAATATTATCTAATCTTTCGTAATTGAGAATAATCGCATTTTTAGCCGTATTTTTTTTGGTCATTTTTAATTTAAATCCATAAAACTGCTGCAGGTAATCATTAAAAAAAGTGGCAGATCTTTCCAAACCACTGCCCTCCAAAACCAGCTCTGTATTGTTATTGATCTCAAATTTTGCAGATGGTTGCACTTTCATCTCAGCAGGTACCGGCACAATATTTATATCATTCATAGTTTGCCCAAAAACAGAAACATTGATCAGTACCAACGACAATACAAAAATAATTTTCATCATTAATTTATTAAGACAGGTAAAATAATTTTTGATGCATTTGCAGCATCATGATAAATGCGGATCGTGGATTTTTGAAAATCATTTTCTACCGCGTCAGGAATACGCATAAACTTTTGTGGATTGATATCTACCAGCGGGAACCAACTGCTTTGTACCTGCACCATTACCCGGTGGCCTTTTTTAAATACATGGTTAACATCATTTAAAATAATTTTTACTTCGCTCACCTTACCTGGTATAAATGGCTCCGGCTTTTCATAATTGTTCCTGAATTTACCGCGCATCACTTCGGCCCGCACCAATCTCTGGAAACCAGCCATGCTGCTGCCTCGTGGCATGCTTTTAGGCGTTACTTCATTGTTGGGCAGCACATCGATAACCTTTACAATAAAATCTGCATCAGTACCGGTTGTACTTACAAAAAGGTCTGCTAAAATTCTGCCGGTAACCGTTATGTCATTGGTTAATGTATCGGTTTCAAAAAAGATTACATCCGGCCGGTTTGCTATAAAGCGCTGGTCTTCTACCATGTACTCATTATTTCTTGAGCGGTATACACCGTTAGTATAAGGCACTGGTTTTCTTGGATCGCTGATGTATTCGGAATAACTGTTTCTTGTTTCGGGTTCCTTGTTTCCCTGTACCGGAAATAGGTTATTTTTTTCAAATGAAAGTTTTTCGTTATCGGCAAAGATTAAATTTTCTGACCGTACATTTTTGGGTGGCCATGCTGAATAATTTTTCCATACATTGGTTCCGGTTTCGAAAACGGTTGCTTCGGCTACATTGAAATCACCCTTATCTTTTAAATAGAAATTGAAAAATTTTGTTTGTAAAGAATCCTGGAAATATTTGCTGGTGTTGCTTCCAAAATCATACGTTCCAAATTTTGTCCATTCAGGAGATCCCCACGCACCGTGTGTCCAGGGACCCATAACAAGGTGATTATTATTTTGCGGACTTTGGTTTTCAATTGCTTCATATGTGTGTAAAGAACCAAACAGGTCTTCAGCATCAAACCAGCCACCAACCACCATTACAGGGATATTAATGTTTTTTAAATGCTGCCGGATATTCCTTGCTTTCCAGTAATCATCATAGGTATCATGAGCCAGGTATTCATCCCAAATATAACTCCGGTGGTTAAAATATTTTTGAGACTGTGTTTTACTTAAAGGTTCAACGCCAAGAAAAAAATGGTAAAGATCGCTTGAATTGATATTGAACATTTGTGCGCTGTAATCTTTAACCGGTCCGGTTCTTTCCTTGCCAAAATAATTCATGAAATCAAAATTGTCCAGCAAAAAAAATGCGCCATTATGATTGGCATCATCCCCAACAAATTCGTCGGTAACTGGTGCCTGCGGGCTAACCGCCTTTATAGCCGGATGTGCGCCGGGTAAGGATGCTGTGGCATAGAAACCGGGATATGATATGCCATATAATCCCACGCGGCCATTGTTATTTTTTATATTTTTTACCAGCCAGTCAACCGTGTCATAAGTATCACTGCTTTCATCAACATCATTCTTATTTTTTTTATTCGCGATGTATGGTGTCACTTCCAGGTTATGGCCTTCACTCATGTAGCGCCCGCGAACATCCTGGTAAACAAAAATGTATTTCTCTTTTCGCAAGGCTTCATTTGGGCCTATCCTAGTGTTGTAATCGCTATTTCCATATGGTGCGGACGAGTAGGGGGTACGTTCCATAAGGATGGGATATTTCTGAGATGCATCTTTAGGCATATAAATAACTGTATACAATTTTATGCCATCACGCATAGTGATAGTGGTATCGGTTTTTGTATAGTTATCTTTTACAAAAGTTGCCGCATCACTTGTTTGGCTGTTTGCATAAAGTGCGCAGAGGCAAAGAAAAAATAAAAATGTATTTTTCATTTTATTGATTTAGTACCGGCAATATAATTTTTGAAACGTTTGTTCCGTCATGATAAATGCGGATGCTGGCTTTTTGAAAATCACTGTCATTTGCCTGGTAGATATCAATAAATTTCTGTGGATTCCTGTCTGATAAGGGGAACCATGAACTTTGTATTTGTATCACCATCCTGTGCCCTTTTTTAAAAGTGTGCGCAACATCAGGCAACTCCCATTTTACTTCGGTTATCTTACCGGGCGTAAATGGTTCCGGCTTTTCAAAACTATTCCTGAATTTTCCTCTCATGATCTCCCCGCGTACCAGCATTTGATAACCACCCATGGGAAACTCTTTACCATTTCCCTCCATGTTTGCACTGTAAATAAAATCATCCGGGAATTCATCAATTACCTTAACCACAAAATCTGCATCAGTTGTTGAAATACTTACGATAAGATCAGCAATCACAGGACCAGCAAGGGTTACATCAGTTTGTAGTACCTCGGTTTTAAAGTTTAGCACATCCGGTCTCCTCGAAGCAAAGCGCTGATCATCGGTCATATATTCTCTTGTTCTGCGCTCATGTACATCAGCAGTGTAAGGAACGGGATGCGACGGGTCACTTATGTATTCATCATATTCCGGTGTTGGTTTATCAGCGTTGAAAACAGAAGTAATTTTATCACCAAGGGATTTTATTTTATCACCTAATGTTTCTTGTTTCTGGTTTGTCATAGCTGGATTCTCTGCATTAAACGAGGCTTTGTTATTTGTTGATAAGAACAACATTTTTGTGGTTACATTCTTCGGCGGCCATTGATCAAATTTCTTCCAGTTATTTTCACCGGTGATGAAAATATTTGCTTCTGCTATCTGTGCAACGTCGCCTTTGTTTTTAAGATAATAATTGAAGAAAGGAATCTCAATATTTTGCTGGTAATATGCAGCAGTGTTACTGCCAAAGCGAATATTCCCTAAAAAGTTTCCATCCTGGCTGCCCCATTCGCCATGGTACCATGGCCCCATAACGATGCTGCTTTTTGTTTGTGGACTTTGTTTTTCACATGCCTTGTAAGCATTCCATGCACCATAGCAATCTTCAGCATCAAACAAACCACCTACCCACAACATGGCAGGCTTTACATTATATAATCCCACTCTTGCATTGCGTGCCTGCCACCATGCATCATAATTTGGATGCTTGTTTAATTCATGCCAGAATTTAATGCTGTCGCCGATCATCCTGTCTAAATTTTTTACTGCCCCCGCCTGTAAATAAAATTTGTAATTGTCTTTTATGGGAGTAGTGAATCCTGTTCCATAACTCATGGTTGGCTTTGGGTGCGGTTTACCGAATGTTGAATAAAATGAAAATCCATCCATCGCAAAAAAGGCGCCTTTATGATGGAAATCATCACCCATGAACCAGTCTGTAACAGGTGCTTGCGGACTAACTGCTTTCAAGGCGGGATGCCCGCTCAGAGCGGCTTCTGTAGCATAAAAGCCCGGGTAAGATGTTCCCAGCACACCTACTTTACCATTGTTGCCCGGGATATTTTTTACCATCCAGTCTATGGCATCATAAGTATCACTTGCCTCATCAATGTCCCTGCTGGTTTTTTTATTTGGATTAAATGGGCGCACATCCACAAATTCGCCTTCACTCATATACCTGCCCCTCACATCCTGTAACACCAGGATATAATTTTCTTTGATGTATGCCATTTGATATCGTCTCCACACCGGTGCAAAATTACTTTCTCCATAAGGTGCACACGAATATGGAGTACGTGTCATGAGTATAGGATGCTGCTCTTGTTTATCTTTTGGAATATAAATAGCCGTAAATAATTTCACGCCATCCCGCATTGGAATGAGGCGTTCGATTTTATAATAGTTATTTACAAACCAGGAACTGTCCTGATCCTGTGCAACAACAGGTATGTAACAGGCAATAACTATTAGCAGGTTAATGATTTTTTTCATTTGAATATGTTTCGAATTCTAAATTTAAAGAAAGTATATTGGATGTATGAATGAAAATGCAATACTGATACAAAAATTTTATACGGCTTTTAGTAATCTGGATTACAGAACCATGCAGGATTGTTATGCGGCCAATCCAATTTTCAACGATCCGGTTTTTGGCATTTTGCAGGGGCATGAAGTAGGCGCTATGTGGCAAATGCTTGCCGGCAACGCAAAAAATTTTTCGCTCACTTTTGATAAGATAGAAATTGATGAAGAATATGGAACCTGTAACTGGATTGCAACTTATACATTTTCAAAAACAGGGCGAAAGGTTATCAATAAAGTGAAAGCGCATATGCGCATACAAAACGAAAAGATTATTGAACATACTGACGAATTCGATTTATATAAATGGAGCAGGCAGGCATTGGGTTTGCCCGGTTATTTATTAGGTTGGAGTGGCTATTTAAAAAATAAGATACGCGGTGATGCGAGGAAGAGGCTGGAGAGCTTTATGAGCCGTTAATACGTTAATCCGTAATACGTTTATCCGTTTATCCGTTAATCCGTTGATCAGTTAATACGTTAAAAAGTTGTGCATGACTTTGAAAGCCAGCTATTGTATCACGGTAAAATAATTTGTATTTTGTAAGGCTCTCAATAATCATCTTTAAACCAAAACAACTATTATGATCTCAGCATTATTTTCAAACATCAATTGGCTGGCGGTACTCTTAGGCGCAGTTGGATATTTTTTGTTAGGCGCTGTCTGGTATTCATTTTTATTTCAGAAGTCATGGATCAAACACGCTGGTGTTAATATGAATGATCCTAATGGTAAAAAAGGGATGGCGCAAATAATGATGACTTCATTTGTGCTGATGTTTATCTGCTCAATAGGTCTGGCAATATTGGCTGAGAAGCTCATGCTAAGCGGGTGGATGAATGGCGTAAAATTAGGCGCTCTGACTGGGATATGTTTTTCAGCCACAGCCATTTCTATATCTTATATATATGAGAAACGCTCTGCGGAATTACATTTGATCAATGGTGCTTACAATATAGTTGGGAGTATTATTGCGGCGGTTATTATTTGTTGCTGGCATTAGGTGAGTAGCGAGTAGCAAGTAGCGATAAGTAATAGTCAATAAGCAATAGGCAACAGGCAACAGGCAATAGACAATGGGCAATCAGCAATACGCAAAGGGCAATCAAAAATTTAATTGATTGCCCTTTGCTTTTATTTTTTAAGAAACTTTAGTTATCTTAAGTACGTTGGTAGGCAAATGCTGGTCGATTGGTGTACTACCTGTATTTACAACCAGGTCTCCTTCTTTTAAAAATCCTCTCTCTTTCAAAATATTTATCTGGTCGAAAATGATATCATCCAAACTGTCTTCTTCATCGTAAAAAACAGCACGTACCCCCCAACTGAGGCTTAGCTGATTTATGAGTGTTTTTTCTTTACTGAAAATAAACAGCAGAGATTTGGGCCTGAAACTACTTAGCATAAATCCCGTATAACCACTCTGCGTCATGCCGATAAGTGCATCGGCCTGAACATCCTGTGCAAGTTTGCAGGCGCTATAACAAAGTGCATCGCTCAAAAAAGAAGGAGAGTGTGGCTGAGGTCTTAATATATCATCCCTGTCGTAATCGTATGCTGATTTTTCAATCTCTAAAATGATCTTGCTCATGGTTTCAACTACCAGTGTAGGATGCTGGCCTGTAGCGGTTTCCCCACTCAGCATTACCGCATCCGCACCTTCTAAAACGGCATTGGCAACATCTGAAATTTCGCTCCGGTTTGGTTTTATCCGGTCTATCATACTCTCCATCATTTGCGTAGCAACGATCACTGGCTTGGCGCGGTGCATACATTTAAGGATGAGATCTTTTTGAATCAATGGCACTTTTTCTACCGGCAATTCAACTCCAAGATCACCGCGTGCTATCATTATACCATCACTTTCAATTATGATATCCCTGATATGAAGCAGCGCTTCCGGCTTTTCAATTTTTGCTATAACTTTTGATTTGCTGTTCCTGTCTTTTAATATTTTTTTCAGTCCGCGGATGTCTTCTACCTGTCTTACAAATGATAGCGCTATCCAGTCTGCATTTTGATCAATGATAAAATCCAGATCAATAAGATCTTTTTCTGTTAGTGCCGGCAAAGAGATTTTTGTATCAGGAAGATTGATGCCTTTTTTTGAGGAGAGAATGCCTCCCATTATCACTTCAACCTTCACATCATTTTCAGGTGTTATCTCGGTAACTTTTACCTCTAGCTTACCATCATCAATCATGATAAGATTGCCCACTTTTACATCGGAATGCAAATTGGGATAACTCACATATATTTTTTCTTTGGTGCCAATACATTTTGTATTTGTAAAAGTTAGTACGTCGCCGGGATTAATTTCCAGGGCATCATTTTCAATTTCACCAACCCGTAATTTTGGGCCTTGCAGATCGGCAAGGATCGCAATATTATAGGGCTCGGTTTTATTTATCTGCCTGATGAGGTCTATGATACGTGCTTTATCTTCATGCGACCCATGTGAAAAATTAAGCCGGAAAACATTTACCCCAGCCTTCACCAGGTCCAGCAGCTTATCGTATGTATCACAGGCGGGGCCTACAGTTGCGACGATCTTTGTTCTTTTTATCGTATGCTCAATGCCGGCTTGTTTATCCATATGCCGGTGTAGGTATTTTCCAATATTTTTTGACATTTTTTTTTCGTTTCTTTTTGCTCGTTTTTGTTTCTCGTTGCTGGTTAATCCATTAACTCGAAAGTATCTTAACGATCTTCATCCAGTCTTCACTGATGCGTTGTTTTTTCTTTACTGCTTCATTCAGCGGAATATAATGCATACGGTTATTGAGTATGCCCACAAATAAATTGTGACGCCCCTCGAGTAAACATTCTACGGCTGCATATCCCATCCGGCTCGCCACAAGCCTGTCGAAACAACTTGGTGAACCACCGCGCTGGATGTGGCCAAGTATGCAAACCCTAACTTCCTGTTGAGGCATCCGCTCTTTTATAACCTTTGCAACTTCATTAGCGCCTCCAAATTTTCCTTCAGCTACTACAATTAAGTTTACCAGTTTTTGCCTTCTTTCTTTTTCTGACAGCTGATCTAAAATGTCTTCAATATCTGTTACTTTTTCCGGTATGATAATATTCTCAGCGCCGGTAGCAATGCCGCTGTGCAGGGCAATGTACCCGGAATCGCGACCCATAACTTCAATAACAAATAAACGATCATGGGCATCCATGGTGTCACGTATCTTATCAATTGCTTCTACAGCTGTGTTCACTGCTGTATCAAAACCAATAGTAAAATCAGTACCTGCAATATCCTTATCAATTGTTCCGGGAACACCAATACAGGGCATATCAAATTCATTACTAAAAATTTGTGCTCCGCGAAAGGAGCCGTCACCACCAATTATTACGAGCCCGTTTATGCCATGTTTTTTGAGATGTTTATAGGCTTTGGTTCTGCCTTCTAGGTCATAAAATTCCTTGCACCTTGCCGTTTTTAAAATGGTACCACCCCGCTGGATAATGTTGGCTACACTTTTACTTTCCATTTTAATTATATCGCCATCCACCATCCCGGAATATCCTCGCAAGATGCCGTAAACTTCAAGGCCATTATAAATTCCCGTGCGCACAACCGCCCTGATCGCAGCATTCATACCGGGCGCATCACCGCCAGAAGTTAATACACCGATCTTTGTAACCTTTTTATCCATGATTAAAGAAAAGAAAATTCCTGCAAATCAATTCAAAAATTAATGTGTCAAAAATACACATTTAGTTCGAAAACAATTTTTGTGGACAATCCGTTACATTTTTTTATCTTGAATATAAATAAAGCACATGCATAAATATTTCACTCTCCTCCCGCTCTTGCTGATAATATTTTCGGCAAATGCCCAATTAAATTATCCCATAACAAAAACCGTAAATCAAACGGATAATTATTTTGGGACCAATGTGGCTGATCCATACCGGTGGCTGGAAGATGATAACAGCAGTGAAACCAAAGCATGGGTAGCCGCAGAGAACAAAGTAACACAGGATTATCTTTCCAAAATACCATTCCGGGCGGCGGTTAAACAAAAGCTGGAAGAGATGTGGAATTATCCAAAATATACTTCCCCTTTCAAAGAAGGTGATTACTATTATTTCTACAAGAATGACGGCCTGCAAAATCAAAGTATTTTATACAGGCAGAATGGAATCAATGGTACACCCGAAGTATTTATTGACCCCAACAAAATGAGTAATGATGGAACAGCAGCTGTTGGCACTCCCTCTTTTAGTAAAAATAAAAAGTTTGCAGCTTACCTGATCGCCGAAGCAGGCAGTGACTGGCAGCAGGCATTTGTTATGGATGTTGCTTCCAAAAAAACGATAGCAGATAAAGTGAGCTGGATAAAGTTCAGCGGGCTATCCTGGAC
>JACDBU010000187.1 GCA_013694745.1 Chitinophagaceae bacterium
AATTCCACCACCCGGGTAAACTTGTTGATATATATTTAAGCAGATCTATTACTGCCCATCCCGATATTAAATCGGGACGTGTCTACCAATTCCACCACCCGGGTAAACTTGTTGATATATATTTAAGCAGATCTATTACTGCCCATCCCGATATTAAATCGGGACGTGTCTACCAATTCCACCACCCGGGTAAACTTGTTGATATATATTTTAAAGAACTTTTTTGAGCAGATCTATTACTGCCCATCCCGATATTAAATCGGGACGTGTCTACCAATTCCACCACCCGGGTGACACTGAAATGAGCGGAAGACCGGGCTCGAACCGGCCACCCCGACCTTGGCAAGGTCGTGCTCTACCAAATGAGCTACTTCCGCTTTTAATAAAAGAACTAATCATTCCCAACCCTGCTCCCGTATATTCCGGATACTCTGCCAAATGAGCTATTTCAAACGATGTATTGAACTAAAAATTGGGGTTGCAAAAATAGGCAATGCCTGTTGGTAACCAAAATTTATTTGTATTGCGGGTTGTACAGCGTATTAGCTGGTACCGCTACTTCGGGCTTGCCTTTATACCTATGCTGGTACAGGCCATAGCAACCACCGGTCAATAATGCAAATACCAGCACCAGCTGGCAATAAAATAAAAATCTTGAGGAGGAAACCCAATTATGGGCAAAATCCTTATCTGTATTATCTATGATCTCTTCCTGTTCCATAAACTAAATATTTGCAGTACAAAATTAACAGATTACGGGTAAAAATCATTTTTTGTTTTTTACTATTTCAAAAAAAGTTCTCTGCTTCTGTATAAAATAATTCCAGATAACCAGACCGGGATAAACACCCTGCAGCGCTGACTTTATTTTGTGTTGACCACCACTTTTGCCCCTGTAAAAAAAAAGCCATTTCAGGTAATGCAGGTGCGCCTTTAAGATTGAAATAAATGTTACACTGTTACCAGATAGTAACCCCTTCCAGGCCGCCAGGTTATCGAGCCCTATCCTGAAAGGTATCTTCCACAATGCCTGTGCTGCAGGTAAATTTTTCGTGAGCATGATGAGGTTATTCCGGAAATTTAAAAACACCTTCGTTTTATTTCCCATTGGCAAAGTGCCGCCACCAACATGGTAAACTACTGACTCCGGGACCACATAAATTTTATACCCGGCATGTTGCATTCTCCAGCAAAGATCAATCTCTTCCTGGTGCGCAAAAAAATATTCATCAAACCCCCCGATACTATTAAAAATACTGGCCCTTACAAATAATGCGGCGCCGGTAGCCCAGAATATTTGTTTAACATCGTCATATTGCCCGGTGTCCTGTTCGCAAATATCAAACACCCTTCCCCGGCTGAAAGGATAACCAAACCCGTCTATCCAGCCTCCACATGCCCCTGCATACTCAAACATCTTCTTATCATGATAGAATAATAATTTTGGCTGGCAGGCGGCAATGGAAACATCTGACTCCATTAATTCAATAACAGGTTGTATCCAGTTTGGCTGCACTTCAACATCACTGTTGAGCAACACATAATAATCAGCGGTAACCTGCTTGAGCGTGGTATTGTAGCCCCGGGCAAATCCCTCGTTCTTTTCATTTTTCAGTATCCTGATCCGTGGATAGGCGCCTTCAATAAATTTTACTGAATCATCAGCAGAACCATTATCTGCTACAATAATTTCTAAATTATCATAAGAAGATGCCATTACGGAAGGCAGAAATTGTTCAAGGAATTTTCTCCCATTCCAGTTAAGAATGACAACAGCTACTGATGGTAAAGATGACAACGGGTAAATTTTAGCAATAATACACAAACATAAAAGATTTACTTTTTAGAATTTGTATCTAGATTTGTTAGCAGCTCAATACCTAACAACATAATTGCTTAAATGATCAGACAATTAATAAACTGGAGAACGGCCCTTGCCCTCATGGCAGTAGCTATTGTTACCGGAACTATTTTTTATTCTGATTTTCTTGCCAAAAAAATTGCAGTGGATGAACGGAAAAAAATTGATGTTTGGGTGCAATCTTTAAAAACCAGGGCCGCCGTTACGGAACCTGCGGCTTTGGATCTCACCAATATAATAACTAACGACAATACCGATATCCCCATCATCGAAACGGATAAAAATGATGTGCCATCCGGAGTATATTTAAATCTCGATAGTCTGAAAATAAAATCAGACAGCAACTACCTCAGGAAAAAAGTAGCAGAATTTAAAAACCAACATGCGGCAATAAGTGTGGAGTTGAGCAAAGAACCACTACTTGTAAACAATTATTATTATGGAAATTCGGCTTTGCTTGAAGAAGTGCGCTATTATCCCATCGTGCAATTGATCATTGTGGCGCTCTTCATATTTATTACATTATTTGCCATCACTACCAGGAATAAATCTACACAAAACCAGGTATGGGCGGGAATGGCAAAAGAAACTGCTCACCAGCTGGGTACACCCATATCATCGCTGCAGGGATGGGTTGAAATGCTGAAAGACAAAGAAAATGATTCCATAATCGCTGCAGAAATGGAAAAGGATATTGACAGGCTAAAGCTGATAAGTGATCGCTTTGGAAAGATCGGCAGCACACCGCACCTGGAAGAAAAAGATATTAGGGAACAGGTAGAAAATATGGTGGCTTATATTAAAAGAAGATCAACAGATAAAGTTGCTTTTAAAACGGCAGTAGTTGGCCAAACGCCAGTGATAGCAATGATCTCCGCACCTTTGTTCGACTGGGTAATTGAGAATTTATTAAAGAACGCCCTGGATGCAATGGTAGGTAAAGGCGAAATAAATATCAGGATAAAAAATGTACCTGATCAGGTGCTGATAGACATTAGTGATACCGGGAAGGGCATCAGTAAAAAAAATATTGGAAAGGTTTTTAAACCTGGCTTTACCACCAAAAAAAGAGGATGGGGATTAGGACTATCCTTGTCAAAAAGAATAATTGAGCAATATCATAAAGGACAATTATTTGTAAGATCATCGGAGTTGGGAAAAGGAACTACTTTTAGAATTGTACTGAATAAATAAGAATTAATATTGCAAATTGTTTATTGACTATTGCCAATTGTTTTTGAAACGCGGAGGTGGCGAAATTGGTAGACGCACTACTTTGAGGTGGTAGCGCCCGAAAGGGTGTGGGAGTTCGAATCTCCTCTTCCGCACAATTCCTGATTCCTAATTACTAATTAGTAATCATTGCTGTCCGGTAAAAAATAAATTTAGCTAATTATTTATTTTTTTGAACGTGTTTTATTTGTGAACTGAATGTTTTTAAAAAGCATGCCCTCATATCTTAACCTGAAAATAAAGTTAGTTGTTGTTTTAT
>JACDBU010000239.1 GCA_013694745.1 Chitinophagaceae bacterium
CCTCACAACCGCCTTATCAATCTGTAAATTATATATTCCCCTATTCAAGTGGCAATCCATTAGGTAGTGCTGTTATAAATTCTAAAACAGGAGTAATTTCCGGAATAGCTCCGGATATTGGCAAATACGTAATTGCCGTTTCTGTAATATCATTCAGGAATGGAGTAGTTATAGCTTCTCATCAGAAAGATTTTATTGTAAACGTTAGCAATTGTGATTTTGCAGGAGCCCAGTTGGATCCCATACCGGTTACCTGTGATGGTTTTAATGTGAACTTTCAAAATGCAAATACTTCACTGCTCGACACCAGTTTTTTATGGACATTTGGTGATCCCGCATCAGGGGCAAATAATTCTTCAACCTCAGCCACCCCATCCCATGTTTATACAGATACCGGTATGTACATGGTGCATTTATATGTAAATAAAGGGAGCCAGTGTGCGGATAGCGCAGTTACAACAGTTGGTGTGTACCCTGGATTTTTCCCGGGTTTTATTACTGCAGGCCAATGTAAAAATACAGCCATCCAGTTTACTGATACCACCAAGAGCAAGTATGGCTCTGTAAATTCATGGCAATGGAATTTTGGTGATCCTACCAACATCGCGGATACATCTTCCAAACAAAATCCAACCTACACATTTGCAAGCGCCGGGATGTATACTGTGAGTTTAACATCAGGCAACAGCAAGGGTTGTAAAGGAACTGCCATTGCAACCATAGAAATAAAAGACAAGCCCGATCTCGCTCTTACAAATGATACCCTGATATGTGTAATAGATACTTTGCAATTAAATGCTATTGGTAATGGAAATATATTCTGGACCCCCAATTACAATATAAATAATCAGAATACGCATACGCCACTTGTAAGTCCGGATGTACCAACAAAATATTTCGCCACACTTACTGATCCGTTTGGGTGTGTGGGCAAAGATTCTGTTTTTGTGAATGTAAAACCCTTTGTAACATTGAACGCAGGTAATGACACCACTATTTGCCAGGGCGATGCTATTACATTGAATCCGGTAAGTGATGCCTTGCATTATCAATGGAGCCCGGTTTTATATTTAAATTCTGACACCGCAAAAAACCCGTTAGCAACACCACCTGTTACCACAACATACCAGTTGGTGGGTAATATCGGCAAATGCAAAAAGTCTGATAATCTTATTATAACTGTTGCACCTTATCCAAAAGCCATTGGTGGAAATGATACAACTATTTGTGCAGGCACCGTTGCACAATTGCATGCCAGCGGAGGTAGTATTTATAACTGGTCGCCCGCATTTTTTCTCAATAATCCAAACATCGCGGATCCTTTAGCAAATCCAAACAGGGATATTCGCTATATCTTATCCGTTAGAGATGTTTTGGGATGTCCGAAAACCGTGATGGACACTGTTTTCATAAAGGTTCAAAAAGTTGTGGCCGATGCAGGGCCGCGCGATACTATAGTGGTGGTTGCACAACCATTATTACTGAATGGTACCGGCGGAGAGGTTTATTTATGGACCCCATCTACGGGGCTCAATAATAATACTATTCCAAATCCTGTAGCCGTACTGAATGATAACCAGCAATACGTCTTAAAAGTTAGCACCATAGCTGGTTGCTCAGCAACTGATACAATCGATGTAATTGTTTATAAGGTGAAACCCGGCCTGTATGTTCCAAATGCATTTAGTCCGAATGGAGTTAACCGTGTTTTCCGGCCAATAGCTATTGGTATGAAACAGATAACTTACTTTAAAGTTTTTAACAGGTGGGGGCAATTAATGTTCGCTACCAACCGGATAGGTGAAGGATGGGATGGAACCTTCAAAGGCAAGCCACAAGATGCAGCAGCCTATGTTTGGATTGTTGAAGGAATAGATTACCAGAATAAAAAAATAATACAAAAAGGCTCTATGGTGTTAGTGCGATAGAATGTGGGAAAAAGATTGCAACATTAACACAATAAGGCACGTAGCAATCAAATAGTAAATACCTGTATTCCAAACAATCCGGAAACAAATAGTTTTATCATCTTTATCAGTGTTTATGAGCAGAATAGTTTTTATTACCGGTGCAACTTCAGGTATTGGTAAAGCCTGTGCAGAAAAATTTGCAAGTAATGGCGATGATATTATCATTACAGGAAGAAGGAAAGACAGGCTTATCGAATTAAAGAAATCTTTACAAAAGGAATTCAAAGTAAAAGTTTTTGAGATTGTTCTTGATGTACAAAACCGGCTAAAAGTTTTTTCCGCTCTGGAAAAATTGCCAGAAGAATGGCAGGCGGTTGATATCCTTATAAATAATGCGGGGTTAGCACTGGGCAGGGATTTTTTTGATGAGGCAAACCTGGATGACTGGGATACGATGTTGCAAACAAATGTAAATGGATTGCTTTATGTAACCAGGTCAATACTCCCTCACATGGTAACGAGAAACAAGGGTCATATAATAAATCTTGGGTCCGTTGCGGGTAAAGAGATATATGAAAAGGGAAATATTTATTGCGTTAGTAAAACGGCTGTAGATGCCATCAGCAAAACTATGCGCATTGATCTTCTAAAACATAATATTAAAGTTACCGCTGTACACCCTGGCGCAGTAGAAACAGAATTTGCACTAGTAAGATTTAAGGGAGATAAATCAATGGCAGCCAAAACTTATGAAGGATATATGCCATTACATGCATCCGATATAGCAGATGTTATTTATTATTGTTGCTCTTTACCTGGAAATGTATGTATAAACGACCTGGTAATTACGGCAACAGCCCAGGCTAATGCCATCTATTTTAACAAAAAATAGCCAGTGTAGAACAATACATAGTTATATCAAAACGTTATTTGCACAAAGAAGAATTTTTAACTTTTTTCGTCCGTTGATCCGGAAAAAGTTTAGTAGATTGCTTATAGAATTTTTCCAATATCAATTAATGAAGAATCCAGTAAAAAACTGTTTATTGACTTTAACGGTATGTGCCATGCTAACTTTTAGTGTACACGCGCAAAACGTTATTAGACAGGTTTCTTGTTTTGATTCTACCCTTAAATCACAGGCAGATAGTTTAAAATTGCTTTTTTACAGGCAGGGTTTTGTAGTTGTAAAAGAAGCAACGATGACGATGGAGAGTGAATATGAAATGCCGGTAATTGTGCCGTTAAATCAGGGAAGTTGGTACCAGTTCGCATTTATAGGAGATATGTCATCAAAATTATATGAAGTGAGGATGTATGATTACGATGAAAAACAGGTAATTTATATAAAACATTTTGGTAACGGAATGGAAAGCAATATCATCAGTTATTCTTACATTCCTAAATTTTCCGAATATCACATGATAAAGCCTGTTCAGGTTAATAAATTAAAAAAGAAAGGCATTTGTGGTTATATAATCATGTTTAAAAAAGTAAAATAGTTTTTGTTGTATGCTTGCTGATAACTTAACCCGGAGCCTGATTAACTCCGGGTTTTTTATTCCCACGGGATCATGGTTTTGAATACCGTGGATTCTTTATTAAACAGAATCAGTGAGGGTATTCAGGAAATTTATAAGATCATATTTTTCAGATGTAGTAAATGCAATTTTATTTCGCAACAATGTATCAAGTGTTGTGCTCTGCTTTATTCCGTTTCGGTAATGTTCAATAATATAACTTAATTATGCAAGTGTATCACGCGTACTGGCTACGCCTTTATCGTATTTTGAAAGATAAATTTTACAATTCCTTTCTCCCGGTAGCGATCTACTTTAACGTTTTTTTGTTGTTGCAAATAACAGCAATGGAAAACCAAATATGATAAAAATATGTTCGAAGTTATAATTTCTGTATCGCCAATGCATGCTGTTTTGTTTACACTATTGTGCCAATGATATTCTTACCTGAACACCAGCTCTTGTATTAACCTGTGGCGCTGATGAAGAAATATATGGATTTACACGTCGCTGCTCGAAATACAATTTTACATTTACCCGGTTACTGATATAATAATCTAATGTTGGGTTTATGGTGATCTCTTTACTACCGCCGGTTGCAAATGAACTAAGATCAGATAGCCTGCTATTAGAGGTAACATTATCCCTAATGGTAAAATCAAAACGAAAACTCAACTCATTATCCAGCTGCTTGCTGTCTTTTTTTGAAAATGGAACTTTGAAAGGAAGCTTCAGGCCACGCTTACGATATCCTGCGCCAATGGTAAATTGTGTTGAGCGTACCTCGCTTAGCTGGTAATCGATAAGGCTTAAGCTCAACTGCCGTTGTTTAATGTATTCAAACTTGCCGGTGAGTTGGTTTACCAGGCTAAAGTCGATACCAAGAAGAGGAGAAAATTGTTCCTGGATGGTAACATTCGGCACCAGGAAAAATGGTATAAAATTATTTGAACTGTCAATGAATGAAGGGTAACCAAATCTTGAAACATCCTGGTACAGCAATGCAGAAGTAAAGCTGTTCATACTTAAACTGGCCGTATAGGCATGTGTAAGAGTAAAGTTGGTAAATATTTTATCCAGGCCATTTATCCTGCTTAAGCCTGTATAAGAAATTCTCCAGTTTGGTAATGGCTTAATGCCACGGAACGGGTTGGATTTTAAATTAGGATCATTCTGTTTTATAAGAGAAACCTTTTCCGGATCACGCCCTGTATAAGCCGCTATGAAGGCAGGTATCAGCACATCTGTAGCATATCTTCCATAACCAAGATAATAACCATCCGCACCAACAACCTGGCTATAAGGATTTTGTTTACCCAAACGGCTGGATAATATTTGGCGGTATTCCGCGAATTTCAGAAACGTTTGTGAAATTCGGTTTGGATCATACTTTCCAAATAATGTTTTAAAGGCGATGTAACTAACATTAAAGCCTCCACCTGCATACGGACTTAAGTGTGCAAAATGATCGCCCGTGCCAGTAGTGTCTTTAAAAGTTTCACTGTAATTTTTATTAAATGTTTTATCAACGTTTACATCTATTGTAAAATCACGGAATGGTTCCAGCTGGGCAGCCAGTGTAAAACGTTGGTCAAACCTTTGCTGAAAGAGGTCATTGAAATTAGAATCCTTTGTTATCAAACCCCTTCTGGCAGCACGGTTCAGCCATGCTGAATCAGGCTGCCTTCCTAAAATAAAATCAAAACCCGGTGCCATACTTTTAAAATTCTCTCCAAGATATTGGGTACTGTCTGTATAACCTGGCAACCTTGTATTGCTATTTTCAGAGAATGTTGCATTAACCGATTTCACACTCGTTAATAATTTTCCAAATACTCTGGCAATACCATTTATTTCAGGCAATGCATTTGGATCTTTGATCTTCTGTATTTTTTTATTTTTATTATTGCTATTTAATGAATCGTATGCATTGGCCTGTTTGTTAACCGGCGGTGTGGACGGATTTTGTTGTAGCTGGTTAAGGGCACGCAACCATCTGGATTTATTATACAACCGTGAAAAATCGAGTTGAAGATTGGCTTCTTCCTGCTGGCCATTTTCTAAAAAATTACCAAGATTAACAGCAAGACGGGAAGCCCCGATCCAGCGGTAAGTGGCGCCATACCTCAGCCGCAGAGAGGTCCAGTCGATCAACGGTAACTTTGTTGTTGGAAAAACGTAAGAGAAATTAGCAGTTTGCGTGAACACAACATTTCTGCCTCCGCTGAAAAAATTCTGTTTTACCGTATCTCTTTTTTGTTTTGTATCAAGTCGCCCGTAAGGCTCATCTATCCTTGCATTGTTGATAGCAGAATAATCAAAATGCAAAGAATGTGTAAGATCCCACGTAAGGATGTAATACCTGTCGAACGTGAAGTATTTGTCGTACGTTTCCGGAATTGCATATTTGGTTTCGCCAACACTTCTTGGTTTAATAACACCAAACTGCCGGTACACATCTGCCCTGAAACTTACCTGTGATGGATATGGATTAAAATTAAAATCCTTTACCAGGTCGAACCAGTGCGTTTTTGATCTTTTAAATAATTTTTTAAATGGAACAAAATATTTTGGCTGTGGCGCATAATTGTATCCGAGGCCTGCCCGTTGCTTGGTAACATCATTGTACTCTATCAGCGGGTTGTGAGCATGTGCTTTGGTGTATGAATAGCTGAGATCAAGATTTGAAATATCCCATGGCTTCGATTTTTTGCCATTTGTTTTGTTTTTACGAACATTGGTAAAGTTTACTGTTTTAATAGATGAAAAATCAATGGCCCCATTTTTTATGGAATCGCGGATAGATTTATCCGAATATTTAAGCTTGTCTTTCAATTTTATATCAAGATCATACGGATCATATTGCGGTGTACTTACCGCCTGCGAATAACTTGCATAAAATGGAATTGAAAGTGCGGTTTTCTTTGGCAATAGTTTTCCCAGTTCAAGATTTGCCGCCGCATCAAACTGAACAAAATCATCTTTATACCTTTCTGTTACCCGTTGCTCCAAAGTACCAAATCCATTGGTATGTGCATTGGCCGAAAGGGAGATTGTACCCAGGTCTGCAAGGTTTGCATCCAGCCGCCCCAGGGCAGCCCAGCCACCCGTCTCGTCGAGCGAGGAGAGGCGCAATTCATTGAACCATATTTCACCGCAAGCCGTTTCCACTTTGGTATTCTCAATGCCCATCAGCATGCCTTTTATTTCCCCGATATTTGGATTACCAATTATCGAGTATGTGGCACCGTTAGCCTGCAGTTGTCCGTAAAATTTATTAAGTGGTGTATTGGATAAATTGCGTGCTGTTTTTATTTTGGTAAGGGTTTGCAGATCAAGGTCAAGACTATTTGAAGGTGTCCAGAGTGTATCATTGTAGGCATCACTGTTGGGATCAAGCCCGGTATTAAGCGGCGTTAATTTCAAAGGAATTCTAACCTCGTAATAATTGCCTACAAAATCAGTACCGAGCCGGAATACTGCAGTAAGATCACCGTTCTCTAAAAAAGTATTAGGAAATTTTTCTGCATGAATATACATCTGCAGTTTTCTGAAATTCCTGAGATCTTTGTTGGCAAAAGTTTGAAAAACCCCTTTGGCATCGTTTTGTGCAAGATTACAAAATTGCAAACTCAGTGCCTGCTCATTTTGCAAAAGATTTACTCCATTATTACTAATGGTTTGCTCCCTGAATATTTCGCGTGGTGTGCGGTAAGGCAATGGTGTGCGTTTATCATTTTCCTCAATGTTAACTGCTCCCACATTGAATTCTGCATCTGAAGGTTCTGCAACATAATTGCCCGTAGTATCAATTTTATACTGGAATTTCCTCCATGTATTTCTTACCAGGTCAAGTTTACCAAAACGCACAACAACACTGTCATCAAAATCCGTGAGGAACATTCTTATGAAACGGATAGACTTAAAATCGGGGATGTTGCCTATTTTTCTCTCGTATGAATTTACCGGGATCCTAAGCTGGTACCAGGTTTCGCTCCTGGTAGCTCCATTTGCCAGTTTAATAGGCACTACTTTTTTATCAACTATATAATTTTGCCCTATTTGCATTTGTGATGCAGTAGGCGGTTTCAGGTCAACGATATATTGAAAATATTCTTCCGTTTCATTGAGTGTGTTATCGCGGTTCACATCTTCCTGGTCGGGATATAATGTTGCTGCCGATGAATACACTGCATTATTATCTGCAATGGGTGAATTTCCCTGTGGGTTATTAAATCTTTTGTAGCGGTCTAAAATACCTGAGTTTTGTTTATCAAGATCATCGCCGCGATAATAATGATAATCATCACTGGAAGGATCATTCAAAGCATCCTGGTAAGCTTTTGAGCCAACACCAAAATTGGTAGCAAGAATATTTAAATAATCATTTCTTCTTTTAGCAACTTCGCCGCTATCGTTCAGTCCGTCAAATCCAACATCCTGGTATTTCCTGTCGTTGGGATCATTGCTGAAGGCATTGGTTACCTGTACAGGATTTCGTGGTATTACGCCCCACACCGATGTATCAACCAAGGCCGGGGCATTAGGGGTTGACAAACCGTTTTCATAAAACCGGCGGCTGTCTTTTAAAACATCTTCAGAAATATTACCCAGGTTGATATAAAATTTTCCGCCATTGCTCGTTGGTTTATTAATGAACGGATCCTGAATCCAGCATTCAATATATTCTACGTTGGCAGTTTCAAAATCAGTCTGGTCAATATTTCTCATCAATCCACCCCAGCGCTGGCGCGGGGCAAGCAATTTTCCACTGGCATCTACCCTTCCAAGGGCAGCGTCATAATTATAAGGCCCGCGGTCTGTAGGGGAATAGGAAAGATCAAAAGTTATCAATTGATTCAATCCAAATTCTGTGGTACGCTGTGGAAATATTTCAGATTGAGAAATAGCCCTTACTCTTGGATCAGACAGTTCGTTTTTATTTAATCGCAATGGATTATTTACACTTCGTGGATCCTGTAAAGTTGGCTCTATCTGGTACCACGCAATTCTTGCCCTGTTCTTTCCATAATCCAGGTTATCATTTAAAGCTGCTTCGGGAAAAAGAATGGCGCCATTACGGTCAGTAGCACCCAATGGGGTGGAGGCAAGTACCCAACTAATTGGCGGAAAACGCAGATCAATATCACTTTTGCTGCCTTCAAAATTATCGATGTAAACGAGGCCTTTGTTACCCTTGCCGATCTCCGGGGCATGACCCGGCTGAAAGTAAGCACCTTCACCATAAAAATTTATGCTGGAAGGAGCACTTGTATGATAAAAAGGTAATTTGTCGAGTAATTTAGTTAACCGTGGTACATCCCTGCGGTAATTTACATCAGCACCATACATGGTATTTCTTATGGGGTCTTCACCATAATCCACTTTTGTAAAAAATGGTCTTTCGCCAAGCCTAACGATGGTTCCGCCAATTGATAGTTGCGATTTTGCAGTATTCCTTACAAGATAATCCAGTCGCAATGCCATGTAATTTTTTTGCTGCAAACCAAAACTTGCATTGTTCTCAAAATTTACCTGCACCGGTAACCCGGCATTAATGATGGCCTGGTTAATTATTTTCACCGTTCCCAAATCATAATTAATGGTGTAGTCAATATTTTCATTTAATTGCTGGCCGCCTGCTGTCACTCTCACCGATCCCTGTGGAATATTATATCCGATACTTATGTCAGAAGAAGAAGATGTTTTTGCCGAACCTTTTAAAATAAACCTGTCAAGATTTGGGAACTGTTGTGCTACAGCTTTTATGGAATCGTATAAAGCATAGTACAAAGTATCCTTCGCCGTGGCCGGAGGAGCAGTATAGATTTGAGTGGCAAGATCCCGCCCAAAAGGTTGGAGCACCGGGAAAATAACACGACTGTACTGTGGGATAACCGTATACCCTTCTACGTAATCAAATACCCCATCCGGCTGCGGATCATTTTGATTATTCAGCCTGTCTAAATTCACTAAAGTTAAAATGGGAGTACCCTGGTTTTTATTTCCATAAGGGAAATAACGCTTTGTGCCAAGGCCCGGCTCCTGGTATAAAACATCCAGTTTAAAATCCTGTCTTTCAAGATACCCATAGCCAACACTATAAACATTCTTCATCATTAGCTGCCATATGGGAAGTGCAGGCCGCTGGGAAGTTGCTTTTAATAATTTTAAGAATAATATTTTTTGGCCGGTAGAAGAATCGGGGGATTGATCCTGGGAAAATTCTCCCACCTGGTAAACCCGTCCGTTGTAAGTGTATTGATAAGCAACAGCCAGCACTTCGTCTGGCTGCAATGGCTGACTTAAAGAGATAAATCCCACCCTGGAATTGTAAACATATTGTGATGAATCCAGTTTCCTGGCAAATGTTTTTTCAAAATCCTGAACCGGGCTCAAAGGTACCGGGAGATTTAAAAGCAGGTTTGTTACCAGGGCCGGGTTCCGGATATTTGGTGTTGATGTTATTAAACTGTATTCATTATTCGCATTATTAGCCGGTAAATTTCCGGTAGCTGTGAATGGACGGTAAGGACTGGTTTCACCCAGGTCCATTAGTCCAACAATTTCTCTTGCATCAATAGTGGTCCCGTTTTTATTGGTTACCCACACTTCCATTCTTAATATTTGCACCGGTGTAATAACAGCGGGCAGGTTGCTCATCGTTTTATTATATGTATTTCTAAAATATTGACCTAATAAAAAATGCCTGTTCTCTTCGTATTCGTCGGCCTTGATCTCGAACTGCTGTGCAGCGGCTCCGCCTTGCAGGTTGAGTGACTGGCGTTGTGATTTTTGATTGGCTAAAACGGCGGTAATAAATAATTTACCAAATTGCAATTGTGTTTTTATTCCAAATAATGATTGAGCGCCGGGAATTAAAGTACTTCTGGATGGAAATGAAATATTACCGGCTTCAAATCGCTTCAATATCTCATCATCCAAACCTGTATAATCTAATTTTAACTGGTTGGTAAAATCCAGGTTGGCAAGCGTATTATAACTAATGGGGAATTTCAATTTGTCACCGATGTTGGCATTCACATTCAATTGCGCTGCCATATCAAAATCGAGACCACCGTTTTTACGGGCCCTTTCCGGCAGGGTAGGATTTTTGATATTTTGTCCCTGGTAACCCGCTGTTATATCCACATTTCCCTGGGGCTGAATTTCTATTTTCCCATTGCCAAATAACCGGTTAAACAGGTTATCATATACATTGAGTTTTGGCTTAACCGAACCCCTGTTCAGGATGTTTAAGGTATTGGCTCTTTTTTTGAAATATTCCTTTTCTTCCTTGCTGGCTTCAATGGCCATAAACTCGTCAAAGGTGTACCAGGTAGGGGTTCTATAGTACCTGTTCCCTATTTTTTCATAAACATAATATCTTTTTGTAGCAGGATCGTATGCTATAGAATCTTTTATATTTGAGGGTTGCTTAAGATCAAATGTTCTTCGATTATCAGAAACAAAATCACCACGCCTGTCGTGTATCGGGTAAGGAAGGGAATCTTTTTTTGGGAAGGTTGTATCCTGGAAATCTGTTCTGTCTAAATGGAATGCGTTCGCTTTTTGTATAAAAGAGGTGGAAATCAAAAAAAGGACTAAACACAATCCTCCATAGCCATGCATTCTTGTGGTTAGTTTTCTATTAAGCAGCATTCAATAAAATTAATTAAAGTAGAGTTTTATCAAATGGCTTTTAATGCTTTTTTTATAAGTTCTTCTAATTGATTTATAGTTGGATCTGATTGTGTTATCTTATTCAATGCCAGTTCTCCAACGGGCTTGCTTATACCCAAAGCCACTAGTGCATTTAACGCATCCTGCTGCAAACTATTGCCCTTAATGTAGGAAAGATTACCATCTGGTGGGAGTTTATTCACTTTATCCCGTAATTCAAGTACCAGTCTTTCAGCAGTTTTCCGGCCAATTCCTTTCACATTTTCGAGCATTTTTGCATTCCCCTGTGTAATGGCGCTGCTTATTTCATCCGGGCGCATACTGGACAACATCATTCTGGCAGTTGCTGCTCCCACACCAGAAACCCCTATAAGCATTACAAACATTTCTTTTTCCTGCGTATCAAAAAAGCCAAACAAAGTGTGTGCGTCTTCTTTTACCTGCAAATAAGTGAACAGTTTACCCTGCGTTAAGTGTTGAATTTGTGAATAGGTATTCAGACTAATATTAACCTCATATCCTATCCCATTTACATCTACAAAAACTACAGCCGGATTTTTATATGAAAATTTGCCTGCTAAATATGCGATCATGGTAATGTAATATCAAAAATAACCATTTTAACGAGTATAAACATTTTTAGGCAATTTGTTTTTATACGTGATAATCGTTAATAACAATAAGTTGTATTTTTAAAAACTAATCAGAAAAAAAAAGTAATGAATAATAAAATTACAGCAGCAATTACTGCTGTTGGTGCATATGTTCCTGAATATCGATTAACCAATGCTATTTTAGAAACGATGGTTGATACCAATGATGAATGGATAAAAACAAGAACGGGCGTTGAAGAAAGAAGGATTTTGAAAGGAGAAGGAAAGGGTGTTTCAGAAATGGGCGCACCGGCCGTAATTGAATTGTGTAAAAAGAGGGGAATAGACCCTTCGGAAATTGATTGCCTCATTTGTTGCACTGTAACCCCGGATATGTCGTTTCCTGCAACAGCAAATATTATTTGTTTTAAAGTTGGAGCGGTAAATGCTTTCGGTTTCGATCTTTCTGCAGCTTGTTCCGGATTTTTATTTGGTGTAACAACTGGTGCTTCTCTTATTGAAAGTGGCCGGTATAAAAAAGTAGTCATTGTAGGGACCGATAAAATGAGTGCTATAACGGATTACAGCGACCGTACAACCTGTATTCTATTTGGAGACGCAGCTGGTGCAATCTTATTAGAGCCTAACGAGGAAGGATTTGGAATACTTGATAGTTTGCTAAAAACAGATGGCATTGGAATGCAATACCTGCACATGAAAGCCGGTGGCTCAGCAAAACCAGCCTCGATAGAAACGGTAATGGCAAAAGAACACTATATATACCAGGAAGGCCCCGCTGTTTTTAAATTCGCCGTAAAAGGGATGGCGGATGTTTCATTTGAATTGTTGGAAAGAAACCAATTAACGGGCGACGATATTGCCTGGCTGGTTCCGCACCAGGCCAATAAGCGCATCATTGACGCAACTGCAAACCGTATGGGCCTATCAATTGATAAAGTAATGCTGAACATTCAGCGATATGGAAATACCACATCGGCAACAATTCCCCTTTGTTTGTGGGAGTGGGAGAAAAAATTAAAGAAAGGAGATAAAATTGTGCTCGCTGCATTTGGCGGAGGATTTACCTGGGGCGCTACCTTGGTAACATGGGCCTATAATACTTAATTACACGAATTATCAAAACGAATTACACGAATTAAGAGACACGAATTACACGAAATATGCGAATAACAAGAATTGAATATTTTTATAAATTAAATTTGATTGATCGTGTCTGTATTTTTTTCATGGATTGAATTGGTTACCCAGATTTTAATGTTTTTCTAATTCGTGTAATTCGTGCCTAAAAATTCGTGTAAAATTATTTCGTGTAATTAGTGATTTATTTTAATTTGTGTTATTCGTGTCCCTATATTCGTGTAATCAAAATAATATAAAATGGAAAAGATAGATAAGTTACACCTGATGGAAAAGATACTTCGTGAATTAGACGATGTGGTTCATAGCCAGACATCTCTCCTGAAAAAAGTGGCACAGCTTGAAGCGGAAAATATAAACCTGGGCAATGGTTTGCTGGAAAAACAACTTCCGGATATTCATTCAAAAGCGGACGATGCACTAACCGCTGCAACTGCCTTGCAGACTGAATTTACCGAAGCAAAAGATAAATTCATTAAAGACAATAAGCTGGATGAAGTTTTACCCGAGGCGGGATGATATCTCAACCCTTCCAACTCCTGCTAAAAACAATAAAATCTGTAGGCGGTATCTTCTCAATTCCAAGCTGGCGCAACATGGTTATTAACTGCCCGCGGTGAAAAGTCTGGTGATTGAATAAATGTAAAAGCATTTCATAAACCGGTTGTTTAAAATGCTCTTTCTTAGAATTCTGGTAAGCAAAAACATGCATAATATTTACATCGTTAGTTTGCCTGATCCATGCTTCCCATTGCAGTGAAAGCTCCATCCATTTTTTTATAAGATCAGCAAAATTTCCGGTGAACCAGCCCGACATTGCCGGATGCTCAACTAATTTTAATCGCTCCCACCACGCGTTCTCTACTTCCATAAGGTGCAACATGGTTTTATAAACAGAAGGAAAACTGCTTACTATTTCCTGGTGGATCTGCTCTTCTGAAAGCTGGCTCACCACGTCACTTATTTTTTTATTTGCCCAAATATTATACGCGGCATATTGTTGTAAAAGTTGCTTCATGTTTTCCCTACTTTTGCTCAAACTTAAATATTTCAAATCTCATTTATCATCTTTAATTATCAACATGGCTTCTAAAAAATTTCCGCTGTCAGGATTTGGTTCAGTAGCCATTCATAGTGGCCATACCCCCGATGGAAATTATGCGCACCTCACTCCCATTTATGCCAGCAGCACTTACCTGTTCGATAATGCAGACCAGGGAATGCAGCGTTTTAAAGGTGAAGAAAAAGGATATATCTACAGCCGCTGGGGCAATCCTACTATGACAGAAGCAGAGGAAAAAATATCGGCGCTGGAAGGTTTTGGTGTTGCGGCTGAAAACACGGAGCCAATAAAATTAAAAACAATTTTGCATGCCAGTGGAATGGCGGCATTGTCAACTTTATTATTAGGTACCTTAAAATCCGGGGATAAAATACTCACCCATTTTTCTTTGTATGGTGGCTCGCAGGAACTGATGGAAAATATTTTGCCGGGCCTGGGAATTGAAGCAATAATTATTGACCTCCGGGATTTGAATGCTGCAGAAGCAGCTATAAAAAAAGATACTACCATAAAAATGGTTTATTTGGAAACACCTGCCAATCCAACAATACAGTGTGTGGACCTGGAAGCGCTAACAAGGCTTGCCAAAGTTCATAATTTGATCGTTGCAGTAGATAATACTTTTGCCACTCCCTACTTACAACAACCTTTCAAATATGGAGTTGATTATGTTTTTCATTCCACCACAAAATTTTTAAATGGCCATGGAACCGCCATCGGCGGCGCTTTGGTAGGGAAAGATATTGAGCATATGGAACACCGGATCACCAAAGTGCACCGGTTGCTGGGAGGAAATGCAAATCCTTTCGATGCGTTTTTATTGGTACAGGGAATGAAAACACTCGAGGTAAGAATGGATCGCCATTGCAGCAATGCATTGAAGGTGGCAACATTTTTATCGAACCATGTATCAGTAAAGAAAGTGAATTATTTAGGCCTTGATTCACATCCTGATCACCTTACCTCTTTGAAGCAAATGAAACATCCCGGTGCCATGTTAAGTTTTGAACTTAAGGGTATGCAGGCAGCAAAGGATTGTATTGATAATTTACAAATGTGCGTAAGGGCCGTATCATTAGGAACCTGCGACACCCTTCTCTCCCATCCTGCATCCATGACACACTTTGGCGTGCCCAAAGAAAAGCGGGAAAAATATGGCATCACCGACGGCCTGATCAGGATGAGCGTTGGAATTGAAAATGTGGAAGATATTTTGAATGACCTGGACCAGGCCTTGCGTTAATGTTTTGAAATAACCAAATTGAAAAGATGGAAATTGTAATAAGAAAAGCAGAAAAAAAGGATTGCGTGAAAATGCTGGAACTCGTTAAAGAATTAGCAGTATATGAAAGAGCGCCTGATGATGTAACCATTACGCAGGAACATTTTACAGATAGTGGATTTTGCCAAAACCCTGTATGGTGGGCATTTGTGGCAGAATATAAAAAAGAAGTGATTGGTTTTGCAATGTATTATATCAGGTTCAGTACCTGGAAAGGACAGCGTATGTACCTGGAAGATTTTATCGTTACAGAACAGGCAAGAGGTAAGGGAACGGGAAAATTATTATTTGATAAACTCATTGAAGAAGCAAAAGAAAAAAAATTTTGTGGTATCTCCTGGCAGGTGCTCGACTGGAACGAACCCGCCATTAATTTTTACAAAAAATATGAAGGGGTAAAATTTGAGAACGAATGGATGAATTGTTTAATAAATTTTTAGCATGATAGAACAAAAGATCACCATGGGCGCCGATGGAAAATTGGTTGTCCCGGATAATCCTGTTATACCTTTTATTGAAGGAGATGGTATTGGACCGGACATCTGGAAAGCAAGCGTAAGGGTTTTTGATGCTGCCATCGAAAAAGCCTATGCCGGTAAAAAGAAGATACAATGGATGGAAGTGCTGGCAGGCGAAAAAGCATTTAATAAAACAGGAACTTGGATGCCGGATGAAACCATGAATGCTTTCCGGAAATATATGCTGGCCATCAAAGGGCCGTTAACAACACCGGTTGGCGGAGGTATTCGCAGCCTGAATGTAGCGCTGCGACAGGAACTTGATTTGTATGTTTGCCTGCGGCCTGTTAAATATTTTGAAGGTGTTCCTTCACCTATGTGGCAACCTGAAAAAGTGAACATGGTAATTTTCAGGGAGAATACAGAAGATATTTATGCAGGAATAGAATACATGACGGGCACACCGGAAGCAAAAAAGCTTTTGGATTTTTTACAAAACGAACTGCATGTAAAAAATATTCGCTTCCCCCAAACTTCTTCATTCGGGATAAAGCCGGTAAGCAAGGAAGGCTCAGAAAGACTGATACGCGCGGCAATTAAATATGCCATTGCCAACAAAATGCCTTCGGTAACAATCGTACACAAAGGCAATATCATGAAGTTTACAGAAGGCGCTTTTAAAAATTGGGGATACGAACTGGCCGCCAGGGAATTTGGAAATTTTGTATATACCTGGAATCAATGGGAGGCCACCAAAAAAGAAAGTGGTGAAGCAGTTGCCAATGAAGAAATGCGCATCTCATCTGTTGGCGGAAAAATAATTATCAAAGATGCCATTGCAGATAATTTTTTACAACAGGCGCTTCTTGCCCCACAAAATTATTCGGTGATAGCTACGCTAAATTTAAACGGCGATTATATCAGTGATGCATTGGCCGCGCAGGTAGGCGGTATAGGCATAGCTCCCGGTGCAAATATCAATTACCTTACCGGGCATGCTGTGTTCGAAGCTACGCATGGCACCGCACCGCGCTTTGCAAACACCAATACAATGAATCCGTCATCTGTTATCCTGAGCGGCGTTATGATGCTGGAATATATGAACTGGCACGATGGTGCAGAACTGATCACCAATTCAGTTGGTAAAACGATCCGGAATAAAAAAGTTACCATAGATTTTTATAACTTAATGAAAGATGCAACACTTTTAAAAACCAGCGAGTTTGCAGATGAAGTGATCAGGAATTTATAGATAAAAAATAATGCTGCAAAATGAAGGTCTTTAAATTTGGCGGAGCCAGTGTAAACACGGTTGACAGGATAAAAAATGTTGCCGGTATTTTGCGCTCCATCGGGGAAGAAAAAATATTGATCGTGATATCCGCGATCGGCAAAACCACCAACGCGCTTGAATCAGTGGCCGAAGCTTTTTATGCAGGCAAAAAAGAAGAAGCACTGCAATTGTTTGACCAGGTGAAGAGATCACACGTAAACACCCTGGATGAACTGTTGGTGATAAATCATAAAAAAGCTATTGAAGAACTCTCAGTTTTTTTTACAGAAATAGAATGGTTGTTGCACGATAAACCAGTAAGAGATTACGATTATTATTACGACCAGATAGTATGTATCGGCGAGCTTTTATCCACTTCGCTTATAAGCAGTTATTTGAAAGAAGTAAATATTAAAAATACCTGGATAGATGTGCGGGATATTTTTAGAACCGATGATAATTTCAGGGATGCAAATATTGACCTGGCCATTACCGGAAAAAAAATCGATGAAATAATTTTGCCATTGTTCAGCAAGGAAAATTTCATGATCACCCAGGGTTTTATTGGGGCTACAGATGAAAATGAAAGCACCACGCTGGGCCGTGAAGGAAGTGATTACACCGCAGCATTATTTGCGAATTTACTGGATGCGGAAAGCCTTACCATCTGGAAAGATGTGGAGGGAATAATGAATGCTGACCCCAAAGAATTTGCAGATGCAAAATTCCTGAAGCAACTCAGCTACAACGAGGTTATTGAAATGGCTTATTATGGCGCGCAGGTAATTCATCCAAAAACCATTAAGCCATTGCAGAATAAAAATATTCCCTTGTATGTTTCCTGTTTTTTAAACCCACAATCGCAGGGTACTGTGATAACGAAAAAAAATGTTTCAGCACTTCCACCGATCATAGTCATAAAAAAAGAGCAGGTGTTAATGCGATTCAATTCAAAAGATTTTTCCTTTGTTGGTGAAAAGCCGGTAAGTGTATTGTATGAAATATTTGCAAAACAAAATACAAGGCCAAACCTTACTCAAAACGGAGCTATAAGTTTGCTTTGCTGTATGGATGATGTACCGGATAAGATTGAAAAACTGGCATTGTCTGCATCAGATATCTTTGATGTTCAGCTGGAGAAAGACCTTACCCTTCTAACTATCAGGCATTATACAAAAGATATCATTGATGAACTCATTGATAAAAATAAGGTAGTGCTTGAACAAAAAACCAATGAAACTATACAGGTGTTAATGAAGAAGTGATTGAGACGTTAATCTGTTAATACGTTTATCCGTTTAAACGGGTTAACTGATTAACGGATTAATGGGCTAACGGATTAACGGATTAGTCTACAAGGTACTCTCCCTTCTTATTAACCATTACAATTGGCAATTGTTTCGTTGCTTCAAATTTATCATACGCATCCTTTAAACGGATCGCGAATTTTTGCAGTGATTGATTATTCTTTATTGCCATATTAAGATAAGCAACTGATTTGCGTTGGTTATATCTTACCGGGAATACATGTACGGGAATGAAATCTTCTCCATTCGCTTTTGCATAGCTTGTTATAACATATAGTTCTTCAATCTGCTCATCGGTAAGGGGTATACATCCTATCGAAACGCAGCTTCCATGAATATATATATCGCCGCCCGGCTGTAGAGAATCACTCAATATCCTGTCGGACGCGTTAGGATAATTCAGGCCCAACGCCAGGTGATAATTACTGTTGGGATTAAATTCATTTATATAATAAAAACCTTCCGGTACCTGGTAATCACCTTTTAATCTTTTAGGACCCATGGTACCGCTCTGCATGCAAACATGGTATGTTTTAAATTGTTTGTATTGTTCTTTGGCAGTGTTTTTAACCCAAACTTCAAGCTCGGCATCATATTTAAATGATCTTATGTAAACATATTTTGCAGGCCATTCCAATCCCTTAGCCCGAAATTGTTTTCTTATCGTGTCTTCCTTACGATTAAAAACGTCAGAGATCTTGAAAGAAGGTTTTTGGTAATCATTATAAGAAGTTTGCCCGAAAGAAAATGTTCCGGTCAATGATATGAAAATAATAAATAAGGTGATTAAAAACGATTTGAGCATTGTTTACAAACAGTTGACTTGATAACGTAAAAATATTTGATTTATTTGAGCATGATTGTACATTATTAAGCTTTAACAACTTTTTTTAATGCTTACAGATTTCCTCTTTCATCCTGTTCCCTTTCAAGCGCTTCAAATAAAGCTTTGAAATTCCCTTTCCCAAAACTCTTTGCTCCTTTTCGCTGAATGATCTCGAAAAACAGGGTGGGCCGGTCTTCTACGGGTTTACTGAATATTTGTAAAAGGTACCCTTCATCATCTTTATCAATTAAAATACCCAGGTGCTGCAGTGGCTTGAGGTCTTCATCAATTTTACCTACCCTGTCTAACACGGTGGCATAATAACTTTCGGGAATTTTTAAAAATTCGATCCCCCGTTTTTGCAGATCCGTAACCGTTACAATGATATCATTCGTGGCAATAGCCACATGCTGCACACCTTCACCATCATAAAAATCCAGGTATTCCTCAACCTGGCTTTTCTTTTTTCCTTCAGCAGGTTCGTTTATAGGGAACTTCACGTAGCCGTTACCGTTACTCATCACCTTGCTCATGAGCGC
>JACDBU010000045.1 GCA_013694745.1 Chitinophagaceae bacterium
TCGCTCAAATAACCCGCTATGAATCTTCATGAATACCAGGCAAAAGAAGTGTTGAAAAAATACAACGTTCCCGTGCAGGAAGGAATTGTTTGCAGCAGTGCATTGCAGGCGGAAGAGGCGTACCGGCAAATAAAATCAGAGTACGGAAGTAAGTTCGCCGTGATAAAAGCACAAATACATGCCGGTGGACGTGGAAAAGGAAAAATTGCTGGTACAGAACAAAGAGGTGTTGCAGTTGGCAAAAATGCTGATGATGTAAAAACGATCGCACAAAATATTTTAGGGGGCACACTCGTCACTATTCAAACCGGACCTGCCGGTAAACTGGTAAATAAAGTGCTGGTTGCCCAGGATGTTTATTACGAAGGACCTTCGGAAGTAAAAGAATTTTATTTATCAGTTTTGATGGACAGGAGTAAGAGCTGTAATGTAGTTATGTACAGCACAGAAGGCGGTGTAAATATTGAAGACGTGGCACATGAAACCCCGGAAAAAATATTTAAGGAATGGGTTTATCCCGGAGGAACATTACAACCATTCCAGGCAAGAAAAATTGCATTCAACCTGGGATTAAAAGGAGAGGCATTTAAAAATTGTGTAAAGTTTGTAACCAATTTATACAATGCATATGTTGGGTCTGATTGTGGAATGCTGGAAATAAACCCACTTTTTAAGACAAGTGATGACAAGATCATTGCGGTTGATTGCAAAATGAATATAGATGATAATGCATTGATGCGTCATCCTGATCTTGCCTCAATGAGGGATGTTTCTGAAGAAGACCCTACAGAAGTGGAGGCCGGAAAATACAATTTGAATTTTGTTAAGCTGGATGGCAATGTTGGCTGCATGGTTAACGGCGCCGGTCTTGCAATGGCCACTATGGATATGATAAAACTGAGCGGCGGAGAACCGGCAAATTTTTTGGATGTGGGTGGCACAGCCAATGCACAAACAGTTGAAGCAGGCTTTAGAATTATTTTAAAAGATCCTAAAGTGAAAGCGATCCTGATCAATATTTTCGGTGGCATCGTGCGCTGCGACCGGGTAGCACAGGGCGTTATAGATGCCTATCAATCCATTGGCAATATTGAAATCCCGATCATTGTAAGATTGCAGGGAACCAATGCAGAAGTGGCCAAGGAACTGATTGATAAAAGCGGGTTGAAAGTACAATCAGCCATTTTATTGAGCGAAGCGGCAGAACTTGTTAACAGGGCTGTAGCTTAATTATTATTTTTTTTCTGTATCTCTTTTATAAAATTTATATCCGCCCTCCTGTTTTATAAATGTGCAATTTTTACAAATGGTGTCAAAACCGGTTTTCGTAATTTTCACAACAAAATAAGCAGGCACTTTTATATCGCCCTTTAATAAAAAATTTTCATCCGCTTCACCGTATACCGGTGCAATAGGTTTTTTTGCATAAAAATATTGCGCATAGCTTTTAAAGCCAATGGGCCACACATATACCTCCTGGCCTGCAATGGTTTGATAAAAATCAATGGCGGGGCCCTGGGAATATCGCTCAATTTTAGGGACTACCGCCACCAGGTAAATAAACAAACAGCTTGCCGTTGAATAAAAAAGAATAGCGATCCCCTGTTTATTTTTTTTCTTATAAAACAAAATAATGGAAAAGATGATCAGTAAATAATACAGGATGCCGATATAGCTTTCATACCCATCCCAGTTCACAGCAACATTAAGGCTTGCTACCGCAAAAGGATCATGCAAATAAGGAATTATTAAACCGGGATGCATTGCTATGTATGGTACAGCAGCAAGCAAAAATGAAAATACCAATCCAACTATTGCGAGCAATACGAGCACATAATTTTTCATTTTCGCGTCATTCTCAACAAGTGCATCAAGATAAACTGTTGCCAGGAAGGCAAGTGGCATATAAGTGAGCGATGAATAATGAACAATCTTTGTTGTGCTGATGCTAAAGAGTATCAGCACCGTCCAGAAAAGGATCTTCATCAGCAGTGTGAAATTATTTTTGCCCCATTTTTTATTTTTAAAAAAAACCGGGAGGGCTATTAACGAGATGGGAAAGCATCCTATAAACACAACCACGAAATGATAATAAAATGGTTCACCATGACTGGCAACCGGTTTCATAAAAAGATCAACCTGGTACGCAAAAAATTCTTTCAGGAACCAAAATCCATTATTGATGACTTCAATCCCAAACCAAAAAAAACACACCATAGAAAAAATTAATGTAAAGGCCAGTATCTTTTTGAAGGATGGGAAATTTTTGAAGCGTGTAAAAATAAAATATATAAAATAAGTTATACCGAAAACCAGTAACCCTACAGGGCCTTTGGTCAATGTAGATAGTCCGATAAAAAGCCCTGCCAGTGCGGGGTATAGTAAACGATATTTAATCTGTTTGGAATTAATATCCCTGAACATAAAATAAATTCCCAGGAATATAAAATAATTGAAAACAGGATCTATGATGGCAGACTTAAAATACAAATGAGGTAAAAATGTACCAAGGTAACTGATGGCCCAAATAAAACCAAAGCGTGGGCTTTTATGTTTTTTGCCGATCAAAAAAAGTGTTACAAGGGTAAGGCTCCCGAACAATGCGTTTGGCAGTCTTGCAGCAAATTCATTGATGCCGAACAATTTCATACAACCGGCCTGCAGCCAGAAAAATAAGGGTGGCTTTTCCCAGAAAGGCTGAAAATTGATCTGCACTTTATGGTAATTACCGGTAACCAGCATTTCGCGTGCCGACTCCGCGAAATTTATTTCATCCCAGTCGAAGAGGTGTACTCTCCCAAGAAAGGGAATAAAAAAAACAATACCCGATAAAATAATTATTGCCAGGTAAGTTTTGCTTTGCAACCGGGTATTCAACGGGTGAGCAATTTCCATTTATAAATATTTAGCCTGGTAAGAAAATAAAGCAGCGAAACTTTTATAACGCCAAGGCCATAGGTTATGCTTCTTGATAAATTTATGGAAGATGCATCTTTAAAATATTTTGTTGGACAGGTTATTTCTGCTATCTCAAAATTATTATAAAAGATCTGTGCTATCAGTTCATTATCGAAAATAAAATCATCCGAATTCTGATTAAAATTTATTTTTTCCAATACTTCCCGGTGATAAGCCCGGTACCCAGTATGGTATTCTGAAAGCTTTTGGTTCATCAGCAAATTCTGAAAAAAAGTAAGAAACCTGTTAGCGATGTATTTATACATTGGCATACCTCCTTTTAATGCGCCTTTTCCTAATATCCGGCTTGCAAAAACAACTTTATACAGATCATTACCAATAACGGATATCATTGCCAGCAGCAGCTTTGGTGTGTACTGGTAATCCGGATGAAGCATGATGATAATATCAGCATTTAATTTTAGTGCTTCGTGATAACAGCTTTTCTGGTTGGCCCCATAGCCCTTATTCTTTTTATGTTTAATGATATGCTTTATGCCAACTTTCCCGGCCACTTCTATGGTATTATCAGAACTTTTATCATCAACTAATACAATTTCATCCACCACATCCATTGGAATTTCAGCAATTGTTTTTTCGATGGTAAGAGCAGCATTGTATGCAGGAAGAACCACAACTATTTTTTTACCCTGATACATTTATACAATATTTAAAAGCAGCAAACTATACAAAGTAAAGGTCAATTCCTATAAATAAAAAACCGGCAGTTACGCCGGTAAATTATTATCACACTGAGAATGTTTTATTTATTTAGGCAATAATACCTTGTTCACTACATGAATAACTCCATTGCTTTGATTAACATCTTTAATAGTGATCCAGGCGGTTCCACCTTTTTCATCTTTGATACCCAATTTATTTCCTTTGCGGTAAACCCATAATTTACCACCGGCTACTGTTGTTAACTGAGACATACTGCCTCCGGCTTTTGCCATCTTCATTAGATCTTTTGAAGAGAGACGTCCGGAAACAACATGATACGTAAGGATACCTGATAACATGGCTTTATTTTCAGGCTTAAGCAATGTTTCTACAGTACCTTTTGGTAACATATTGAATGCTTCATTGGTTGGAGCAAAAACAGTGAACGGACCAGCACCTGAAAGCGTTTCAACAAGACCTGCGGCTTTAACAGCTGCAACCAGTGTAGTGTGGTCTTTTGAATTAACAGCATTCTGAATAATGTTCTTAGAAGGATACATTGCTGCACCACCTACCATTACTGTTTTTTCCATCTGTGCGAATGAGGCATTGAAAACCAATGCTGAAAGGATTAATAACCCTATTTGTTTCATCTTTTTCATTTTTTAATTTTTAGTTTTTTTTAAAAGTTGTATGCCATCATGTACGGCAGATTGAACAAATTGGATTTTTATTTTTTTTAATTTCTATAAAATACAACTTTAAATATATATATAACGGTAACGCATACATGTTATCTATCAACAATAAAAAAGGGAAGAAAAAAATCAGCAGGGAATTAAATTTTGGCCATCACATACATCTCCGACATGGTAGGTGTTGGGCTGCCACCGGTTTTCTCGAGCGTTATTGCAAAAGCATCTGCTTTGCCGAATGACTTCATTTTCTGGATGTGGTAAACGCCTTTTTTGGTGGAGATCATTCCTGCGTCAACCGGCTTGCCATCCACTATGGCCCAAAGCTGGTATTGCTTGCCCTCCGGAACCTGTGGAAGATTGGTGGGATCAACATATACCTCGCCGCTGTTTTTTACCCAGAAGATCTTTGCCACTGCATCCGGCGCGTGCGGGGTACCATTTAAAACAACCGGTAAAGTATACTTATCAGTAACAACATTCATTTCATTACTCATTGTATCGGTCATTTGCTTTTGCGACTGTAACTGGTTTTGAGCTACCTGCAGATCGGTAGAAGCTGATCTGTATTTATTAAAATACATATAATTAAATGCAAGGCTGCCCAATAAAAGTATAAGCCCTGCAGCAACTGCCCATTTATAAAAAGGTGGCAATGAATAAACTTTTGTACGTTCCTTCATTTCATTTCTAAAAGATGCAGGCGCTGCTTTAATTGTATTTGTTTCCTGCATTTCTATTGCCTTCATCACTTTGTCTTTTACGTCAACGCCGGGGGTAATGCTTTCAGAAAACGCATAACTTTCCACAGCGGCTTCAATGCTGCCCAATTCCCGTTTTACTTCAGGGTATTCCTTTGCCCAGCCTTCCACCTGCAAAGATTCCTCGGGAGAGGTTAACCCTGCAATGTAGAGTTCAAGTAAACCGGATGATATGATATCGTTTAGTTCCAATTGTTATTGTAATATTTTTCTAAGTTCACTAATTGCTGTTCGCATTCTCGTTTTTACAGTGCCAAGTGGTATTGCAAGTTTCTTTGCAATCTCATCCTGAGTGTAACCACCGAAATATGCCAAATCAATAATTTGTTTTTGGTCGCTTTTTAGAAGGGTTAAATGTTTTCTGATTCCAATAGAATCAAAGCGTTCAGCAGTAATTGTTTTATCGCTGTACTCATTTACGGAATTCTCATTATTCTGGATTTTACTTTGCTTTTTATATCCTTTGCTGCGCAGTGTATCTATCGTTAAATTTTTAGTAAGGTTAAGCATCCAGGTAAACAGGCGGCCTTTGGTTGCATCATAGTTGGTAAAATTGTTCCAGATCTTTACAAAAGCTTCCTGTAAAACATCTTCAGAAAGTTCACGGTCTTCCAGCATTTTATATACGGCACCATACAGAGCTGATGAATAGTTGTCGTAGAGATATGAAAACGCTGTTGCATCGTTATTGCGTAACAACATCACTAATTCTTCCTCATTATATTTTTTTATCTCAGGCAAAAAGATGGGATTGTTCTAACTGCTAAAATAACTTTTTTTATCATATAATAACAAACATCCCTTATGCCATAAGTTCAACTTCATAAACCGGGCTAAACAAGTATAACTTTTTTGAAGCGATTTCCAGGCACTTGAATCTTTTACGCATTCTTTCTCCTTTTTTAAAAACCCTGCCATCCTTCGTTTTAAAAAGTGCCCCGGCAACCAGTTCTTCTACTAAAAAAATACTTTCTTGTCTTGGATCATATTTCCTCAACACCCGGATAAGTTTTTCATCCGCGCAACTGCTTGCTGCAGGATTTTTTAGACTTTGCAAAAGTACATTTTGTATATCGTGCGGAAAGATCTTTTTAGCTATGAACTGGGATAAAATAGTTGCATATTCTTTTTTCCAATGCTGGCCGTGTGGTTGAATGGTATGCCCATATTTTTCATTGGCCAGCAAATGGGCCAGTTCATGCAGGAGTGTGATAAGAAAAGAATATTTATTAAGGTTGCCATTAACAGATATCCGGTGATTTTTTTTGAATATTTTATTCCGGTAATTTCCCAACACGGTACTGCGCTCGCGGGTAATAGTGAGATGAACCTTATATTGATGCAAATAATTTAATACATCAGGTACACTACCCTCCGGCAAAAATAAAGAGAGTTGTGAAAGCGGGGTTTCTTTTTCAGGCATTTTTACTTTTACTTACGCCTGTTATTAAAGTACCTACCTCAATAACCGTATACACTATATAAAGCCCCATGGATATAAATAAGGAAGCCTTATTTATTTTTTCTTTGTTTAAAAATGCATACACCGTGACGGCTATCAAACAAATAAAAATCTTTATGATCATCGAAGCATATACACTCCTAACAAATGCATTGGGATTGGGTGATCGCAGACCCTTTTGCTGCAAGGCAAAACCTGCTAAGGTTATGATGAATAATATAAGGTTGGCAACCATTATAAAATCAATATCAATTCCATTTTTTTCAAACACATTCTTTAAACTGAATAAAATTCCATTCAGCAGTATAAATGAAATGATCAATGGAAAATAGGGGCTGCGGTTTTTCTTCATTTCTTGTTTGTATCTCTTATTGCTTTAAAAATAATAGCAGTAATTATGATCAAAGGTAGCAAACAGGTAAATAGGGGTATACCCAGTGAAAGCCACTTATCTGCTTTTAATCCTATAAATACACCAATGCCAATGCTGATTAATAATTGGGCGCCAATACCAGCATATTGCACAAGCAGGTTTTTGTTTCCGGGAGCTGCCATTATTTAATCATTACTTTTTTCTGCATCACGCAATTTTAGCCTCGTTGTATCCTGTTTAAGCATATCTCCTTTTAAGATCTTTTGTACGTTATCAATATATTGTTGTTTATAGATAAGTGATTGCTCAATGGAGTCGGCCTTCACTTTTAGATTTTGATATTCCTGTGCCTGGCGGGCATCTCCGAAACCCGGTATATACAATTTTAATGGTGTAAAAGCAATTAATGCCACAGTTAAGCCAACCAAAACCACAAACAGTACGCTGAGTGAAATATAGACGCTGATACGGCTGAGTTTAAAAGCAACTACCTCTTCATAGGTATCTTCATTCATTACAACGAGCCGGTAACGGTTCTGTAATCGCTTTAATGTATTATTGGCATTTGTTATTGCCATAAATGTTTTTTGGTTGTTAAAAATAATGAAGCAAGGGCATTTTATATCATATTACTTTAAAATAACCGTATTTTTAAAATAATTTTGCAAAATTAAGTTGTGTTTCAAACGTTATCCTATTATTGCTAATAGATATAAATTTCCTATATACATGTTTAACCGGTTTTTAAGATGTTCGTTATTATTTTTTAGCTGTATTGTTTTTACATTTTCCACCTTTGCTCAAATTGATAAGATCACTGTAGATCTTGAAAAAGACAAACCTGAAAAATTTAAAACGAAAACATTAAAGTCGGAGAAGACCGGGAATAAAAAATTTACCATCCCCAGGCATGTAATTCAAAATACGGTTACGCATTATAATTACTATTTCAATGCAAATAATAAACTCAATGCTGTAATTGAAAGAGCGCGGATAGCAAACAAGGAAAATTATGCAAATATTTTACCTTTTTACGGGTATTCATTGTACAATACCGCCGCCCAAAAAAGCGAATTGGATTCCGTTATTTATAAAGCCACCGCGGGCATTCTGCTGCACGATCTTAGAAATGACTGGGTTGATAATCTCTATTTTCTTATTGGTAAGTCGTATTACCTCAGGAGGGATTTTGACTCTGCAGCGATGACCTTCCAGTTCATCAATTATAACCTGTATCCGCGAAAAAGAAATAACGATGATCAGCTGGTTGTAGGTACAAATGATAAGGCATCCGGCAATATCGTAAGTATAGCTAATAAAGAAAACAGCAGCCTGCTTACAAAAACTTTCTCAACACCACCCAGTCGTAACGATGCGTTGGTTTGGCAAATACGAACGCTCACCGAAACAGAAGATTACCCAGAGGCTGCGGGATTGATCAACACTTTACAAACTGATCCCAATTTTCCGGGAAGGCTTAAAGCAGAACTGGAAGAAGTAAATGCTTACTGGTTCTATAAACAACAGATGTATGATAGTTCAGCCTACCATCTTGAAAAAGCCTTGTCCACCGCAGATGATAAACAGGATAAAGCCCGTTGGGAATTTTTACTTGCGCAACTTTTTGAAGTAAGTAAACAAACCGATAAGGCTGCTGAATATTATACAAGGGCGATGCACCATACTACTGATCCGCTGCTTGATATTTATGCCAATCTTAATAAAGCAAAAATGTACCGGGGAGATGATCCAAAGGCGATTGATAACAGCATTGCTAATTTAGTACACATGGCAAAACAAGATAAATTCGGGCCATATCGTGACATCGTTTATTTTTCTGCAGGTGATCTTGCATTATTAAAAAAAGATACATCTGAAGCTATGTATTTTTATAAAAAAAGCATCTTCTATAATGAGAATGATATTCCTTATAAGAACAAAGCTTTTCTAACAATGGCAGAAATAAGTTACGGTCGCAAGGATTATAAAAATTCCTATAATTTTTATGATAGTCTGCAAACAAGTGATACCACGTTGGGGAATATTGCACAAATTGAAATAAGAAAAAATAACCTATCAAAAATAGTAGAACAAATAAATATAATCGATCGTGAAGACAGCCTGCAAATGATTGCATTTATGTCGCCGGCAGACAGGGAGGCTTTTATAAAAAAGATCTCAAGAAAATTACGTAAAGAGAGGGGTTTGAAAGATGATGAGTCAACTAATAATACATCAGCATTTTTAGATATTAATAACTCCAATAATTTTAATAATCTCAACGCTTTTAACAGCAACAACAATAATTCCAACGCTGATATTTTTAATGGCAACAGTGATACCCGGGGCGACTGGTACTTTTATAACACTGCAGTAAAATCAAAAGGGTTCAGCGATTTTATAAGTAAATGGGGCAAGCGTCCCGACATTGATAACTGGCGAAGAAACTCTGTAGTAGCCTCCTCTCTGAATGGAAGCATAAATATAAATGGGGTAAATGCAAATACGGGGGATGTTGACCAGGCAGTGGTTCAAAATAATAATACCAGTCCTGCAATATATGTGCAAAATGATATAACGTATTCAGGTTTGATGGAAAACATTCCCTTAACACCCGAAAAATTACAACGATCAAATAAACTGGTTTCTGTTTCTTTATTTGAGCTGGGTAAACTGTACCAAAATAGCCTGGAAGATTATTATATGGCCATAGAAACGTATGAAAAATCTTTACAACGCTTCCCCGATAGTTTGTATGGTGGTGAGTTATATCTCAACCTGTCATATTGTTATCAGAAGACCGGCAATATCGCCAAAGCATCTTTTTATAAAAATTTATTAACTGCAAAATTTAAAGAAAGTAAATTTTCAGATTACATTACCAATCCGCAGGCATCCTTAAATAAAAATGGCGCGGCCACCAGCCGGTACGAAAATATTTATAACTTATTCATTGAAGGTAATTTTGATAAAGCTTTGCAGGAAAAAAAATCAGCCGATAGCGTTTATGGCGAAAATTACTGGAGCCCGCAGTTACTATACATTGAGTCGGTTTATTATATAAAGCAAAGGCAGGACAGCATTGCTTCAAATGTATTGAATAAGCTCATTGTTGCTTATCCTGCATCGCCATTGAAAAATAAAGCGGAGCGCATGGTTGATGTACTTAAAAGAAGAAATGATATTGAAAAATATCTTACAGACCTGCAGATCGAGAGAGCAAAAGAAGATGCACCAATTGTAGTCTCTGATGACAATCCTCCCCCTGTGAAAAATAATAACCCGCCGGTTGTAATAGCACCTATCGATCATAAAAAAGACAGCATCGCCAAAAAGAACGCACCGGTGGTTAGCGGTTCATTCACTTTTGATCCTTTGGATGCACATTATGTTATTATGATTTTAGATAAGGTAGACCCGGTGTATGTTTCAGAAGCACGCAATGCGTTTAACCGGTACGACCAGGAAAAATTTTCTGCTCAAAATATACAGATAACAAAAGATGCAATTGATAAGGATAAAGACCTTTTGGTCTTTAGCCAGTTCCCAAATTCCGATGCAGCAGTTGCGTATGCTTTAAGAATTAGAAAAGATGCAGGGGGTGAAATATCATGGCTTGCCGCAAATAAATATTCCTTCCTCATAATCTCCAATTCAAATTTGCAGGTACTGAAAGCCAATAAAGATATCCAGACTTATATTAAACTACTCAACACAAAATATCCGGGTAAGTTTTAAAAATATTTAAAATGAAAAAGAAACCAGTTGCCAGGGGTGCAAAAAATACAAGGGTTAAAAAGTCGGTAAAATATTTGTGGATAATAATATTAGGTGGTACGGGACTTTTCTTTTTAACACTCGCATTTGCATATTTTGGATTATTTGGAAAACTCCCTTCCCTGCAGGAGCTGGAAAATCCACAGGCAAACCTTGCTTCCGAAATATATGCTGATAATGGCACTCTTATGGGTAAAATTTATGCGGAAAACCGCAGCCAGGTTGATTTTAAAGACATTTCCAAAAATGTTACTGATGCATTGATCGCTACAGAAGATATCCGTTTTTACGATCACTCAGGTATTGATGCCATAGCTATAGCACGTGCGTTAAAAGGCCTTGGCAGGGATGGTGGCGGTAGTACCATAACACAACAACTTGCCAAACAGATTTTAGGGCAGGGTCATGGATGGATGGGAAAAAGAATCACTGATAAATTAAAAGAATGGATTGTTGCATTAAAACTTGAAAAGAATTTCACAAAACAGGAGATACTCTCCCTTTATCTTAACCGGTCACCCTGGGGTAATATTTTTGGTATCCGAAATGCCTCCCGTGTATATTTTCAAAAAGAACCGGCAAATCTTACCATACCAGAAGCTGCCTTGTTAGTGGGCATGCTTAAAGGGCCCGGCGAGTTTGACCCGGTGCGGCATCCGGTGGCAGCAATGAACCGGAGGAATACCGTGTTGGAACAAATGGTAGATAATGATGCACTGAAAAAATCAGATGCCGATGTTTTTAAAAGAACACCGCTTGGCATAAAATATAAAAAACTTGATGAAGCCCTTGGTATAGCGCCCTACTTCAGAGCCGTATTGAGTAAAAGACTTGATGAATGGTGTAAAAATCATAAAGATCCTAAGACCGGCAGAAATTATGACCAGTACCGTGATGGTTTAAAGATATATACAACCATTAATACCAAAATGCAATTGTATGCAGAAGAGGCTGTGGTATTGCATATGAGTTCTATGCAAAAAAAATTCAATTCAGAATTGAGGAGGGATACATGGAAAAATCACCAGGATATTTTAGAC
>JACDBU010000055.1 GCA_013694745.1 Chitinophagaceae bacterium
ATCCTAAATCAAACAGATAGTTTATATAAATTGAACGATGATCTTTTTTCTAAATGGGTAACAGATAAAGAAGAATCATTGTCTCAGCAAGCGGAAATGCAGAGGCTTGCTGGTGAGAAGAAAAAAGACCAAAAGAGCTCTATGAAAAAATAATTTGAATTAATAGGTAAGAGCGTGAAGTATTTCAATGACTTATTATTTTAACCTGAACTAATGAGAGTAATATTATCACTAAAGTTAACACCCAGTCGCAGATATTTAATTAAATTTTAATTCTTGAAAATTTAATAAGGGTCTCATGCTTTAAAATGAAGTCTTAGTTAAAATCTTTATTTTGAAATGTGTTTTATAGTCCATCCCGGTGCAAATGCTGACAAATATTCGAATCTTGCATTTAAATTTTAGAAGATAAAATAATTCTTACTGGAAATAATCTATTGTAGAATTTAATTGTACAAAATTGTCAATCAAATTGTCTAACGGATGATGTAACTAATTGATTGTCAATGTTTGTTGTCCCACGAGGATTCGAACCTCGACAGACAGAATCAAAATCTGTTGTACTACCCTTATACTATGGGACAATAAAGTTGCAAAAGTAAGGTAATAATTGAAAATGAAAAGTGATAATGAAGTCTTACTATTTTGAGCCTTATTTTCAATGCTAAACTTTATCTTCTTCTTCTTTTAAATTTTTAATGAATTCGAGCGCATCCGGAATAACATCACACATGATGGTAATTATTGACCCGGGTTTTACATTATTATAAGCATATAAAATGGCCTCTTTTTCTTTATGTAAAATGGTAATAGGTATATCCGTCGTCTTACTTTCATTTATTCCTTCTACCAACAAACCTATTATTTCATCAGCCGTTCTGCCTCTCAGGTTTTTGTCCTGCCTGATGATTATCTCATCAAAATTTTTCGCCGATATCCTGCCAATCTCCCTGATGTCATCATCTCTGCGGTCGCCCGTACCGCTGATTATCCCCACTTTGTAGGTACTGTCGAGCCGGTTAACAAAATCGCATAACAGGTTTAACCCAGCTGGGTTGTGCGCAAAATCTGCCAGGAATTTAAAATTTTTAAATTGAAATAAATTGAGCCTGCCGGGAGTTTGCGTGGTGGATGGAATAAAAGTTTGCAAGGCAAGTTTTATATCTTCAACTTTTATATTCCTGAACATGTAACTGGCAAGAATTGAAGGCAATGTATTCATGATATTGTGCATTGCCTTGCCACCATAGGTAATGGGTATTTCTGAAACTTTTTCGATCCTGATCTTCCAGGTGCCTTTCATGATAGAAACATAGCCGTGTTCAAAAACTGCTGCCATGCCACCTTTTTTACAATGTTGTTTTATGCGCGGATTATTTTCATCCATACTAAATAAAGCAACTTTGCAATCTAATGTTTTTCGCATTGCATACACCAGGTCGTCATCTGCATTTAAAATCGCAAAGCCATGCGGAAAAACGGTTTCCGGCAGCACCGCTTTTACCTGCGCCATCTGTTGAATATTTTGTATACCGCCAAGTCCTAAATGATCTTCAGTAACATTGGTAACAATGGCAATATCACAATGTGAAAAAGCAAGCCCGTTCTTTAAGATGCCACCCCGTGCACATTCCAGCACAGCAAAGTCTACGGTAGGATCTTTCAAAACAAATTCCGCACTTTTTGGCCCGGTACAATCACCTTTCATCATTAACTGGTTCTGTATGTACACACCATCTGAAGTGGTGAACCCAACTTTATACCCTGCGGTTTTACAGATATGGGCGGTAAGCCTGCTGGTAGTGGTTTTACCATTGGTGCCTGTTATGGCAATGATGGGTATGCGGCCATTGGTTCCTTTTGGATAAAGCATATCCACAACGGGTTCTGCAGCATTGCGGGGAAGGCCTTCGGAGGGTTCCACATGCATGCGGAAACCCGGGGCTGCATTCACTTCCAGCACTGCGCCTCCATTGTCGAACAAAGGTGTTTTAAGATCACTGGCCATGATATCTATTCCGCAAATATCCAACCCGATTATTTTGGCAATGCGTTCTGCTAAAAAAATATTTATTGAATGCACTTCATCAGTAACATCTGCAGAAGTACCACCCGTTGAAAGATTAGCGGTGGGTTTTAGCAAAACCAATTCCCCTTTGGCAGGTATGGTTTCTAAGGTATAGCCTTTATCATCGAGCATCTTTTGCGTAAAGGAGTCTATTTTTATTTGTGTTAAAACCTTTTCATGCCCGTATCCTCTCCTGGGATCTTTGTTCACCTCATCGGCAAGCCATTGTATGGTATGAATCCCGTCTCCACTAACGGCGGCGGGTGTACGAAGCGCAGCACAAATGAATTTATAATTGATAACAAGCAGCCGGAAATCATACCCCGTAATAAATCTTTCTGCTATTACTTTACGGCCATAGAATCGCGCAGCTTCAAGAGCCTTTTCGGCCTGCTCTAAAGTGGTGATGTTGGTAGTGGCACCCTTTCCATGATTGCCATCAACCGGTTTAAATACTAATGGAAATCCAATATCATTTATTGCATCCTGCGCAGTTTCTTCAGGGTAAATAATTCTTCCTTTCGGCACGGGGATCTCTGCATTTCCCAAAAGTCTTTTTGTTTCTTCTTTATCACCTGCAATGTCTACAGCAATACAGGAGGTGGAGCCGGCAATAGTGGCGCGTATCCGTTTTTGATGTATACCATATCCAAGCTGCACAAGACTTTGTTTATTTAAACGGATAAAAGGAATTCCTCTTTTTTCTGCTTCTTCAACAATACTGCCTGTTGATGGTCCCAGTCTAGTATTTTCTCTTATCACCCTTAATTGCTGTACGTCTTCATCAAGGTTATAAAAAGAATCGTCGATTAACGATTTTACCAGGTTAAAAGCAGCCCTGGCAGCATAATCACCCACCTCTTCCTCCATATAATCAAACACAACATAATATTCCCCTTTTTTACCCGTTGTTCTTGTTCGGCCAAAACCCGTTTCCATTCCTGCCAGGGTTTGTAATTCAAGCGCAACATGTTCAATAATATGCCCCATCCATGTACCTTCTGCCACCCTTGTGAAAAAGCCACCAGGTACGCCCTCACTGCACCTGTGCACATAAAGTGAAGGCAACATTTTTTCAAGTTTTTCTTTAAATCCCGGTATCTTATCAGAGGGTAGTTCTTCCATCTCTTCCAGGTCGAGTTTCATTTGAATAAGTTTCGGCCTCCTGACACTCCAGTAATTGGGGCCTCTCATTATTTTTATTTCTACAATCTTCATAAAAAAATTCTCTTTGTTTTTTCTGCAGAAACCATGCGGAAATTGGAAGATAGCAAAAAATATTAGCATAAAAATCAACCATTATTACAATACGGTTTTATGCAATTGCGTTACATTTGTTTACAGTAATTTGTTTTTAGCTGCAGGCAATTAAAAAAAAATGTATAAGTGGAGGTGCCTGCGGCCTTACCAAAATTAAATTCATGGAAAATCCCCTTGGGAAACTATTTGCAATAGGTGGCGCAGAAGATAAAGGAGTAGATCTTGAGAAGGGCGAAATGGTCCGGAATAATCTTAACTTTTTTGAGCTGGGTATTCTTCGCAGGATCGTGGAAGAAGCTGGTGGGCCGGATAAGCGGATGGAAGTAATTACCACGGCATCGATGATCCCCTACGAAGTTGGTGAAAATTATTTGAATGCATTTGGAAAGATCGGCTGCACCAACATTGGCGTTATGCCTATTCGAAACAGGGCTGATGCCATGGATCTTGAATACCTTGAACGAATTCGCACCTGTGATGCCATTATGTTTAGTGGCGGAAATCAACTGAGATTATCTGCAACATTTGGAGGTACACAATTTTTGCAGGTTGCCCTGGAGCGATATCACAATGAAGAAAATTTTGTGGTGGCGGGTACATCCGCAGGGGCAATGGCTATGAGCAATACAATGATCTATGAAGGCAATGCCTCGAGGTCGCATTTAAAAGGAGAAGTAAAGATCACCACCGGGCTCGGATTTATGGATGATGTTATTTTTGACAGCCATTTTGAAAAACGTGGCAGGTTCGGTCGCCTGGCGCAAGCCATTTCGAGCAACCCGTCGTGCATTGGTATTGGATTGGGAGAAGACACAGGCATGCTTATAAAAGATGGAAACAGGATGGAAGCTATTGGCAGCGGACTTGTTATCATCATCGATGGCCATGATATACGACATAATAATATTGCGGATATTCCCGAAGGAAACCCGATTAGCGTTGAAAATTTAAAAGTACATTTTTGTGAAAAGGGAAATGGATATAATTTAAAGGAAAGAAAATTTATTCCCGAGGTGATGCATGAGGAATTATTTAAAAAGACAGAAGAGATAAAATAGGAATTGATTCTGCAGATATTAAAAGCATCTTTAACGGGATGCTTTTTTGTTACCGGGAATAGGATGGTTTGCTTTCTGCTGTATTTTTCATATTTTGAATAGAATTCTTTTGCAGGAAGTAAAAAATTTACATGCTGAACAAAGTAATTTTATTATGCATTTCATTTTTAATGTTGGTATCCGGCTGTGTTAGTACACAGCGTGTTTACGTTTTCAGTAAAATTGCCTTCGCCGGGTTAAATACTTCCGATGATATAAAATATTCTTTCAGTGATTATTGTTTGCAATCAGCAACTCTTTTAAATTACAAAAAAGTAAATGATAATAAGCCAATTGATCTGTTCAATAAACCCAATTGTGCTGAATATGTAAGGATAGACAGCGCTAAAAATGCACTGTTCACCGTGGTGTCTGCATATTTTGAAGCCTTGCAGCAACTGAGTGATGATAAAACCATAAGATTTAACCTGGACGGAATAACCAGGTATTTAAAAAAAGGAAGTTACCTGCATATTGATATAACGGATGAGAATGTAAAGTCAGTAAATACTATCGCGGCAAGCCTGCTCTCGGCAACGGTTGGGGCCTGGCGTAATAATAAGATCAAAAAATTTATTGCTTCCTCAGATGCTGCATTGTACAATGTTATCAGTAAGCTGGAAGATATGTACCGGTTACTTTCGGTATCAATAGAAAATCAAAAAGGTGATGTACTTGATGTTTATACAAACTACATGAAAGACACCAGTAATAAATATTTACAAATGCAATCCATAAAAGATTATTCCGGGCAAATTGCCGGGTTTGATAAAATGGAACAGCAGATCAGGATTTATATTGCTACCATGGAAAGAATAAAGAAAGGTCATGCAGAAATTACCCGTAAAATAAATACAGTGAGTAAAAAAGAATGGCAGAAATTGGTCATGGATCAATCGTCAGAAATTTTTACCTTGATAAAAACATTTAACGCCCTTTAAAATAATTGTATGCCTAACATTACTGAACAGCAGGCGATGGAACTGAGTAAGCATTTTTCATCAATGTCAAATTCGGTTGCGCAGTACCGTTACAATAAATGGGATACATTAACAGTGGATCAACGAAAACAACTTTCAGACGATCACTGGACGCTGGCAAATGATTCCGATGATTTCCTGCGGCTCGCAGCCCAGCTGATCTTAAATGATGCCATCGCCGACCTCGGCAAGATCAAAAATGTAACACAACAAATTGAGTCAACTATTGATCAAATAAAAAAGATTGAAAAAGTTTTTGATATCATATCGGCTGCGTTGGAATTGGGCGGCGCGATCATGGCAAAAGATCCGGCACTTATTGTAAAAAAAATTGATAACCTTTCCAAACTGGTGAATTCGACAAGATCAAAAAAAGATGAAAAAAATATCAAGGAAAAAAACAAAAAGATCGTTTTACATAAAGGACGTGGGAAAAAACATAATGGATAATAGAGTTTAAAGCATTCGTGTTCCAATTAAATAAAAATATTTTATGGCTGATATAACCGCAAACTTTCTCGGCATTAAATCACCAAACCCTTACTGGCTGGCGAGTGCGCCCCCAACGGATAAAAAAATAAATGTGCTGCGTGCATTAGAAGCAGGGTGGGGTGGGGTGGTTTGGAAAACATTGGGAAGCCAGGTGAAGAATGTTTCCTCCAGGTATTCTGCAGTAAATTTCAATAATACAAGAGTGATGGGCTTTAATAATATCGAGCTTATAAGTGACCGGCCACTGGATATCAATTTAAAAGAAATTAAAGAAGTATTAAAAGAATTTCCTGATCGTGCCATGGTAGTTTCACTCATGGCAGATAACGATAAACAGAGCTGGCACGAGCTCATAAAAAAAGTTGAAGATACCGGCGCACATGGATTAGAACTAAATTTTGGCTGTCCTCATGGGATGACGGAAAGAGGGATGGGCGCAGCTGTAGGCCAGGATCCGGAAATTGCAAAGATAGTTGTGGAGTGGGTTGTGGAAGCTGCCCATATTCCCGTTATCACCAAGCTTACACCCAACGTACATTCCGTGGTACCAACAGGCAAGGCTGTTGTACAGGCCGGCACCAATGCTCTTTCTCTCATCAACACTATTCAGTCTGTTACGGGGATAGACCTGGATACATATGTTCCTAATCCATATGTTGCCGGAAAGAGCGTATTTGGGGGTTATTGCGGGCCCGCAGTAAAACCCATAGCCTTAAAATTTTTGGCAACCATCAGCCAGGATCCGGTTACCAATAAAGTTCCTGTGTCTGGTATTGGCGGTATCAGCACCTGGAAAGATGCTGTTGAGTTCATGTTACTGGGCGCTTCCAATGTGCAGGTATGCACTGCCGTTATGAAGCATGGGTTTCGCATAATTGAAGATCTTTGCGAGGGACTAAATAATTATATGGATGAGAAAAACTTCGCCACCATTTATGATCTTATAGGCAAATCGGTACCCACACTTACGCATTGGGAAGACCTTGATATCAACTATCATCATGTTGCTAATATCAACCAGGATAAATGTATTCACTGCGGACTGTGTTACATCGCCTGTGAAGATACATCGCACCAGTCCATTAGCCTTACCCATGGCAAGCCCTACAATACTTATGCAATAAAAGAAGAAGAATGTGTTGGCTGCAATCTTTGCCAGCTTATGTGCCCGGTTACGGATTGTATCACCATGGTAGAACAAAGAGTTGCGCCGGAATATTTGAACTGGAAAGAATTTCAAAAAAGAGGGTTGCCGTTAAATGATCATTGAGAATTCGATACAAATGTGTACGACCTTTAAAAAGTTTTTTAACTAAAAAATGAAGAAATAAAATTGGCCGGTGAAAACACCGGCCATGAGAATATCGATAAATAAAAATTCAATTATAATTTGTAACTCACGCCAAACACTAAACCTGCAGTGGCATTATGCGTTGATCCGCGGCCAGCCGGGTAATAAGGTATGGATGTGCTATAGGTTACATTTTTCTTTTCAACATCTTCAAAGCCATAATCAAAACGTGCCCCTAATGATAATACAAAATGCTTTGATGCATTGTACCCTAATCCAAAACCCAGCACTCCATCAATAGTTACTTTTTTATAAGTATCGATGGGTTTCAATCCGGTTCCTGTAAGATCAACGTCATTGCCATTTAATTCATAAACGGCATCGCTTAAATAATTTATTTGCGGACCTACAGAAAGTGTATAAAACATATTTTTCTTTGTAGCTGTTGAAAGCTTTAACAGGATAGGGATTTTGATGCTATTAAGTTCAGCTTTAGCCTGGTAACTGCCAACGGTTGGTGCACCATTCAGAATTGCCTGTTCTGCAACAACCCTGTTATATGCAGTGGTACTTCCACTTTGCATATTAACGCCGGTATATTCCTGTCCTTGCCGGGAATATAAAATATCAACTTCCAAACCATTGTTTTTATTAAAAGCATAATCAAATGCAAAGCCGGCGGTAATTAAACTCCTTGTACTTTTTTTATCTAATTCTGGTCCGGCATCTTTATCATCCTTATTGATCAAAGATGTTAGCGTTGGTATGTATCTTATTCCAAATTGAAACTTTTGTGCAAAGGATGATACGGTAAGCATAGTCGCAGCGCATACTGCGATAAATTTAATTGTGGTTCTTTTCATTTTTCTTTTTTTTCCTGACTACACAATTACTGTTCCAAGAATTGCGAATACAAAAAATACGATCAAAACAAAACAAAAACTGCGACAGGCTAATTTGCTGAAAAGAACAGGATAAAATTTTTTTGTGTGAGAAAAAAAATATCCTTTGCCTGGCCTTGATGGCCGAACTTCTATTTTACTCGGCAGGGTGCGGGGATTCATTTCTAACAGGTCAGCAACGAGGTTGCCAATATCTTCCGGTTGAATTTTCCAGGCATCTCCATCATTGGGAATATGATTATTGAAATGCGTAGCTACAGAGCCTGGCATTATTGTGCTTACTTATCCCGTATTTCCTGAGATCTAACATGATTGCTTGTGTAAAACCAACGAGGCCAAACTTAAACACTCAAAAATTGTATTGACACCCGGCCTCAGAAAAAATGCGTTAAGAAAATTTATAGGTTATGCGTTAAGAAATGAAATAGATGTTACAGATGTCGGGTTATTGATGATGTTTGTAGGTTGCACAACAGCTCGGTATTATTCTAATGATGGAGCTTATTTCATTTTAGCAGAACATATAAATTTTTAGCATTTTTTCTGCAGCCTTGATTTTTTGTTTCTTTTTTATCAAGAAAAAAGAAAAGAAAATTTTATCAAGAAAAATGAATAACAGAATGTAACAAGTAAAAATGAAAAGACACTTTTATTGTTTGTCACTTTTTTTGCTTGTCCAAAAAAAGTAACCAAAAAAAAGACCCCCGAAAAAAATAACAGCCTTTTTTCGGGATGGTTCCCTGATTTGGCTTTGGTGCTACTGTAGCTTCAGCTTTTGTTCCCTGATAATGATTTCGGAATTTTATTTTCTACTTGCGAAAATATAACCTTCGCTTTTTTTCAAAGCCTCTATACTTGCTTTCACGATGTTGAAATATTAGCGTAGTATATTTTATGGTTTCTCCCCACTTATTACCAATGCACCATAATCAAGTTCAAGACCATTTGATGTTTGGAACTGTTTACAGAATTGTTCAGATTCATTTTTGATTTTAACTTTCATGTCATCATCCGCTTTGCCAAATGCGCCTACAACAGGCGCGGCTACATCATTCATCATTTGCCACATGTGATCAAAATTTTCATAAACTACTTTACCTATTATTGGTAGCTCCTTAATATTTTTAAAGCCTGACTTTTCCATGATACTTCTAATAAAACCCGGTGCGCCGCAACGAAACATGCCAGGTGCTCCGGGAGGAGGGGGTGGAAGTTGCATATTTTTATTTATAACTCCCATGATACCTGTTATCCAGATATTTTTATCTGGTGTACTCCAGACAGAAGTTGCCATTTTACCTCCTGGCTTTAGTACCCGGAACATTTCATTCGCTGCCAGTTGCATATCGGGGAAAAACATAAATCCCATGCGGCAACTTATTTTATCATAGCTGTTATCCGCGAAGGGTAATTCACATATATCACATGTTTTGGTCTCAAAGTTATTGAGCTGTTTGCTGGCTGCATTTTCCTTTGCAAGAACAAGCATTTTGTCTGCAACATCTATTCCCGTTACTTTACCGCTCTTAACCATTGCAGCAATTGTAAGTCCGGGTTCCCCAGTGCCACTTGCCGCATCCAGTACCACATCGCTCTCTTTAATATTTAATTCCGAAATGATCGCATCACCCATTGGCTTTAAAAACTTCATGGTAAAGTCGTCCCATTTTTTCCAGCCGGGCGAAAATTTATTCCAGGTTTCTTTCTGTTGTTCGCGGATGTCGTTTAATTGTTGTTCCATAAAAAATATTATTATGTATGAAAATTATCTTATTAATGTTTCAATCATTTACTTTCTTCTAACTGCCTTCCAGTTATATATAATGCTGTCAGCATTTATATACATTTCTTTACGCAGGGAATATTGTGGGCCTGTGTACCTGCCATTCATTACGCTTTTATAATCAATACCTTCTTTGTAAATGAGTACCAGTCCCCCTTTGCCATCTGTTGAAATACTGTCGGGCTGCCCCCACCGATTGGTTAATTCGGCCTTTGAGTGATGCATCCATCTATTAAATATGGCATTTTCTTTTGCGTCATTTGCTTTTTGTATTTTTTGTGACGAACTACAGCTGGTTAAAATTCCTAAAATGAGTAATTGTAAAATGCGCATTTCCTTCTTCATCATTCTAAATTAATAAATATTTGGATATTGCCTGTTCTTTAAAAGTTAACTTGCAGGAACATAAAACTTTAGTGATCGTATGGTTGAAAAAAAGTTAAACAATCCTCATAACGCTTTTGAGAGATTACATGCAATTCATAAAATCATTATATGCTTTGCACTGGCTATAGCCGTTTACCTGCTTACAGATGTAAAAAAAATTAACTGGCTTAGCCATATTATGATCGGGTGGGATACATTTAGTTTTACTATGCTCATCATGACATGGATCACTTTTAAGATCACAACGCCAACAGAGATACGAAAACAGGCTGGCGTGCAGGATGCAAGCCGGGTAGTTATTTTTATTATTATTTTGATTTCTGCTATCGCCAGTTTTTTAGCTGTCTTGATTTTGCTGATCTATAAAAATCCGTCAACCGAAGCATTTGATTTTCCCATAGCAATTGCCGGGATGCTTTTTTCCTGGTTTTTAGTACATACCATTTTTGCAATGCGGTATGCACATCTGTATTACGGTGATCATGAAACTAAACCTGATGTTCCTGCAGGAGGCCTTGATTTTCCCGGTGATCAAAAGCCAGGGTATCTTGATTTTGCTTATTTTTCTTTTGTATTGGGTATGACGTTCCAGGTTTCTGATGTGCAGGTTACGTCTAAAAGACTCCGCAAGCTTGCATTGCTTCATGGTATTTTATCGTTTGGTTTTAATACTGTTATTGTGGCCCTCACCATAAATGTGATCGCCGGCTTAAAAAAATAATATTAACACCTCGCTTCCTCATATTACAGCCTGAAATGCTTTGGCAATTTTTTTTGAATAAGCAAATAAGTTATTATCTTATCCCAAAATTTACGATCATGAAATGCATAAAAGCGCACATCCTGTTTTTTTTTATGGCTCCTGTTTTTGTTTTTTCTCAAAATGAAAACATAGATCAAAATGTAATGAGCCAGATCAGGAAAGAAGGGTTGCAAAATTCTAAAATAATGGATATTGCTTTTCATCTAACAGATGCAAGTGGGCCGCGACTTACCGCTTCTCCGGGTTTTATGAGAGCTGCTAATTATGCTAAAGATCAGCTGAGCCAATGGGGCCTCACAAATGCAATGCTTGATCCCTGGGGCGATTTTGGAAAAAGCTGGGAACTTGAAAAATCTTATGTTGCCATGACCTCGCCATGGTATAAATCTTTGGAGGCATATCCAAAAGTTTGGACCGGTGGTACAAACGGACAACATAATGCTGAGGTGATTCTTATCACCGCAAAGGATTCTGCAGGACTGGATGCATATCGTGGAAAACTTGCAGGGAAGATCCTTATACTGGACAGAAGTGATTCTTATAAACTGAGTTTTAAAGCTGATGCGGGCCGGTATACTGATACAGAACTGGATTCAATGACCAATTTTAAAATGCAACCGGTTGACACAGCAGCCGCAAGAAGAAGGCGCGAACAATTCCTGGGCCAAAACAGGGGACAACAAAGTATGATGAATACCTTGCGTTCAATGGCAACAAGTGAAGGTGCCATTGGTACTTTTACCACCAACCCTCGTAACCACGACGGTACCATTTTTGTGCAACAGGCAGGCCCGTACAAGATCACAGACCCTGCAAATTTTTTAGACATTGCCCTGCAATGGGAGGATTATATGACCATAGTAAGATTATTGAAAAATAATATACCAGTAAAAATGGATGTTGATGTTGAAACAAAATTTTTCAGCACCGATACCAAAGGATATAATGTTATTGCAGAAATTAAAGGCACAGATAAAAATTTAAAAGATGAGGTGGTTATGCTGGGTGGTCACCTTGATTCATGGCATAGCGGTACAGGCGCAACTGATAATGGTGCAGGCTCGGCAATAATGATGGAAGCCATTAGAATATTAAAAGCAATAGGTGTTAAGCCAAGAAGAACTATACGCATTGGCTTGTGGAGTGGGGAAGAAGAAGGGCTGCTCGGTTCGAGGGGTTATGTAAAGAAAACATTCGCTGATCCGTCAGACATGAAATTATTACCCGCGCACGAAAAATTTTCTTCTTATTTTAATGTAGATAATGGAACCGGTAAAATACGTGGCGTTTATTTACAGGGAAACGAAGCTGTGCGCCCGATATTTCAACAATGGCTTACTCCCTTTAATGATCTTGGTGCCAAAACATTAACCATCAGTAATACCGGCGGGACGGATCATTTATCGTTTGATGCGGTAGGATTACCGGGTTTCCAGTTTATACAGGATCCGCTGGAATATGATTCTAGAAATCACCACAGCAACATGGATGTATATGATCACCTGCAGGAAGATGATCTTAAACAAGCCGCAACAATTGTTGCCGCATTTGTTTATGATGCCGCCATGCGGGATCAAAAAATTCCCCGTAAAGAATTGCCACAACCACGGCCCGGCGGAAGAGGATTTTAAATTTTGAAAATGATCTAATTTTAAGAGAATGAGGCATTCAACATTGCAATAGGCATCGCGAAACGTAGTGCCTTAGCGCCTTTCGGAATTTTAATTTATAAATAATTTTTTAATGCAATACGAAGAATTTCGCCAGGCCGGGCACAATCTTATTGATTATATCGCAGATTATTTACAACAGGTAGAGAATAAGCCGTTATTTAATGATGTAGAACCCTCCGTACTAAATGATTTGTTCAATGAAGCCATTCCGGATGTTCCGCAATCGCTTGATGGTATTCAGAAGATGCTGGAAGAAAAATTAATTCCCTATTGCACACATGTAAATCATCCTGGCTACATGGGGCTCATAACACCTTCGCCCAATGCTGCAGGAATTTTGGGCGACCTGCTGGCTTCTGCATTGAACCAGAACCTTGGTGCGTACACCATCAGCCCGTCGGCTACTGCAATGGAGCTCCGCGTAATCCACTGGCTTAATGATTTGATCGGGTATGACGAAAAAGCGGGTGGCAACTTAACCAGCGGTGGCATGATGGCAAACTTCATCGGCCTAAAATTAGCACGCGATTTCACCACAAAAAATAAAGCACAGCATGATGGGATAAATGGCGGGTGGGCTGTATATGTTTCTGAAGAAAGGCATGTATCAATTGATAAAGCCGTAGATGCAATAGGTTTGGGACGAAATAATTTACGCGCTTTATCAACAGATGAAAAATTTCAATTGCGAATTGATGCCCTTGAAGAAGCTTTGCAAAAAGATAAAGCTGCCGGCATAAAACCTTTGTGTATAGTCGGGCTTGCAGGCACTACCAATCTTGGCGCCGTTGACGATCTTGAAAACCTGCACCACATCGCAGTGCGCGAGGGTTGTTGGTTTCATGTAGATGCTGCTTATGGTGGTGGAATGTTATTATCAGATAAAAACAAAAATATTTTAAAAGGTTTGCATCTCGCGGATTCAGTAACCATTGATCCCCACAAATGGTTTTATGCCCCGCTGGATTGTGGGGCTGTTTTGGTAAAAGATCATGACCAGTTAACAAGATCTTTTGGCATTCAGCATGCATACCTCACCGACCAAAGCAAAAAAAATAATGAGCGCTACCAGTTTTATGTGCATGGCTTTGAACAATCAAAACGATTCCGTAGTCTAAAGGTCTGGATGAGTTTCCAGCATTATGGTAAAACACAAATCGGCAAATGGGTTGATGATAACGTTGCACAGGCAATGTATTTGCACACCCTGGTAATCAATGATAATGATTTTGAATCTGCCACTCAACCAAAAATGTCGGCCATTTGTATCCGTTACAAAAATGAATTGTTAAGTAATGAAACACTTACGCAATTACATCGTGATGTGGCCGCGCGAATTGAAAAAGAAGGTAATTTTTGGTTTGCAACAACCGAGCTGAAGGGTATCACTTGGTTTCGGATTAATCCTGTGAATATTCATACCACTATGCAAACAATGGATGCACTATTTAAAACTTTACAACAGTATTGTAAAGAAGCTGCAGAAAAAATGAAGATGGTGAAATGATTTTTATCACGTGGTAAGTTTAATTATACATTTTATTTTTTCTTCTCATATTGAAACCTCTTTAAAACAAGAATAATTCTTGTTTTTGTCCCCCAAAGGGCAACCTCATTCGCTATATAGTACAATTAATTTTTATTAACTATGCTTTTAAAGAAAGCATTAAACCAAATAAAATGACAGCAAAAGAAAACAGCCTTAATTGGTTTGAGATCTCAGTGGAAGATTTTAACCGGGCTAAGAAATTTTATGAAACCATTTTTGATATCAAAATGGAAACGCAAAATATGATGGGTATGGATATGGCTTTTTTTCCTGCAGAACCCGGTAGCGGTAAGGCTTCCGGCGGTTTGGTAAAGGGCCCTATGCACAAACCGGGCGCCGATGGTGTTAAGCTTTATCTTAATGGCAATCCTGATCTTTCTGTGGCGCTTTCAAAAATAGAAACCGCCGGCGGTAAAATAACAATGCCCAAAACAAAGATCAGTGACGATATAGGTCATATGGCTTTTTTTACGGATACTGAAGGAAATAGTATTGCCCTGCATTCTCAAAAATAATCACCATTTAAATCAAGGGTTATGCCACAAACAATTTCACCAACAGAACTTATTTTCAACCTGAATGAACGGCTTTTCATTAACGCTTTGGAAGGGATAACGGAAGAGCAGGCGAAAGAAAGGATCAGCTCACACAACAATCCTGTTAACTGGCTTGCGGCACATACAGTATGGGCGCGATTCAATATGCTGGCTATTCTTGGCAAACCTGCAGAAAATCCTTACCAGGGAGTATTCGAAGGTTTCAAACCCTTTGATGCCGGCACAAATTATAAATCCCTTGAAGAAATAAAAAACCTCTGGCATAAAGCCTCAG
>JACDBU010000077.1 GCA_013694745.1 Chitinophagaceae bacterium
CCATACAATGCATGGACCTGAAACCAGGGGGCAAATGGAACCTGGTGATGCATGGTGCTGATGGAACAAATTATAATAACAGCAGCCTGTTTAAAGAAATTATTCCCTTTAAGAAAATAGTGTACCAGCATGTTTCCAATCCTCATTTTGTTGCAAACATACAGTTTGAAGAACACGGTGAACAAACAAAATTGACCTGGCACATGCTGTTCGACACGGTAGAACAATTCATAGCAGTAGTAAAAACGCACAAAGCGGACAAGGGATTAGAACAAAACATAGAGAAGCTGGAAGTATACCCAACGAAAAATCGGTGGCAACTACTGAGGCGTTTGTACAAAGCAACATGATAACAATGTAAACCATTATACATGCATACAAAGCATTGCATATTAATCTTCCTGCTTCTTTCAGCATTCCTACTATCTGTGCGTGCGCAACAAGGCAATCAGTTCAAAAAATTAAAAACACCAGGCTATGCCCAGGTGAACGGGCTGAAAATGTATTATGAAATATATGGTAGTGGATCCATTCCAAGGGTATTGATACATGGTGGGGGCTAAACTATTGAAACAACCTTCGGCAACATACTTCCGTTTCTTTCCGGCTATGGACAACTTATCGCAATAGAGATGCAGGCCCATGGCCGCACCGGCGATAGGAGCACCGGCGAGTCGTTTGAACAGGATGCCAATGACGTAATAGCGCTCCTGAAATATTTAAAAATACCAAAGCAAATATTTTAGGTTTCAGCGATGGTGGATGCACCACCCTACAAATTGCTATTACGTATCCGGAAATCGTGAACAGGATAATACTGATTTCGGCAAATTATAAAAGAGAAGGGATGGTTCCTGGCTTTTTTGAGGGCCTGCAAAAAGCAATTCTTGACAGTATGCCCGCATTGCTAAAAGACGGTTATAACAAAGTAACTCCGGATAAAAGTCATGTTTGAAAAAGATGTAGCCAGGCGGCTTGCATTTACAGATCGGAGTGATGACGATTTACTTTCTATACAAGTGCCTACACTTGTAATGGCATCCGATCATGATGTAATAAGAACGGAACATACCCTGAAAATTGTGCAACTGATCCCTGGCGCAAAACTGGTAATACTCCCCGGCCTTCATGGAACGTTCCTTGGAAAAATATGTACGGTACAAAAAGGCAGTAACCTGCCTAAAATAACGGCTACCATTGTAAGAGAATTTTTGCAATAATAAATTGCGTGAATTAGTTCTGATATCCCACCTCTTTTTTCGCTGCATCGGTCCAACTTTTTAATATAGCAACTTGTCCGCTATCTAATTTTGCATAACCGTGAATTAACGTAAAGGACGGTAGTGGCATGTCCCCGGCTTCTACCTGCTCGGCAATATCACCCAGCCGGTGATCCAGTTTTTTCTTATCAAATTTAGATACATCAGAAAAGTTGATTGCCCGTTTTCCATCTTTGATATGACCCCACATCCAAAAACCAACCGGATTAATATTGGTATACCAGGGATAAACCGTGTTGTTGGAATGACAGTCATAACAGGAAACTTTAAGTATTTGCATTACGGTATCCGGCACATGCACGTAATGTGTGATGTCGGTTGCGGTAGCAATGGCGCCCTGGTTGCGCGCCGGGCGTATAAATTGAATAACGGCGAGCGCAATCAGAAGTACTACCAGTATTTTTTTTATCATCTTTCTGATTAATTTATAGCCACTTGTACTAAAACACTACATACACAATGGAGCAAACTTTGGATCAGGAATGCGGTTTGCTTTTCCAGTTTACACGCCTGCCAACAATCATTTTAAAAACAAAACGGTCTGTAGCAGAAGTCAATCCAGCCCCCGCACCCATGTTAAATTCCCATTTAGCATTGTTTAGCATGTCATATGAAACAAAAATCGCGTCGCTTTGCTGGGAGAGGTTTTCAAGGCTGTTCACATACCCGATATCGCCGTAATATTCAATGCCGATTCCTGCATTTTTAAACATATTGTAATACACTTTCAGGTTCGGTTCAAAAGTTGGCGTTGACCGGTTATACCTGCTTTTCAATGAAACGCCTAATGTAGGATTAAACGATGCGTACCACTTATTCCATTGTTTATCGATGATGGGTCGGATTTCAAGACTCCATGTACTAGTGGAAAAATCAGGTTGTTGGTAGCCAATTTCCGTTGACAAACTTAGCCCTACCGGTAATTTCCAGCGGGCTGGCGCCATAATGCGTGGCCTTAGGTGACTGCCCGCTACCTGATAACCATGCCCTGGAATATATGCGGTAAAAAGGTATACGCCGATTTCAAATATATTACTGACGCCGGTAGTTATTTCCAATGTTTCATGCAATGAATGATTGCTGGGTAATACCCCATCCGAAACATTTTTTGCTCCATTAAAAGTATAGTTGCTATGCAGCTCAAACATGGTGGAAGCCGGCAATTGTGTTTGAGAGCCATATACCTGGATTTCATAATTATCCTGCGCACCCAGGCCAACTGTAATTAATAAAAAGGCAATTATTAATGCATTTCTCACACAGCAGGCATTTAAAATTACAGATGTTTGTGCCCTCAATATAAAACATTCTGGTAAATCAAGTATCAACCGGCATACTGTTTCCCTTTTCTTTCAATCAACATTTGTACCTGAAGCTATTTTATCAAAGCATTATATAGCGCGGTATCAGTGCTGAGCGGGAATTGACATCGTTGGTGCTGCGGATTGTGCAGGAACCTGCCACGTTCAGGCTCTTTTTGCATGCTGGACATGAAAGGAGATTTTGCTATGAAGGTCCTCCGGACGAAAAGGTTTTGGTATAAAATCAATGAATCCTTTTTGCAAAAGGTCAGATAGCATGTTATCATAGGCCGCTGCTGTGAAAGCGAGCACCGGTATTTCAGCGTTCAGTTTCTTTATTTCTTTTAACGCTGTTGCTCCATCCATTTCGGGCATTTCGAGATCGAGCAGCACCAAATCGTATTCTCCTTGTTTAAAAGCATCTACCGCAAGTTTGCCATTGACAGCCTCTGTAAGTACCACGCCCCATTTAATTAAAAATCTTTTTGCAATGGCCATGTTTACAGGATTGTCCTCTGCGAGGAGTATCCGCGTACCCCCGAGTGAACTAAGATCTTTTGGTTCATTAATATACATTTTACGATGCATATTAATTTTCCATTCCGTAGTAAACTGAAACACGCTGCCTTTGCCTGGTGTGCTTTCCAGCACCAGCTCACTGTTAAACATGTGTACAAGCTCCTTACTAATCGAGAGGCCCAGGCCGGTTCCACCATATTTACGCGTGGTATCAACGTCAGCCTGTGTAAAGCTTGCAAATATTTCCTTTTGTTTTTCTTTAGGAATACCGATACCAGTATCTATCACCATAAACTGGATAGTGACTTTGTTGCTGGAAGAAAACAGTCTTTTAACGATCAGGCAAATGCTGCCCTCCTTTGTAAACTTAATAGCGTTTGATAATAAGTTCGACAACACCTGGTTTAACCTGGTTTGGTCAGTAAATACTTCAACATCCAGTTCCTCATCAATCTCTTTATAGAAATGCAAACCTTTTGCTGTTACCTGTGGCGCAAACTGCGCTGCAATTTTTTCAGTTACCTGCCTGATGTTAACAGGTGCTTCTTCCAGTTCAAGTTTACCAGCTTCAATTTTGTTGTAGTCAAGAATATCATTTATAAGCATCATCATGTGCTCTGATGAAAATTTAAGAATATCCAGTTGCGGGCGCTGCCCTTCCAGGTAATTTTCATGCAATAGCAAATTGGAAGCGCCGATGATGCCGTTTAGCGGCGTTCTTAATTCATGGCTCATATTGGAAAGAAACCGCGATTTTATTTTTGCAGCGTCTTCCGCCTTTTGCTTGGCTTTCATCAATGCAAACTCTGTGAGTTTGATTTCAGAAATATCCAATATACTCACCTTGGTATAGCGCACACTTTTATACGTGAACGGCACAATGCTTACATAGCCATAGATTTTCTTACCGGTTTTGCTGTTAAAAGCAAGTTCTCCCTGCCAATTTTTGGCGCTGCCTTCAATGGATTGCGCAATGGAACTAAAATGTTTTACATGCTCTTCGCTAAACCAACGGGCCACAGGGGTGCCTTCCATGTCAGCGAGGTCACTGGCTTCAAAAAGCTCCAACGCGCGGTGATTGCAGTTGGCAATCGTATTGGTTTCATTAAAAATGATAAACACACCGTCGAGTGAAGTATTGAAAATAGTATCGCCGAACTTTTTCTCCTGTAAAATAGCCACTTCATTTTCTTTGTTCAACCGCAGAATTGCATAGGAAAAAAAGATGGTGGCCACCAGCGATACAAACAGGTTGCTGTTGTACAGCGTAGCATACATCGATTCTTTTATTATCTGAATATCATTTACGGGAGGATTTCCGAATATGCAAATCAGCAGCGATACGAGCGTGATCCCACATATTAAAAGCAATTCGCCAAAATTCCGGCGTATGCTCACTACGAAAGTGAGGGCCAGGAAATAAGGGAAATATAATAGATAACCACCCGCTCTAAGCCCTTCCACGTGACTAATAATGATCAGGTATAGATTAATATTGATGATAGACAATATTCTACCGGCTTCCAGCTTTCTTACATAATTAAAATAGTACGCCAGCAGGAAGAGGTAAGCGGAGGTGACGTTGATAAGACCACTTATATACAGTTTGTGGTATATATATATGCCAACTGAAAAGCAGTTAACCAGCAAGGCAAGTATAATAAACTGGTTGAACCGGATTATTTTCTTTTCCTGGTCGCGGGAAATTCCCTGATTTATCCCGGTGTAAATAATATCCTGATAAATTGACCACGAAATATGTAATAATTTTTGCTTCATAGAGTTATTAGATGGGTATTTTCTTTGTTTCACCGAAAATATCCTGCTTTATAACGAAAAACCTGAACATCTATTTCCTATGGGAAGCGAAACTTTACCTAAACAGTTCATTTTTAATGAAAAAATGGACCAGGATACCTTGTATGGTCTTTACACCGACGATTTCCCTTACATAGAAGAAGTCTTTGCTACTACACTTCAC
>JACDBU010000090.1 GCA_013694745.1 Chitinophagaceae bacterium
ACCAGCTTTAAATTTAAAGGAATAAAAAAAGGGGAAGCAGATGATCTAACGCCTAAAACCGGTTTAATTAAAGGCAGGGTGGTTACCGATAATATGAAAAGAATTGCCGTAGAAAGCATTCGTAAATTTTTCATAGACAAAGGCTATCGAAACACCAGTGTTAAGATCCAGGAAATAAAAGATCCTACTGTGCCCAATGGACTTTTTATGACATTTGATATTGATAAAGGCAGCAAAGTTCGTATTAATAATATAAATTTTGCAGGCAATGATAATATTGAAGACAGTCGCTTAAAAAAACAGATGAAAGGAACAAAGGAAATGAGCCGACTCACCCTCTTCCCTTCCAAAGATGTTAACCCTTACAGCAATGAGAACACTAAACTCAGTTTTCATGATTATGTAAAAGAAAACGGGTACCTGTCTATATCTCAAACAAAAGAACTGGTTGATCCTTATTTCCGTTTTAAATTATTAAGCTCCGCAAAATTCAACGATAAAAAGTATTTGGAAGATAAAGAAAAGCTTCTTAATTATTATAATTCACAGGGATACAGGGATGCTGTAATCGTTGCTGATACCCAGGTTATAAATAATAAAGGAAATCTTGATGTTGCCATAAAAATGAGCGAAGGGCATAAATATTATTTTGGAAATATTACCTGGAGAGGAAATACAAAATATACTGATTCATTACTTTCGGTATTTCTCGGGATAAAAAAAGGTGACGTTTATAATATTGAAACCTTAAATAAAAAACTTGGTAAATCACCTTCACAGGAAGGTGGCGATATCAGCAGTTTATACCAGGATGATGGCTATCTTTTTTTCAGGATAGATCCTATTGAAACGGCAGTTTATAATGATACAATTGATCATGAGATTAGAATAGTGGAAGGTCCGCAGGCTACCATTGGAAAAATTGATATTACCGGTAACGAAAAAACAAAAGATTATGTTATTCGCCGGGAGTTGCGTACCATACCCGGAGAAAAATTCAGCCGGCAGGATCTCATTCGTACGCAACGGGAACTATCACAATTGGGCTTTTTTAACCCGGAAAAGATCAACCCGGGAATTGTTCCAAATCCTGATAATGGAACAGTGGATATTAACTGGGGACTTGAAGAGAAATCTTCTGACCAGCTCGAACTCTCTGCAGGTTTTGGTGGGGGTATAGGTTTAACCGGAACACTCGGTGTAACATTTAATAATTTTTCTATCAATAATATTTTTCATAAAGGTGCATGGTCTCCATTGCCTACCGGCGACGGGCAAAAGCTAAGTCTTCGTGTACAGAGCAATGGTAAAGCTTTCCGCTCTTATAATTTTTCTTTTACTGAACCCTGGCTCGGCGGTAAAAAAAGAAATTCTTTTACCATTAGTTATTATGATACAAAATATTCAAATGCCTATGATCCCTTAACTGGCCGTTATTCCAGCGCCGCCGCAAGTAATTCTTTTATAAAAACTACGGGCTTTGGAATTTCACTGGGTAAACAATTGAAGTGGCCTGATGATTATTTTTCCATAGTTTATGGATTGAATCTTCAGCAATATCATCTTAAAAATTATAATATTTTTCCAGGTCTTACAAATGGAAACTCTACCAATGTGAGTGTAAAGATCACTCTTGCCCGAAGCTCCGCAGGACCGAGTCCGATCTTCCCAACAAGCGGATCTACTTTTTCTTTAAGCACCCAGTTAACGCCACCTTATTCTTTGTTCAGGGATGCATCTTATTATAAAGATCCTACAAAGCAATACCAGTTTGTTGAATTTCATAAAGAGCGCTTTAATGCGGAATGGTATGTGCCTATAGGGCAGGCACATGGTGCAGATAAGAACAAACAATTTATTTTAAAGGCAGCTGCCAAGTATGGTTTCCTTGGAAGATATTCAACTAAAACCGCAACGTCACCATTCGAGCGTTTTCAATTAGGCGATGCGGGACTTAGTAATAGCTTCGCACTATTAGGATATGATATCATTGCACACCGTGGTTATCCGGTTTACGATAATTCGGATCCAAAAATTAATCCTGATAAAACAACAGCGAGTGAATTTTTCACCATTTTCAATAAGTACACTTTAGAGCTAAGGTATCCTTTCAGTACCAGTGCAAGCAGTACAATTTACGGACTTACCTTTTTTGAAGCTGCAAACGGATGGTATAAATTCCAGGATTATAATCCATTTAAACTCCGCCGTTCTGTAGGTGTAGGCATGCGTTTCTTCCTGCCAATGTTTGGTTTGCTTGGCTTTGATTATGGCATTGGGTTAGACAGGATAGCGCCTGGCACCACTTTAAAAAGCGCCGGTAAATTTACATTCATGCTGGGGCAGGAAGCCGAATAATTCATCAAACAACGTATCATGATAAAGAAATTATTTATAACCACTTTATTTGTTATCGCAGCTTTTTTTGTTTCAAATGCGCAGCGTATTGCTGTTATAGATTCAAAATATATTTTAGAAAAATTACCCGAATATAAATCGGCACAAGTAAAACTGGATCAGTTTAGTGGACAATGGCAACAGGAGATTGATAAAAAATCTGCTGATATGGATAAAATGTACAAAGATTATGATGCAGAACAGGTTATGCTGAGTGATGAATTGAAGAAGAAAAGGGAAGATGAATTATTCAATAAAGAAAAAGAATTACGGGATCTTCAAAAAAAACGGTTTGGATTTGAAGGGGATATATTTAAAAAGCGGCAGGAACTGATAAAACCTATACAAGACAAGGTTTACAGTGCTGTTCAGCGACTTGCAGTTTCAAAAATGTACGACATTATTTTAGATAAAAGTGAAGGAATTACCGTTATCTTTGCCGACCCAAAATTGGACCGGAGCGATGACGTGCTGAGAGAACTGGGTGTTAAATAAAATGTAAACAGTTTTTGGAATGCATCGTTATATATAAATTAAAACACTTACATAAATAAAATCAAAGACAAAAAAATGAAAAAATTAGTTACGCTTGGTTTATTTGCTATTTGCATTTTTGGATCTGCAAGCACCATACAGGCACAGAATAAGATTGGATACGTTAGCGCTGATGAGATCATTTCTTTAATGCCTGAAGCAGCCAGGATCGATTCACAATTAAATTTGTACCAGCAGGCCTTGTACCAGGCCGCAAATGATAAAAAAGCAGCATTTGATGAAGCAGTAGCAAAGTTTTATAAAGATTCGGCTACTATGAGTTCAGCTGTTAAAGAAGTGACACGGACGGGTCTTCAAAAGCAGGTGCAGGAATTAAGCGGCGCAGAACAAACTATTCAGCAACAGTTTGAACAGGAAAGACAAAAGCAGGCTTTACCATTGCAGAGAAAATTACAACAGGCCATCCAGGATGTTGCTAAAGAAAATGGCTATACTTATATTTTTCCAAAAGAAAGTTTATTGGTTATGCCTCCCGGTGAAGACATTGGGAGTCTTGTAAAACGCAAATTGGGTATAGGTGGCGCAGCAAGACCAGCAGTACCAAAAAAATAATAAAATAATAAAATATAAAAGAAGCCATCTCTTTAACGGGGTGGCTTCTTTAATTTTGGAATATGGGAACAACTAAACCTATCGGCGTTTTTGATTCTGGCTATGGCGGTTTAACTATTTTGAAAGAGGTAGTGGAAAAACTCCCGGGATACGATTACCTGTACCTGGGTGATACTGCCAGGTCGCCTTATGGATCCCGCTCTTTTGAAACCGTATACAATTACACCCACGAATGCGTGAAGTGGTTTTTTAATCAGGATTGTTCACTTATAATACTGGCCTGTAACACTGCATCAGCCAAAGCTTTGAGAACAATACAACAAAAAGATCTGCCCCTAATTGCAGGTCAAAAAAAAGTATTAGGGGTAATAAGACCTACAGCGGAGATCATCGGAAAATATACAAAAACCAATAACATAGGCATTCTGGGTACCAGCGGAACAGTTCAGTCCGATTCATATAAAATTGAGATCAATAAATTTTTTCCGCAGGTAAAGGTCTACCAACAGGCGTGTCCTATTTGGGTGCCCCTGATAGAAAATAATGAATTTGATACACCCGGCGCCGATTATTTTATTCAAAAATATTTGGAGGCATTACTGGATCAGTCCGCAGATATTGATGTTATTTTACTGGCTTGCACACACTATCCGTTAATGTATAATAAGATAAGGAAATTCACCCCGCCGGGTATACAGATACTTTCGCAGGGCGAAATAGTAGCCGGCAGCTTATCAGAA
>JACDBU010000185.1 GCA_013694745.1 Chitinophagaceae bacterium
CAGAAAAAGGTGCACCCATACAGGGCGCAACATTATCATTGCTCCATGCAAAAAGTGTTACTACAGATCCGGGAGGAATTTTCTTTTTTCATTTATCCCAAAATGATACATTAAGTATCAGTCATATTGGGTTTTTTACAAAAAATATTATTGTTACACCGTTTACACCATCGCCTCTAATTATTATACTGGAAGAAAAAAACATCCAACTACCTGATGTTGTTGTACAAACAGGTTACCAGGCAATCCCAAAAGAAAGAGCAACAGGCTCTTTTGTGCAGATCGATAATTCATTATTGAACAGGCGCGTGAGTACGAATATTTTAGATCGTCTAGACGGAATAGCTAGCGGACTGCTGTTTAATAAAAATACGATTACATCAAATGAAAAACTGGGTATCAGCATTCGCGGTCGGAGTACTCTCGACGATAAAGTAAGCGCCGATCCGCTTATCGTTCTCGATAATTTTCCATACGAAGGTGATGTATCCAACATCAATCCAAATGATATAGAAAGTATTACTATCCTCAAAGATGCAGCGGCTTCTTCCATATGGGGAGCACGTGCCGGTAACGGCGTTATCGTTATCACCTCCAAAAAAGGAAATTTTAATCAGTCTTTGAAGTTGGAACTTAACAGCAATATAATGACAGGAATGAAACCTGATCTTTTTTATTCCCCTAACTTTTTAGCAGCTTCATCTTACATTGATGCTGAACAATTTCTTTTTGATAAAGGATATTTTGATGCAGATATTCTCAATAACAGTTTCAGGCCATTTGTTTCACCTGCTGTGGAAATTATGGCAAAGAAAAGGGCAGGATTATTGTCAGATGCTGAGGCAACAGGACAGTTGAATTCATTAAAGAATAATGATGTCCGCAATGACTTCTCAAAATATGTATACCGAAGAGAGGTTAACAGACAAACATCCATAAGTCTCCGCGGAGGTTCATCTATTGCTTCGTACGCCCTCGTTGCCGGCTATGATAAAAACCTGAGTAATCTAGTATTGAACAATTATAAAAGAATAACTCTAAATTCTTCCGGAGTCTACCGGCCTGCAAAACATCTGGAAGTAACCATTGGTATTAATATTACTTCGTCAAATACAAAAAACAATACAAGTCCGTACGGTCAGGTCAGCACCGGAAGTACAAAGAACGGACTGCTATATCCTTATGCAAAACTTGCTGATGAAAACGGCAACCCTCTTTCCATCGTAAAAGATCTGCGGACAAATTTTATTGACAGTACAGATAAGCTTGGTTTTTTTGACTGGCAATACCGCCCCTTGCAGGAAAACAAACTTTCCGATAATAGTTTAAAACGAAATGAGCTCATAGTAAAAGCAGGCGTAAAATATTTTTTCACTACTTTTTTCCATGGAGAGTTGCAATGGCAGAATGAACAACAACAAAGTGATGCAAGAAATTATCACAGCCTGCAATCTTATTACAGCCGTAATCTTATTAACCAGTTCTCTGTACTTATGAGCCCCGGGGTATTTTGCTATCCTTTGCCAAAGGGAGGTATACTGGATCTTTTTAACACCACGCTCATGGCAAATAATTTGAGAGGACAGCTTAGTTTCAATAAATCTTTTGCAAGGCATGGGTTCAATGCAATAGCAGGGGCGGAGATGAGGGAAATAAAAACTACCTCCTATGGGCGTACCTCATATGGATATGATGATGAACTCGGAACCTCCGTTTCAAATATTGATTATAATTCTTTTTTTCCCCTAAATCCTTCCGGTTCTGCATCCATTCCATCCCCTTCTGGAGATGTATTTGAAAATACGAATCGTTTTCTTTCCTATTATGCCAATGGTGTCTATTCTTTAAACAATAAATATATTTTTTCGCTGAGCGGGAGAAAAGACGGTGCTAATATCTTTGGCGTAAAGACAAATGATAAGATCACGCCGCTCTGGTCGGCGGGCTTTCTTTGGAATACATCCAGCGAAAAATTCTATCACATAGGTTGGCTTCCCAAACTTTCGGTTAGGGCGAGCTACGGATACAGCGGAAATGTTTATAATGGCTCCGCCTACCTTACAGCACAGTATGCCACTAGTAGCCTCACGGGTGCACAGTTTGCCAATATTATCAATCCTCCCAATCCTTCACTTAAGTGGGAAAAGGTTCGAATACTTAATTTGGGAATTGACTTTACAGCAGCACGTAAAAGGATTTCAGGGAGCCTTGAATTTTATCAGAAAGAAGGGCGGGATCTCGTAGAATCTGCTCCACTGGCGCCATCTACAGGTTTTTTAAATTTCGAGGGCAACGCGGCTTCAACCAGAACAAAAGGATTTGATCTCACCCTTAATACTGATAATCTCGCCGGAAAATTCAAGTGGAACACCACCCTTTTATTAAGCAGCTTAAATGACAAGGTGCTGTCCTTTGATAAAACATATTCCCTTAGAACACTTGTTGGAAATAATCCCGGTGGAGCCGAAGGTGCAGGGCTTATTGCATTAGATGGCAAATCATTATTTGGTTTATACAGTTATCAATGGGCGGGGATCGATGGTAGCGGCGATCCTCTTGGGATAATAAACGGGAAAAAAAGTAAGGATTACTTATATATTGTTCAGTCAACCCCTTTGGATAGCCTTGTATATAATGGTTCTGCAAGGCCAACCTTCTTTGGAAGTTTTAGAAATACTTTTTCTTACGGGAATATTTCGCTTTCCGCAAATATTGTTTTCAAACTTAAATACTTTTTCCGAAAAAATTCCACTAGCCTGAACTATGCGGATGTGATTGCTTCGGGAGGGAATGCCGATTTTAGTAATAGGTGGCAAAAGCCTGGGAACGAATTCCTGACCACTGTTCCAGCCATCGTTTATCCCTCAGACAACAACCGTAACGATTTTTATAAGGGATCTTCGGTGCTTGTCGAAAAAGCAGATCATATCCGTCTTCAGGACATCCAGCTTAGCTGGGATTTTGACAAAACAACGGTGAAAAAACTACCGGTGCAACACATACAATTTTATATATATGCAAATAACCTCGGGCTAATATGGAAAGCCAATAAATCAGGGCTTGACCCTGATTACCTGGGTTCCTATAGTTTTCCTGATCCCAAAACCATTGCAATAGGATTCCACATAACATTTTAAACAACTAAAAATTTTAAATCATGAAATTTTTAATAATAATTAGCACTGTTCTATTATTGCTTTCTTGTAAAAAACAAGATAAGTGGCTGGGCGTTAAATCCAGTAAAGCAGATGTTGTCCCCTCATCCCTGAAAGACATACAGGCATTGCTGGACAATGACGGCGTAATGAATTCAAATACCCCCGGTATTGGTTTCATAGGAACAGATAATTTTTATGTGACGTATACCAAATGGTTGGCGGCCCTGAATGCGCAGGAAAGAAATGCTTACATATGGGCACCTGATATATATAACGGGGAGTTCGGATTTGACTGGCGGTACGCCTACCAAAAAGTTGAGTATTCTAATATTGTTTTGGAACTGCTTCAAAAGATTCCACAGGATTCATCCAATTATCCTGTCTGGAATAATGTAAAAGGGAGCGCTCTTTATTTTCGTGCATCAGCGTTAAATGACCTTGCTCAGATTTATGCGAAGCCTTACAACAGTTCCACCGCAGACCATGACCCGGGCCTACCGCTTCGTATGAGTTCAGACGTAAATGAAAAATCCGTGCGTGCGACTGTAAAGGAGACCTATGAACATATCATATCAGATCTTCTTTCCGCAATTGATCTTTTGCCGCTCAATCCTGTTTACCAGACTCGACCTTCCAAGGTTGCCGTCTGGGGACTTCTGGCAAAAGTGTATCTGAACATGGAAGATTATGAGAGGGCATGGCAATATGCAAATACAGCGCTTTTTTCTTACAACAGTCTTCTGGATTTTAATACCGTTTCTGTACGCGGTTTATTTTCCATGCCTTCTTTTTCTGCCGGTAATAAAGAGCTGATCTTTTACAGTAAGAGCCTTTCTTTCAGCATAACAGCGTTTGCCACGATGGTTGATACATCACTTTATCAATCCTATGATGCTAATGATCTGCGCAAAAGTATTTTTTATGTAAACCGTTCAGGCGGTATCGTGTTCCGTGGTTCGTACACCGGTTCTTCCCCTTATTTCTCCGGCATTGCCACGGATGAATTGTATCTTATCAGGGCTGAATGTTTTGCAAGAAAAAATAATCCAATCGCAGCTATGGAAGACCTGAACACCTTACTGTCAATGAGATGGAGGACAGGTACGTTTATTTCTCTTACGGCTATCGATGCTGATGATGCACTTCGAGAAATCCTAATTGAACGCCGCAAAGAATTACCCTTTACCGGAAATATCAGATGGGAAGACCTAAGAAGGTTAAATAAAGAAAGCCGATTTAGTAAAACACTGGTCAGGATATTGAATGGGATTACCTATACGCTTCCCCCCGGTGATCTTAGATATACTTACCCCATACCACCTGATGAAATAGCCTTATCAGGTCTTGAACAAAATCCACGATAGAACATAAAATTTATTTATGCAAAAAAAAATATTCGTATTTGTGCTTATGGTACTGTGCCAGTATGGTTATTGCCATAACAGTAATGTAATAATTACAGGATATTTGCAGGACTGTCCCAATCTGCAAACTGTTGAAATCAGGAAATTTACTTATTATTTTCAAAGACGTGGAGACGAAGACGGAGTCCTTTATACAGCTACCTTGAAGGATGGATGCTTTTACTGTAAAATACATTTAACTGAGGTAACGGAATATCTTTCCATTACATTCCCCGGCGAGTATTCAGGGTCAAATGTCAGTCTATTTCTTTGTGAACAAGGCGACAGAATTGGAATTGCTATTACCAAAAAAGGAACAGTATTTTCGGGAGTTGGTTCCGCAAAATACAACTGTCAGTACCAACTGAGTCGAATGGCCGGTATTTCATGGACACCGCAGGAATTAAAAACCCTGGTCGCAAAAAAGGTATATAATTATTTATCGAGGTGCAAAGAAAAATACGATAGATTATTTTCGGTAAAAATCGACCTACTCAAAGAGTATGCAGGAAAAATGAGTGCAGGTTCATATAGACAAATCAGAACAGATATAGAAGGCGAGCGTTTATATACACTTTACTCCAGCTTTGGATTCTGGTATAATTACCCGGTTAGCAGTGAAGAACATTTGCAACAAGCGGAATTTTATAAAAGCCATTACTTAAAATGGCTGCCTTGTCCGGGAGATCCGGCTTCATATGCACATTCAAAATATTATACTGACTGGCTCATAAAAAAAATAACTTTGGATAATACTATAGATAATTACATTTTTGATCCTAAGGCTATACTGATTGCAGTCGTTTCTAAAATAAAAAAAACTTTTAAGGGGGTACTCAGGGAAAAACTTTTATTAACCGCCTTCATTCAATTTCCTCCAGAAGATAAACCTGGTATAACATGTTTAAAAGAATCAGGCGCATTGATAAAACATCCGTATTTTAAAAAGCTTTTTTACCACTGTGAAGAAAAGGTTCCAGGCGCAAGTGCATTTAAGTTTCTGTTGATGGATAACACAGGAAAATTTATTTCACTTAATAATTTCAAAAATAAAATAGTAGTAATGGATTTCTGGATAACAGGATGTAGTTTTAGCAGGGATGCAAAACAAGGGCTAAAAGAAATCAAGAGAACATTTTCCGCAGATACCAATTTTGTTTTCCTCAGCGTTTCTGCAGATAAGAGCAAAAAACAATGGTTAAATAGTTTGCAGGATAGTTCCTATAATATTAAGGGCGATGTAAACCTTTTTACGAATGGATTGGGTTCAGATCATCCTGTCCTGAAAAAATATGATTACATATCTTTCCCCCAAATACTTATCATCAATAAAAATCAAAAGGTATTTTGTATAAAACCACCAATGCCGGGTTCACCCGAAAGTAATAAAAGTTTTATGGCGTTGCTCAGAGAGGCTTCTGCCCGCTGATAAAAAAAAGGTTAGCTGAATTTCAACTAACCTTTTTTAAACATCATGGGTCTTAATATTTTACAAACATTGCATGCTCATTGGGATTTGTTGTAAAATCACTATCTGATACGGGGGAATGTCCGGCAATTAATGTATAAGTGCAAAAGGTACTACTGGACTGGCAAGTACCGATCGTTGCCTGTGCAGTAGTCTTTAATACATATGCACCGTCCACTTTTACGTATTCGTTCCCTGTATAAGGGTGATTGAATGCGGTTGCTCCGCCCATAAGAACTGCGGCAATCAAAAACAACTTTACTTTTTTCATAATAACATTTTTAAGAATTAATTAATTACCTACTCTCTTATACAGGTTTTCGGTTTGTCCTGTTCTCATGCATGAAAAGATTTTTAAAATATGTGAATTTATTTTTTTCAATGACTATACCCGCAGCAGCAATTAAAACAAAGAATACATTAAAGATGAAATGCTGTGGCCATGTTAGTTTCTTTATTATCCCCCCGCAGGAGCAAGGCACATAAGGGAATACATTCAGCAATACAAGTAGTGTATATGTACTGAAAACGAGCATTAAAAATAAAGCAGCATAGAGTCCTGCAATTGTTGTGGATGGAAAAAGTAAACAGGCTGCGATTAAAATTTCAACAGTAGGTATGCTCCCAGTTAAAAACGGAGTCCACGAATTAGGAAAAGGCTGGTTATTCATATCATTTACAAAACCTTTAAAATCGTACAGCTTACTGGTAGCGGCATACACGAATAAAAGAACGAGCAGAAAACTTATTGTATCAGAAAATAACTTTTTCATTTTCTTATTGTGAGTACAAGGTAGTCGCTAAAACATATGGTGGCAGTCAATAGTTGTTTGCAAACAGACAAACTTTAAGTATGCGTATTTTTCCAGGCACCGGGAGATATCCCGAATTTCTTTTTGAAGGAAGTGCTGAAATTATTTTCGTATTTATAGCCCAGGGATCTGCTGATGTCTTTCAATGGTTTTTCAGAATTTTCCAACAGGTATTTCCCTTTTTCCAATCTTTTACACTGGAGGTATTTGTATAATCCCATGCCAAAAAGTTTTTTAAAACCTTTCTTTAATTTGGATGAGCTGAAAGCTACGTGCCTGGCAATTTCCTCAATGGTATAATGCCTGGCAGTATCTTCATCTATCAGTTCCCTTGCTTTTTGCAAAGATTCAATATCATATTTTGTTGCCACTTGGATATTTTTTTGGCTATTCCATTTGAGAAGATGTTAGCTAATGAAGTGGTATTTCATACAAAGCAAACCAGTGCCTGTAAAAGTAAAAACAGTAGTTGTACGGTAGGTGGGAAGTAGCTATATAAAAATATCTTATTGCATATCTTTTTAGCCTGTTTGCATAATCATTAGGAATATGGGTTTTACATGAGGATCACAACTACCCTTTATCCTTCTAGTATGCGTCTTACAAGTATGAAGCTGCTGGTGTTCCTACTTTTTTTATGCATATTGGCATCCTGCAATGTTTCAAAATTTCCTAGCATTGATACCAGTGAATTTTTACTCAATGTTACTGTACGGGATGTTGATGATGCAGTAGATAGGGTAATTAAGCAATGTTATGAATATCCGGTATCAGGCCCAATCGACGTAAAGCATGATTTAAATAATGTTGTTCAAATCCAGATTCCATTCCGGCAAAGAACAGACGAAAGCATCAATAAGATATGGAAAGATCTTTATGCTATGAATCATGTGCTTGCGGTAAACATCATCAAATGCTCATCATTTCTCAAATAAAGCATCCATCTTTATTTCATTCTGTACCTGTGCTATGGAATAATTATTCTTCGTAGTACCATACGTTGTGATCATGGTTGTAAAGATGGTTTTCATGGTTTTCGTCTTTTGCTGAAATACAGTTTGCTTGCTTTTTAATTCTTCCGCATAAGATTTAGTAATGGTGAATTCAGACTGTGAGAATTTCATCTCACAGATATTTATAACCTGATCAGCCCGGTCAAGCAGGAGATCTATCTGGGTACCC
>JACDBU010000113.1 GCA_013694745.1 Chitinophagaceae bacterium
TGTTTATGTTATCATCAAAAGAAATGTTCGCCATGTTTTCAGACCCTGCTTATAAGATTACGATGTTAACGAAAGATCTTGGAATATTTACCGAGAAGGGAGGCACGATCGCATTTTTACTTTCAAACGACGGGATAGTTGTAGTGGATTCAGAATTTCCAGAACAGGCCACTCATTTGATCGATGACCTGAAAACAAGGAGCAGCAAGCCTTACAAGTTACTTATCAATACGCATCATCATGGTGATCATACCAGTGGAAATATTGTTTTTAAAGATCTCGTTCCCCATGTGCTGGCACATGCAAATTCTAAAATCAACCAGCAACAGGTTGCTATAAAAAATAAAACAGAAGAAAAACAATTGTATCCTGATCTCACTTTTACAGATACCTGGTGCAATGATTTTAATAAAGAAAAGATTTGTCTTTATTATTATGGCGCAGGCCATACAAATGGTGATAGTCTAATTCATTTTCAAAATGCCAACATTGTTCACATGGGCGACCTGGTATTTAATCGCAGGCATCCTTTTGTTGACAGGAGTGCCGGGGCAAACATTAAAAGCTGGATGAGCGTGCTTGATAAGGCTGAAGGAAAGTTTGATAAAAGCACCAGGTTTATTTTTGGACATGCGGCAGAAGGTTACGATGTTACCGGGAGCAAAGAAGATTTGAAATCTTTTAGAAATTATCTTGAGCAACTCATCACTTTTGCCGAGGTGGAAGTAAAAGCCGGTAAAACAAAAGAAGAATTTATAGCAAATAAATCTATCCCGGGTAATACAGAATGGAAAGGCGATGGAATTGAAAGACCCCTGACTGCTGCGTATGAAGAAGTGACGATGAAATAAAATAGTTCCTGGAAAATTTTGCATTCACCCTTTCCAAAATTATAATCTTCCCCCAATTCCTAATTCCTAATTCTAAATTCTTAATTCCTAATTAATAATCTCCTCCAACCCTTCAAGCACATAATGCACTATGGGGCAAAAGGTTGAATTTTTCAAAGTAAGCTGCTGCCTTTTAATGAACACATCTTCATCTGTGTAAGGAAAACGGACACAATCCCCCGGCCTTTTATCATATATGCTGCAATAATTATCATCTCCCAGGAATGGACAAGGTGTTTTTTTTACTACATAATCGCCCTCCTCATCCACCCGCAAATAGGTTTCGATAAAATCTCCTTCTTTCATTTTTAAATGCCTGGAGATCCGTTTAATATCAGGGGTTTTAAAGCGGGGTGAATAATTGCGGCAGCAATTGCCACATTTAAGACAATCAATTTTGGCAAACGCTTCTTCGTGCAGATCCGGCAAGGCTTTCAGCACTTTATTCTTATCGGCCTTTTGTAATAATTGCTTATACTTTTTTTGATTATCGGCCGACCTCTTCTCCCATTTGTTTAAATCGAATTCCTTCATTTCTGTAAAGATACATCCATGCTATAAGATCGATTATTATAAACTGTTTTTTATCCTGTTCCGTCGTAACTTTGCCGCTGTTTTAAATTATACTATTATTTATGAACCTTTTTGAAAAACAAGCGAACGAATTTGCAGACAGGCATATAGGGCCAAATGAAACGGAAACCAATGAGATGTTAGCAGAAATTGGGGTAGGCTCACTGGCAGAACTTATCAATAAAACGATCCCTTCAGCCATACGAATTACCAAAGAGCTTGATATTCCTGCAGCAGTAAATGAATATCAATACCTGAATGACCTAAAAAAGATCGCTGATAAAAATAAAGTTTACAAATCATACATCGGCCAGGGTTATTATGATACGATAACCCCCAGCGTGATCCTTAGAAATTTATTTGAGAACCCGGGCTGGTATACGCAATACACACCTTACCAGGCAGAAATAGCACAGGGCCGTTTGGAGAGTCTTCTCAATTTTCAAACAATGATCAGGGATCTTACAGCGCTCCCGATCGCCAATGCAAGTTTGTTGGATGAGGCCACAGCTGCGGCTGAAGCAATGGCAATGCTGTTCAATTTTAAAAACCGGGATCATGACCATCCTGTTGCACCCAAATTTTTTGTTGATGAAAAAATATTTCCACAAACAAAAGATGTTCTGATAACCAGGGCTAAACCTGTAGGGATCGAACTTATATTTTCTAATTACGATTCAGTGCAATTAGATGAAACATTCTTTGGTGCAATCATTCAGTATCCTAACAATGAAGGCAGCATTGAAGACCATCGCGATTTCATAAATAGTGTTCATGCTGTACATGCCAAAGTAGTTATGGCAACAGATCTGCTTGCCCTTACATTGCTTGTTCCTCCCGGCGAGCTTGGGGCAGATGTAGCAATTGGATCGTCGCAAAGATTTGGGGTGCCATTGGGTTTTGGCGGCCCTCATGCCGCATTTTTTGCAACAAAAGATGAGTTCAAAAGAAATATTCCAGGCCGTATAATCGGTGTAAGCATTGATGCCCAGGGCAACCGTTGTTTACGCATGGCATTGCAAACAAGAGAGCAACACATAAGGAGAGAAAAAGCTACTTCCAACATATGTACAGCACAAGCATTACTGGCAAACATGGCTGCTATGTATGCTGTATATCATGGAGCTGAAGGATTACAAAATATTGCAAAAAGAATATCGGTTTTAACGAGAACACTTGTTACAGAATTACAGGAATTGGATTACCATATTTTAAATGAGTATTTTTTTGATACCATTTCCTTACGGGTACCCGATGCAAATATTATAAAGCCGGTAGCAGAGGCACATAAAATGAATTTTCATTACACAGGAAATACGATCACTATTTCTTTGGATGAAACTACAACACAAACAGACGTACTAAATATTGCCGGGATATTCGCTTCTGCAAAAGGGACGGATACTGCCAATGCAACTTTTGATAATGAAAGAGAACTTGAAAATTTTCCTTCTTCTCTAACCAGGACCTCTTCCTTCCTGACCCACCCGGTTTTCAACAGTCATCACAGTGAAACAGAAATGATGCGCTATCTCAAACTGCTGGAAAACAAAGATTTTTCATTAACAGCTTCAATGATCTCACTTGGCTCATGCACCATGAAATTGAATGCAGCCTCAGAATTAATTCCGGTTAGCTGGCCAAAGTTTAGCAAGATCCATCCGTTTGCGCCTGCAGACCAAACTTTAGGATACCAGGAAATGATCAGTGAGCTGGAAAAAATGCTTAACACAATTACCGGTTTCACGGCATGCAGCCTGCAACCTAATAGTGGGGCACAGGGCGAATTCGCCGGCCTTCTCAGCATCCGTGGTTATCATGCTGCCAAAAAAGAAGAACAGCGAAATGTAATATTGATACCCATTTCAGCACATGGTACCAACCCCGCATCAGCAGTAATGGCGGGTTTTAAAGTGGTAGTTACAAAATGCGATGAAGCTGGGAATATTGATGTGGATGATCTTAAAAAAAATGTAGAAAAATACAAGGATTCTCTTGCAGGTTTAATGGTAACCTATCCATCAACGCATGGTGTTTTTGAGGAAAGTATAAAAGAAATCTGCAGCCTCATACATGATAATGGTGGTATGGTTTATATGGATGGTGCAAATATGAATGCGCAGGTGGGCCTTACATCACCCGGAATTATTGGAGCAGATGTGTGTCATTTAAATTTACATAAAACATTCGCAATACCTCATGGCGGCGGCGGCCCGGGTATGGGGCCAATATGTGCCAACGAAAAACTGGCGCCATATCTTCCGGGTAATATCATCAATCAACCATTTAATACAACAGATGGACATACAGGCGCTGGTTCTGTAAGCGCTGCGCCTTACAGTTCTGCGAGCATATTGCTTATCAGTTATGCTTATATAAAAATGCTTGGTACAGCGGGTATTCGTAAAGCAACCGAGTATGCTATTTTGAATGCCAACTACATGAAATCACGGCTTGAAAAAAATTATAAAATTTTATACACTGGTAAAGGTGGCACCTGTGCTCACGAATTTATTGTTGATCTGCGGCCCTTTAAAAGTAATGGAATTGAAGCGGAAGATGTTGCCAAAAGGCTTATGGATTACGGGTTTCATGCGCCAACATTAAGTTTCCCAGTACCGGGAACAATAATGATTGAGCCAACAGAAAGCGAGAATAAAGCCGAACTCGACCGCTTTTGTGATGCACTCATAAATATCCATGCTGAAATAACAAATATTGCAAATGGCAAAAGTGATAAAACAGATAACCCATTAAAAAATGCGCCGCATACGCTGGCAGTTATAACAACAGATAACTGGAAACATGGCTATTCAAGACAAGTGGCTGCATTTCCACTTGATTATTTAAAAGAGAATAAATTCTGGCCATCTGTTAGCAGGGTCAACAATACATACGGCGACAGGAATTTAATTTGTACCTGCGAACCAACAGAAAGTTATGTTGAAGAGGAAGTGAATTCTTAAAAAAGTATTTTTAAAATCAGGTTACATAAACAATTTGTTCTTCCGTAAGCAAAGGTAGATTTCGGAACCTGAGCATAATGTTTGCCACTGTTGCTACATCTCTCTGGCAATAAAAAGCTATACGTTTAAGATCTTTTTCGCTCCAGTAAACATGGCCTACCATGCTGCCGTCTATATCATCTTTAGGAGAAGGAACACCCAATGCAGCAGCAAGTAATTTAAGGGATGTATAATGTTTGTAATCACCAAAGCGCCATAAATGCAGGGTATCTACAACTGGTGTTTCCCAGGGTTTCATATTTTGAAAATCGAAAAAAGATGGAATGGGCAAATTGTTAACCAGGAGCCTCCGGCATAAAAAAGGAATGTCAAATTCTTTTATATTATGCCCGGTGAAGCACCATTTATTATTTGCTGCCTGTAGCTGTTTGAGTGTTTGAGTAAACCCTTCCAAAACTTCTTTCTCATCGTCTGAATAAAATGATTTGATACGCAGTTGCTGGCTGTTATTTTCTTTTCTGAAAAAACCCATGCTTATGCAAACCACTTTTGCAAATTCCGCCATAATACCGGCCCGCATTGGATAATACTCTGCCGGGGTAACATTTTCAGGCAACGACCTGTTTATTTTTTCGGTCCACAATTCTTTCCAGGAATCCGTAAGTAATTCATAATGCTCACTACAGGATACCGTTTCAATATCGATCAGAATTAAATGCTCGATTGCCATATTCTGCATAAAATAATTTTGATGACGTAATGTACAAAATCAATTCACAAAAAATAAAAATCCCGCCAAAGCAGCGGGATAAAAAATGCGTTTATTGTTTTTAAAATGTTACGCCAACAAAGATCGTTATGGCCTGGCTTTTCCAATTTTGCCTGTTATCTATGCCGTTCAAATTTGATAAACCAAGCTCGTACCTTGCGCCTAAGTTAACAAATGGCAGCTGGATCCATAAGCCTCCAACAGCGTTCCAGTCGGCTTTTTTAAATATTGATCCATTGTTTTTTAAACTGTCCACTGTTTCTTTCAGCAACCCTCCTACCTGTGGGCCAAGTTGTAATTTTACCCGCTTGCTTTCTCCTATATTTATGTTGAGTAATGCCGGCACTTTAATATAACTAAGCTTCACTTTTTTTTGACTGCCTCCTAAAAAAAGGTCATCATAAATATCTGTACGATCATCGGTGAATTGAGAAGTAGACTGGGTAAAATTAATTTCTGGCTGTAATCCCAATGTTTTAGAAAAATTAAATTGCATAAATCCACCCAGTAAATAATTATAACTGAAACCAGATTTATACGATTGTCCTTCTATCTTATTAATATTTACACCCCCTTTTAAACCGACCCTGAAAAAATTTTCATGCTCAGCATCGAACTTTGATTTTTGAGCGAGGGAACCCAGGTAGCATAATATGAGTGAGGCAGCAATTATAATTTTCATAGATAATAATTTATCATGCAATTAAATCAACATTCAGTCAATAAAAAAATCCCCGCGAGAGGATTTAATTTAATTTAACTTTTACCTGTTGCTCCAATGTCCCGGTTTCCAAAACCATCCATTTCTTCTGCGTACCCAATTGCCGGCGACCCAACGGTTGTTATTGGTGGGTGGCATTATCCAGCCTCCTTCAACATACTGGTATCTTCCACCACGCCATTCCCATTCTCCATCTCGCCAAATTTGACGTGGACCAGGCGCTGCAGGGCGTATCCTTACAACACGCGTAGTCGGTCTTACCCTTACCACAAATTGAGCATCTGCTGCCATTGCTGTGGCTAGTGTAAAGGCCAATACAAAACTTATTCTTACCAAAATATTTTTCATGGTTTTTTATTTATAATATGACTTAAAAAAGTAACCATGGTTTAATGTCAACCTTGTCTCCAATGGCCGGGAATCCAATACCATCCACCTCTCCTCGCATTCCAGTGTCCCTCTACCCATTCATTGTGATTGCGTTGCCGGGGCGTCCAATAGCCTTCACGCCAAACGTACTGTCCATTTCTGCGGATCCAGTCACCATTCACCCAAACATAAGCAGGTCCGGGTGCCACAGGCCGCTCATAACGTGGGGGTGCCGGTCTTGTAGTAACGATAACGCCGGATGGGCTGCAACTACCAAGTATGAATGCCGTAGTTAAAATAAATACTGCGTGCAAAAAATATTTTTTCATGTTCATAAATTTTATTGTTAGATAAAATATTTATAAGAAAGTTTATCGCTGGTTAAATTATTTTATAATTTGACGACAATTATTGAGCCATATCGTAATAAGTTTCACTGAAATATTCATAGTGAAATTTAGAGCGATGTCTGAAACCTGGTGCAACCTGTACAGAGATAAATTGCTTCATAAATTATCTTATCCCGGGAACTTATAATGTCATATTCACAGATAGCAAATCTAAAGTAGCGAGGACATTTAATATAACTCAATAGCTCATTGATTTTGCTTACAATGATTTTTATGCAGCGCTGTTAGTGCCTGATCATCGCCTGTAAAATGGATATTACAAGGCTGGTAGAGAAAAATAAAAAGATAAGGTTAGCAGCGGCAAAGAAAACCATTCAACAACTGGAAGGATAACAAAACTAAAACAGAAGACAATTATTGTCTAAAAAGAAATTGCCTAACTTGTTGAAACTGATTTGAATTAATTATATTTTATTGTTAATATCTTAAAATTGATCTCCATGAAATTATTTCTAATAGGGTTTTTATTATTTATTACTATGTGTGGAAAAACACAAAATACTTTTACTTCATCTAATCCCTTTTACAGTGAAAGCAAATTATCTTACCAGGCACCCGCTTTCGATAAAATAAAAAACGGTGATTTTAAACCTGCGTTGGTAGAAGGTATGAGAGTGCAATTACAGGAGATAGAAAAAATTGCAAATAATTCCAAGCCTCCTACTGTTGATAACACATTAGTTGCAATGGAAAAAAGCGGCGTCCTTCTTGAGCGTGTAAGAAATATTTTCAATTTATACAAAGACGGAAACACAAACGATGAATTGCAAAAAGTATCAGAAGAAATAGCGCCAAAATTAGCTGCTCATCGTGATGCAATTTATTTGAATACAAAATTATTTAAGCGAATTGGAACGATCTATAATAATCGCCGTAAGCTAAAGTTAGATGCAGAATCAAATCGTTTAATTGAATTTTATTATCAGCGGTTTCAATTATCAGGCGCAAAACTTTCTGATTTAGATAAAGCAAAGTTGAAAGAACTGAACGGGCAGGAAGCTACGCTTATTGCAAAGTTCAATAATCAATTATTACTCGCTGGTAAAAATGGGGCTTTGGTGATAAATAATAAATCAGAATTAGCAGGACTTACGCAAGGTGAAATAGATGCTGCCTCACGTGATGCTAAAACAAGAAATCTTACTGATAAATGGATTCTTCCTTTACAAAATACCACACAGCAACCGTCATTGCAATCACTCGCTAACAGGGATACACGTCAAAAATTATTTGAAGCTTCCTGGAATCGTGCAGAGAAAAATGATTCAAACGATACAAGAAATACAATTTCTCAAATGTCTAAAATCCGTGCTGAGCAAGCAAAGTTGATGGGTTTTCCAAGTTATGCAGCATGGAAACTTCAAGATCAAATGGCAAAAACCCCTGAGGCAGTTCAACAGTTTTTTGACAGACTGGTTCCTGCCGCAACAGCAAAAGCAAAAACAGAAGCTGCAGACATCCAGGCTCTGATAGATAAACAAAATGGTGGTTTTAAATTACAACCATGGGATTGGAATTATTATTCAGAACAGGTTCGTAAAGAAAAATATGACTTAGATGATAGCCAGATAAAACCCTATTTTGAATTGAACAACGTACTTGAGAATGGAGTTTTTTATGCAGCCAATCAATTGTACGGTTTAACTTTTACAGAACGTCATGATCTACCCGTTTGGCAGCCTGATGTACGGGTATTTGAAGTGCATGATAAAGACAATTCCATCATTGGTTTGTTTTATTGTGATTATTACAAACGTGATAATAAATCCGGTGGCGCATGGATGGATAATTTAGTTAATCAGTCAAAATTATTAGGAACAAAGCCAGTAATATTTAATGTTTGCAACTTTACAAAGCCTGCAACAGGCCAGCCGTCATTAATAAGTTTTACAGATGCTACAACCATGTTTCATGAATTTGGTCATGCATTGCACGGATTTTTCGCCAATCAAAAATTTCTTATTCTTTCCGGTACCAGCGTTGCACGTGATTTTGTTGAATTCCCATCTCAGTTTAATGAACATTGGGCGCTTGATCCAAACGTGCTGAAGCATTATGCTATTCATTATAAAACCAAAGAACCTATACCAGAAGTATTGGTTGATAAAATAAAAAAAGCAGGAACTTTTAATCAGGGCTATAAATTAACTGAGGCTTTAGCTGCATCTGCATTAGATCTGCAATGGCATACACTTTCTGAAAATGAACCAATAAAAGATGTAGACAGGTTTGAAAAAGAATCGTTGAAGAAAACAAAACTTGATTTGCCTGAAGTACCGCCCCGTTACCGTTCCAGTTATTTTCTTCATATATGGTACAATGGTTATGCAGCAGGTTACTATGCGTACCAATGGACAGAAATGTTAGACGATGATGCGTATTCATGGTTTGAAGAAAATGGTGGACTGACAAGAGCCAACGGGCAAAGATTTCGTGATATGATCTTGTCAAAGGGTAATACAGAAGATTATGGTAAAATGTTTCGGGCTTTCAGAGGTCACGACCCCAACATAAAACCCATGCAGATAAGCAGAGGCTTGATCTCAAAATAATGGGTTCATTTTATTCGAGTTCTTGGCTTGCTTTGTATGTTAGCAAGTGATCTCTTAACTGCACAAACAAATAGAATATTCTACAGATTGGTTTTACCTAAGTTTACCTGAACAATTATAGGATTTGAAATCTTATGATAACTGCTTGAAAATCTAGTGGAGAATACCGGGCTCGAACCGGTGACCTCTTGCATGCCATGCAAGCGCTCTAGCCAACTGAGCTAATCCCCCTTTTTAATTAATTATTTATTCGCCCCAAATTTCATCCTTACCGGCTATCCATAACTTCACCTGTTCGTTTGTTATTGATTTAGGCCTTTCTAACGGAAAGCCTAAAACCCTGTCCCAGCAAAGGCTTGCCAATACTCCCAGTGACCTGGAAACGCCGAACAGAACCGTATAAAATTCATATTCTTCCATGCCGTAATGAACCAGTAAAGCGCCGCTATGCGCATCTACATTTGGCCAGGGATTTTTTATTTTACAAAGTGATTGCAATACCGGTGGAACCGCCTCATAAATATTCCATACGGTTTGTACCAGCGGATCATCAGGCATATGTTTCTTTCCAAATTCCATCTGCGCCGTAAAGCGCGGATCAGTTTTTCTTAAAACCGCATGCCCGTATCCGGGAACAACTTTGCCCTCGCTCAAAGTTTTTTTAACGTACTCAACTATTTGTTCTTTAGATGGCAGATCCGTATCCAGAGATTTACGCATTTCATATATCCATTTAATAACTTCCTGGTTTGCTAAACCATGCAAAGGACCTGCAAGCCCATTCATCCCTGCAGATAAACACAAATAGGGATCACTTAATGCAGAGCCTACAAGATGCGTTGCATGTGCCGATACATTTCCACCTTCATGATCCGCATGAATGGTCATATACAATCGCATGAGTTCTTTAAAAGTTTCATCTTCATAACCCATCATGTGCGCAAAATTTCCAGCCCAGTCCAGCAGTCCATTGGGTTGTATGTGGTCGCCATTTTTATATTTCCGGCGATAAATGTAGGCTGCAACTCTTGGCAATCTTGAAATGAGGTCCATAGAATCATCAAATACAGCTTCCCAGTAATCCTTTTTATTTAAGCCCGCGGCATATTTTTTAGCAAACTGGCTTTCTGTCTGCAGTGCCATGATCGCTACAACAAATTGCGTCATCGGGTGTGTGCTCACCGGCAAAGCCTCTATCGTTGCAAAAACATGATTGGGAACATGGCTCCGGCGCTGCCATACACTGGTAAGATGATGCACATCTTCTTCGGTAGGCAATTCACCCACCAGCATTAAATAAAATAAACCTTCGGGAAGTGGCTCGGTGCCATTTGGGGCTTTGGGCAATTTTTGTTGTAATTCAGGAATCGTGTATCCCCTGAAGCGGATGCCTTCCTGCGCATCCAGCAAAGAGGTTTCGGTAACCAAACCTGTTATGCCGCGCATCCCCTGGTAAACCTGTGATAATGTTACCTCGCCAATTTTTGTATTTCCATGTGTTTTTAAAATTTCTTTTACCTCCGCAATTGTATTATCAGCTACTACTTTAAACCTTTCTTTGATAACTCCCATAAAATTTATTTAAAAATTTTAAACGGTGTAAAGTTAACATTTGAAACTGAGAAATAGATTAGGAATTGGTTGGGATGGTGAGTAGCGAGTGGCGAGTAGCTATTAGCAAGTGGCGAGTAGCGAGTAAAGAGATCCTCAACCTCAACCTTAACCTTAACCTTAACCTTAACCTTAACCTTAACCTTAACCTCAACCTCAACCTCAACCCTTATTTAGGCGATTTATAATAAAGATATATAACCAGGAAACCAAAGACGATATTTGGCATCCAGGCTGCCAGCACAGGATCAAAGTTTCCCTTTACCGCAAACACAGTTGAGAAACGGTTTACAAGAATATATATTATGCTGATCACAAAACCCATAGCAAGATGAAAACCGCTACCACCCCTTATCTTACGCGATGCCAGTATTGCGCCGATCATGGTTAAAATAAATACGGAGACTGGTATTGAATCCCTGAGATTGCGTTCAACAAGCAATGTATTCACATCTTCTGAGCCCCTTATTTTTTCAAGCCTGATAAATTCATTTAATTCCGGTGTGGGCATTTTATCTTTCATATATTCATCCCTTTGCAGATCCCTGGGTTTAAAATTATAAGCCATAAACATAGTTACACTTGGCTTTAGTTCTTCGTGCATGCCATTTATAAATCGCTCCACAACCCTTTCCAGGCGCCATTTCCGGTTGGCAGTATCCCATATTATCGATTGTGCACTCAGGTTATAAATTAACTTGTTGTCGCGGAATTTTTGAATAAAAAAACTATTTCCTGAACGGCTTGCCGTATCGTAAAAGCGGATGCCCGCATACGAAAACGAGTCGAGCCGGAAATAATAATGTGATAAAGACGCCGTATTTTTTGGATCTGCATTAAAATTTATATACTTCGCATCAAAAGCAGCCCACTTCGCATTTGCCCTGGGAACCAATGCCTGGTTAGCCCACCATAAAATAAAACTTAGCACAAGTCCCCCAAATATAAATGGCCTTAAAAACCTGCCAAAGCTAACCCCACTGCTTAAAATAGCGATCACTTCTGATCTTCCAGCCATTACTGAAGTAAAAAAAATTACGGTAATAAAAACAAAGATGGGAAAGAGCATGGCATCTATCCGCGGTAAAAATCCATAATAATAATCAGTGATGAGCTGGTAAATGGAAAGTTTTGAAACAACAAAATTATCGGCCTTTTCACTCAGGTCGATAACCACAACAATAATGGTCATCAGCACTAAACTGAAGAGGAATGTAACCAAATATTTTTTTAGTATGTACCAGTCGAGGATCTTCATAAACTATTCCAGCCACATCGTTTTGTTTTCAAAAGTAAATTAAATTACCGGCCATTAACATACACACCTGTTAAAAGCGTTATGTTTTTGAGACCAGTTTGTACGAATCGTTGATAAATTTTTTAAGGAGTTCGGCGGAAAGGGTGCCATCAACAAAAATAGTATTCCAGTGTTTTTTATTCATATGATAACCCGGATGTATGCAGTCGTACTGCTCCCGTAACTCAATGGCCAGATCAGGATCGCATTTAACATTGAAACGAAGTGTTTCAGCAGAAAGGGGAAGAAATAAAAATGCTTTTTTATTGGTCTTGAAAACAATGATATTATCGCCAAAGGGAAATGTTTCTTCAACATCAGATTTTGATAAAGCAAACTCCCGGATATCTTCAACATTCATTTCAAGAATTTTTTTACAGAAACCTAACATTCAATCAACCCAATCGGCAATAAAAAGATTGGTGTCGTGGCCGCCGCCATTATTTCGGTTGCTGCTGAAAATAAATTTTTTACCATCCCGACTAAACATTGGGAATGCGTCGAAACCTTTATCACGGCTTATTTTTTCCAGCCCTTTACCATTTATATCCGTGATGTACATATTGAAAGGAAAGCCCCGTTTATATTCATGGTTGCTGCAAAATATGATGTGCTTACCATCGGGCAAAAAGTTAGGAGCCCAGTTAGCCTTTTCTAAAAAAGTGATCTGTCGTGCGCCTGATCCATCTGAATTGGCAGTCCACACTTCCATTTCGGTTGGCGCCACAAGGCCTTGTGATAGTAGACTTTTATAATCCGCTATTTCTTCGGGTGTGCGTGGCCGTGAGGCACGCCATACAATTTTTTTTCCATCCGGGCTAAACCATGCACCACCATCATAGCCAAGTGTATTCGTAATTTGTTTTACGTGCTTGCCGTTAAGGTCCATGGTGTACAGATCGAGATCACCATTTCTTACAGATGTGAAAATAATCTTATCTCCTTTTGGTGAAATGGTTGCCTCTGCATCATACCCGGCTGTATGCGTAAGCTGCTTTATGATGTGCCCGTTAGTATCCGCTTTAAAAATGTCGAAGCTTTTATAAACTGCCCAAATGTAACGGACCGTTTTGTCGGGCACTGGTGGACAATCTGTTGAAGAAAGATGCGTGGATGCATATAAAATGTGCTTTCCATCAGGATAAAAGTAAGAACAGGTTGTTCTGCCCGTGCCAGTACTTACCAGTTTAGGGGTGAATGGCTCGCTGGCTGTTAACGGAACTTTCCCCATCCATATCTGGTCGCACATGATCCCTTCTTTCGGATTTGTTTTTTGAAACATTATATATTTCCCGTCAAAGCTAAAATAGGCTTCAGCATTATCTCCGCCAAAGGTCAGCTGTCGCAGGTTACGAAAATGTTTTTCTTCAGGGTATTGAAGTGTATCGGTATAATCACTTGTTTTTATTGTAGCAGCAATTTTTTTTGTAGCCGGCAAAAATAATCCGGCAAATAAAACCGGTAGAAATAATTTGATCATAATGTATAATTCTTTTGCGGCGCAAAGCTAACTTTCTTTTCAACTGCCAGTGTCAGAAATATGTAATAACAAAACAGTATTACTTAATTTTGGTGAATGAAAATAAAAGTGAGTTGTTGTATCTGTTTATTGCTTTCCGCCATTATTTTTTCCTGTAATACTGCCGATGAGGGAACCAATCCTGCACCTGCTGCAACGTCCACGGGTGTTGCATTGGTAAATCTTCATACAAAATATCCCGATTCCCTGGCGCTTACGGAAAAACTTATTGAATATTACCGCGATAAAGGAAGTTATGATTCAGCCATAAATATAACAGACATAGAATTAAAGAAAGATTCAATGAACGCAGAATTCTGGGATATTAAAGCAACACTGCATTTTGAGAATGAGGATACTTCCGGTGCGATCAGGGCGCTTGAAACAGCCATTAGCATTTATCCTTTGCCGGAGTATATAATTTCTTTAGGATCGTTATATGCTGAAACAAAAAATCAAAAAGCCCTCGTGATGGCAGATGCACTTTTGAATGCAGACAAAGCAAAAGCTGCCAGGGAAGCGATCTTTATCAAAGGCTTATATTATAGCTATACGGGCGATAAAAAAAAGGCCATCAGTTTATTTGATAGTTGTATACACCGTGATTATACTTATATGTTCGCCTACCGTGAAAAAGCAATTGCTTTGTATGATCTTTCAAAATACGAGGATGCATTACAGGTGCTGGCAAAAGCGGTAACAGTTCAAAACAATTTTGATGAGGGATATTACTGGATGGGAAAATGTTACCAGAAACTAAACAGGAAAAACGAGGCCATCCAGAGTTACCAAACGGCTTTGCTGTATGACAAGGATTTTGGTGAGGCTATAGATTCGCTGAAAAAACTTGGCGTGAGGTGATGATGTGATAACTTGCAGGTTCTTGCAAAAATATTAACCAATTAACGAATTAACTAAAACGATGCCCCTCATCTCTCCCTCATTACTTTCAGCAGATTTCTTACACCTTGCGGATGAATGTAAAATGCTGAATGAAAGTGAAGCCGACTGGTTTCATCTGGATGTTATGGATGGCAGATTTGTGCCCAATATAAGTTATGGGTTCCCGGTAATAGCACAAATAAAAAAAACTACGGCTAAGCTTTTTGATGTACACCTGATGATAGTTGAGCCCGAAAAATATGCAGCCGATTTTAAAACAGCTGGTGCTGATATTCTTACTGTTCATATTGAAGCCTGTAGCCACCTGCACAGGAATATTCAACAAATAAAATTGCTGGGGATGCAGGCTGGTGTTGCACTTAATCCGCATTCTCCTGTAGCCTTGCTAAAGGATATCATCCAGGATCTTGATCTTGTATTGATCATGAGTGTTAACCCTGGTTTTGGCGGGCAATCCTTTATTCCTCACTCTATTGAAAAGATAAACCAATTGAGATCACTGATATCCGAAAGTGGTTCTCACGCAAAGATCGAAGTTGATGGTGGCATAACCCTGGAGAATGCGAAACAAATCGTGGAGGCCGGTGCTGACGTGCTGGTTGCAGGAAATGCGGTTTTTAAATCTGCAGATCCAAAAGCTACCATAGCCGCATTAAAAAATATGTAGTCTGTGTTTTTCTCTCCAAACGTATTAAAGGCTATCATGTATCTGGTGCAGTACCGGTGCGGTTTGTTCTATCCAATTAGGAACATTTGGTTTCCACTTATACTTTTTTTTCATCGCATCTTCCAAAATTTGCCTTGCTTTAAATGCCTGTTCCTTTGAAAAAAAACAATCAATAAATTTTTTATCAAGATTATCTTCTGACTGCACGTAAATACCACCCTTGTACCAAACAAAACAGGATGGCAAGCCATCAAAAATGATATCCTTGCTTTTTCTCTGGAGATTATCGTAAAAATATTTTTCATAAAACGCAACACATCTTCGTAATCTTATTTTCAATTGTTCATCGCTTTCTTTTACCAATGGCCTGATCCGCCATAAATTATTATCAGGATGAAAAGGGCTCGCCGTGGCAATGGTATAATTTACGCTATCGCCCTTTAAATATAAAAGTGTTTCCATGCTTTTTTCTGATCTGGCAAGTTCCATATTTCCATCTTTCATCCGCATCATTTTATAGAGGCTTTTACTGCTGTCGTTAAACACAACTTCAATTTTGCGGTTTGCTAATTTATACCTGCCATAGCGTACTTCACCACGTGGGTTCTCAGCAATATTCAGGTCATTAAAAAAAACAAGGCCTGGATAATTATAAATACCGGAATTATTGCTAAACACGTCACGGTATGTTGGATGATCAGCATCCGTAATTTCCCAATACTGGCACAGATACTTGAGGGAATCTGCATGATTATTTGCTGCCCTGTGACTGGCAGGCATTAAAAAATGCTCTCTCTTTTTATCAGCATCCGGTAACTGGCATTTGGCCAATAGAATTATTACCACAAAACAGAGTGTGAATTTTTTCATACTATTAAGCTTTCAAAAATAAGGATTATGAAAAGAAGGGTGGGTTGTACAAATATGTATCCGGTACAACTTCAAAGACCGTAAAAGAAAATTATTATCTTCACTTTATGAGATTACCCGTAACTGCATTTTTTATTTTTCTTTCCCTATGCGCCCTCTCTCAAAAAAAATCTGCTTTTATATCGGGTAAGATAATTGATGAAAATGAAAATCCATTATCAAAAGTTTCGGTAATGATATTAGGCAGGCAGACGGGTACACTAACTTCTGATTCGGGAACATTCAGGCTGAGGGTACCGGCTGAAAAAGCGTTTGCCCTGGTATTTACATTTACCGGCTACCGTAATGAGCAAAGAAATTTTTATTTGAGTGATGGCGAACAGGAAAATATTGCCGTGAGGATGGAACGCGGAAGCAAGGTTTTGGAAACGGTAACGGTAACGGATGAAAGAGAAAGAAAAGAAACTGGTCTTACTAAAATAAATCCTAAAAATGCACTCGTATTGCCGAGCACAACCGGTGGTGTTGAGGGATTGATAAAAATTTTGGTAGGAAGCAATAATGAACTTACCTCGCAATACAGCGTACGCGGAGGTAATTATGATGAAAATCTTATCTACATAAATGATTTCGAAATTTTTAGACCATACCTGGTAAGAAGTGGCCAGCAGGAAGGCCTTAGCCTGATCAATCCTGAGCTTGCAAGGAATATTAATTTTTACAATGGCGGTTTCCAGGCGAAGTATGGTGATAAAATAAGCAGTGTGCTTGATATCCAATATAAAAAACCCAAATCATTTGGAGGTTCTGTATATGTGAGTTTATTGGAGCAGGGTTTTCATCTTGAAGGATCTTCAAAAAATGAAAAATTCAGTTACCTGCTGGGCGTTCGCAACCGTACGAATAAAAATTTATTGAGCAGCCAGGAAACAACAGGCAGCTACGTTCCTTCCTCAGCAGATTTACAAACATTTGTAACCTGGCAGCTCAGCAAAAAGAATCAGCTGGAATTTTTAGGAATTGTTTCGGGCACAAAATTTTTACTTGTGCCGGAAGCATCACAAAAAACCTCATCGGTTTTCTCCCCCGTATTTTCCGCGAATATAGGGCTGGATATATTTTTTGATGGCCAGGAAAAAGACAATTACAACACCAATATGGCCGGATTGAGCCTGGTACACCAGGCAAATAAAAATTTGAGAATCAAATGGATGCTAAGCCGGTTTGAAGATAATGAAAATGAAAATTTTGATATTGGCAGCACTTATTTTTTTGGGGAACGTAATTTTGATAAGACCAGCTCTACTTTTGGACAGATCGTTAACCCGCTGGGGGCGGGCTTTTATCGGAATTATGCGAGGAATAGTCTGAATATTGTGGATTGGGATCTTGCCACAAAGGGAAGCCTGGATAAAGGGAAACATTTTATTCAATGGGGAGTTTCCGCTGAAAGAACTTTTATAAAAGACAGGTTACATGAATGGGAATTCCAGGACAGTGCGGGATATTCAATTCCCTTTGATCCAAATCAATTGCAGTTCAACAATTCTCTTAATTCTGTTGCTGATCTCACCATAAATAAATACAGCGGTTTTATTCAGGATAATATTCGTTTAGGCGACACCGTTAGAGAATTTACTTTACAGGCAGGTTTGCGGTATAATTACAATTCGCTAAACAAGGAATTCCTGGTGAGTCCGCGATTACAGCTAAGTTATAAACCCAACTGGAACAGGGATGTTGTATTTAAGGCAGCGGCTGGAATATATGACCAGCCACCTTTTTACCGTGAATTGAGGAGATATGACGGCACTTTAAATACCGCGCTGAGAAGCCAGAAAAGCTACCAGCTGGTTGCCGGTACAGATTATAATTTTAAACACAATAACCGCCCCTTCCGTATTACAACAGAAGCTTATTATAAAAACCTGTGGGATGTGGATCCGTATGACATTGATAATGTACGCATTCGTTATTTTGGCACAAACAGTGCAAAGGCATATGCTACGGGTATTGAAACACGCCTGTTTGGTGAGCTTATAAAAGATGCGGAAAGCTGGCTTAGCATTGCTGTTATGCAAACCAAAGAAAATATTGACAATGACTTTTATTACCGGTATAAAAATGCAGAAGGCGATTTTATTACTGCCCAGTCTACTGACCAGGTAAAGGCAGACAGTGTTCGCACAGACGTGGGTTTTGTACGCCGGCCTAGTGACCGGTTATTCACTCTTGGATTATTTTTGCAGGATTATTTAAGCACCAATAAAAATTTCAGGGTTCATCTTAATATGCTGTATGGCAGTAATATTAGTTACAATATTCCGGGCAGCGTAAAATACCGCAATGCGCTTATAATTGACCCGTATATAAGAGTGGACCTGGGTTTCAGCGCATTGTTGTTGGATGAAAGATCCCAACGCCGCAGCCACAGCCCCTTTCGCGGGTTTGAAAATATTTGGGCAAGTCTTGAGGTCTTTAATCTTATAGACCGTGCGAATACCATTTCATATCAGTTGGTAAAAGATTTTGCTAATAATACCTTTGCAATACCAAATCGCTTAACACCACGCTTAATTAATTTCAAATTACTCGCGCGATTTTAATGGGTAACTTTTGGATAGCTTTTCTCCACAATTAAAATAGAAAAGGATTCACTGCAATGAAAATCATAACCTGGAATTGTAATATGGCTTTTCGAAAAAAAGCCGAATTCATCCTGGCTTATAATCCTGATATACTTATAGTACCTGAATGTGAACATCCTGATAAATTAATATTTGATAACAATACACCAAAGCCTGCAAGTGTTTTGTGGCATGGAACAAACCGCAATAAAGGGCTTGGTGTTTATTCATACAATGATCATACACTTAAATTATTAAGAACGCACAACCCTGAATTGAAGCTGATCATTCCGGTATTGGTTACAAAAGGGGCTTTGAAGCTTACACTTTATGCAATATGGGCACACAATCCCGGTGATCCGGATGGGCAATATGTTGAACAAATCTGGAAAGCAATCCATCATTATGATAAGCACATAAAAAAAGAAAATACTATCCTTACCGGTGATTTTAACAGCAACACTATCTGGGACAGAAAATACCGGGCAGGCAATCACACCAATGTTGTTAAACGTTTGGAAAGCAAAAAGATCTACAGTGCTTATCATTTATTTCATAAACAAATTCAGGGTAAAGAAGAAGATCCAACGATGTATTTGTACAGGCACAAAAACAAGCCGTACCATCTCGATTATTGTTTTCTCTCTACTAACCTGGCAAACAAAATTGAATCCGTTGAGATCGGCAGGTACGATTATTGGAGGCAATTCAGCGATCATGTTCCCGTGATCGTTACCCTTAGTGACAGTTTTTAAATACTAAATTCACTATTAAAGTAAATAGCATTTTTGGAAGTCCTTAATACATTTAGCATGAAGAAAATAATTTTAACGATAGTCCTCCTGGTTATTTCCAATGCCTTCATGACGCTTGCCTGGTATGGACATTTAAAGTTTAAACAAATGAACTGGTTCAGTAACCTGGGGCTCGTGGCAATCATACTTGTGAGCTGGGGCATTGCGTTATTTGAATATTCTTTCCAGGTACCTGCAAACAGGATAGGCTTCATTGAAAACGGCGGCCCATTTAATTTGTGGCAGCTAAAAGTGATCCAGGAAGTTATTACCCTGGTAGTTTTTACAGTATTCACGCTCGTCTTCTTTAAAAATGAGACATTGAAAATAAATCATTTGATAGGGTTTGGGTTTTTGACCCTTGCCGTATTTTTTATTTTTAAAAAATAAAAAGATTATTGAAAGCAATTTAATTTTTAATTTTTTTTATTTTCAACCTCTGTAAGAATGCAAAATTGCTGTTCGGTGGTTAATGAAATATTGTACAATATTTTTATAAACTCCGCCCCGTATGTTGCATACCATGTCATAAAATTTTCTACCCTTTCCTGTAATTCGCTATGTGGAAACAATTGCTTTTTTAATCCATGCAATTGCCTTTGCTGTGCATCAAACTTTGATCTTTCAGCTTTTACCATTTTCTTTTCCAGTGCTTCTATGTTTTTCAAAACCTTTGCCAGGAGTGCATCTACATGCTGGCTAAGGGTACTATCCACTAATAAGGCAGTAGTCTTTATTTTTTCATACTGATTGATCAATTGTTTTTTTTCTTTTCCTAATTCCAACCGGTTTGTGGTTTCCCTTTTTACAAGTTCATTTATTAAAATTGCTTCCTCTTTAAAAATACTGGGAAAAGTAACCCCAAGTTTATTTATCAGCGCATTTGCTTTTTTATCTGCCAGCATAAAAGAATTTCTCAAAACCAATACGGGGAAGGGTACATGATAATGCTGGAAAAGATCTTTTAATTCAAGCCAGTATGCCAATTCACCGCCGCCTCCCACAAAAGCAATATTTGGCAGGATCATCTCCTGGTAAAGCCCCCTTAAAATCACATTGGGACTAAATCTTTCCGGAAAATCATTTAGCTCTTTGCGCAATTGTGGCTCTGAAAATTGTATTGCTGTATCCTGAACAATAAAAGTGTTTCCTTTTTTAATGATGCGGTTCCTGATATCATCCTTTAAATAAAATAAATTTATTTCCCGAGGATGTGCCTGGACTTTATACAGCTTTGATAATTTGCCGGAGGTTGTATTTACAATATCAGAAGAAGTATTGGAAAAGATATCATCTGCAAAAACGGTAAGCATACTCTTTTTGAGGATGGAATTGTCAGGTAATAAAATAATCAATCCATATTCACTAAATAATTCATTAACGAAAGAAAAGGTTGCCTGCTCTATTGATACGCCTTTTTGGTAACAGTGTTTTAATTTTTCTGTGATCTCATTTCCAAATGGCAGTACTGAAAAACGCCTGCTGATATCTTCTATAATTCCTGTGAGTTCATCGTCTATGACCATCCTGCCAACGGCGCCCGCCTGCTTTGTTTTCCATTCATATTTGTCACCCTCAATATAAATGTGATTAAGCTCAGCAAGATCCGCGTCTTCACTGCCCATATAAAATATGGGTACAAAATGATTGCCGGTTAACTCACGGTTAAGCGTATCCGCTAACTTTATTGTATGCAGTATCTTGTAAATGAAATATAAATGGCCGGTAAATAAATTTGGCTGATGCGCTGTACAAATGGTGAAAGTATTTGGATCATTTAGGCTTTCAATATTGCGCTTTACTTTATCCGTTGTTTTTAAATCCGCATATTGAAGCTGTAACTGTTCAACCAGTAGTTTACGGTTGGTGGAAAAAATTTTTCTTTCCGTTATGGCTTGTAAAAAGCCTTCATTTGATAAGGAATGCTGGTAATAATTTTTAAGCGGTGCGGCCCCCGATATCAAATCGGTTACTATTTTGGAAAAGTAACCCGTTTGCCTGTAATCAATCAATTCAGTTTTATAATCCATTGTAGAAATGCGGATTTGCGGATATGCAAATGTGCAAATTAATATTTGATATTATGCAGTTACTAATTTCTACCCGGCAATTTGCGCTTAAATTATTATCACAATACTTCTCCGGCAAGATCATAATCATAGGCAGCTGTGATCTTCACATTTACAAATTCGCCGATTGGTAATTTTTTATCGGCATTAATGATAACTTCATTGTCAACCTCAACACTGTCATACTCGGTTCTTCCCAGGTATTTTCCCGCTTCCTTTTTATCGATAAGCACCTTAAAAGTTTTACCTACTTTTTCCAGGTTCTTCTTATAAGATATTTCCTGCTGAACTTCCATGATCTCCCCCGCCCTTTTTTCTTTTTCAATGGCCGGAATTGTATCCTCTGAATTAAAGGCAAATGTTCCTTCTTCGTGCGAGTAGGAAAAAATTCCCACCCTGTCAAACTGCATCCTGGTTAGAAACCCTTTTAATTCTTCAACATCATCAAGAGTTTCACCCGGAAAGCCAGTAATCAGTGTAGTTCGCAGGCAGATCCCGGGAATTTTATTTTTTATTTCGCTGATGGTATCTTCCATCTCCTCTCTTGTAATATTCCGCCGCATTGCCTTCAACATATTATTACTGGCATGTTGCAAAGGCATATCCAGGTAATTGCAAATATTTTCATGCTCCATCATTGCATCAATTATTTCTATCGGAAATTTAGATGGATAGGCATAGTGCAGGCGTATCCATTCAAGTCCTTTTATACTGGCAAGCGCATGTAATAGTTTTGGCAGTTCCCTTTTTTTGTAGATATCCAGCCCGTAATAGGTAAGTTCCTGAGCGATCAGCATTATCTCCTTAACACCCCCTTTTACAAGTCGCTGAGCATCGCTAACCAGGTCTTCGATGGTACGACTAACATGTTTTCCCCGCATTAAAGGGATAGCACAAAAAGAACAGGTGCGGTTACAGCCTTCACTTATTTTCAGGTATGCGTAATGGTTAGGCGTGCTCAGTAATCTTTCCCCAATCAATTCCGTTTTATAGTCTGCCTCAAACTGGTTTAAAAGAAAGGGCAACTCCATGGTACCAAAGTATGCATCCACTTCGGGTATTTCTGTCTCCAGGTGATTTTTATACCGTTCACTCAAACACCCCGTTACATATACTTTATCAATTTTTCCACGCCGTTTTAATTCAACTTGTTGTAAAATGGTATTTACACTTTCTTCCTTTGCTTTGTCGATAAACCCGCAGGTATTTACAACAACAATATTGTGGTCATTTTTTCTATTTTCGTAAATAACATCATAATCATTTGCAGCGAGCTGACCACCTAATACTTCACTATCCACGAGGTTTTTGCTGCACCCCAGTGTTATAATATTCACCTTATCTTTTCTAAAATTTTTTGTTTTCATTTTAAGGCTGCAAAGGTAACATTAAAAAATAGTAAAGCATCACTGAACGGCTGCAATCGCCGCTTATATAAGTTAAAATGCGTTCATACATTTAATGCCTTACATAAATATTTTAAAAAAATAACTTTGCCTTACATCTTATACCAAAACAACAATGAAACATTTATTACGTATTCTTATTATTATATTTTTTGTAAACTCGGCAAACTCTTCTTTTGCCCAAAATGCCGGCCGTACAACCGGCAAAATAACAGATAACAATGGAAAAGGTTTATCTGTTGCTACTGTTACATTACTTCGTGCAAAAGATTCATCACTCAGTAAAAGTGCGATAAGTGGAACTAACGGTCTTTATGAAATGGCATCAGTAAAGCCAGGAGCATATTTTATAACAGCAACTTCTGTTGGGCATAAAAAAAGTGCCAGCCCCGTTTTCAATATTGTCGTGGGCGAAACAGTTACTGTACCGGATGTTGTTCTTTCGCAAAGCAGTGTATCCCTTAAAGAAGTTTCTGTAGAAACAAAGAAGCCTATGATTGAAGTGATGGCCGACAAAACTATTTTCAATGTTGAAAGCAGCATCAATGCCACCGGTAGCAATGCTTTTGAATTGCTTCAAAAATCGCCGGGTGTTTCTATCGACAAAGATGATAATATTTCAATGCAGGGGAAAAATGGTATCAAGATATATATTGATGGAAAACCCTCGCAAATGAGCGGGCCTGATCTGGCTGCGTATTTGAAATCGATAAATTCTGCAGATATGGAATCGATTGAAATGATCACAAATCCATCTGCTAAATATGATGCTGCAGGTAATGCCGGGATCATCAATATCAAATTAAAAAAGAATAAAAAATATGGCGCCAATGGTAACATATCCTCGGGTATTGCGATCGCTCCACATACCAGGTACAATAATTCATTCAGTATTAATTTCCGTGATAAAAAAATAAATCTTTTCAGCAACTACAGTAATAATCTAGGGCCAAATCAATTTATTTTTAATTTATACAGGATCCAGAAAGATACTACCTATGACCAGCACAGTACTAATTATTCGGAAAATAAAACCCATAATGTAAAAGCAGGGTTCGATTATTTCCTGGATGCAAAAAATACAATTGGTGCTGTAATTACGGCCAACTTCAATAATAACCGGAGTATAACCAGCAGTAATACAGTGATCACGCCTAATAATACCGGCACAGCTAACCGGATCTTATATGCCGACAATGATATTCCCGGTACAAGAAGTAATGTAGACTATAATGTAAATTACCGTTACGCAAATACGAAAGGAAGTGAATTTAATATTGATGCAGATATGGTTAATTTCCGGCGGACGGGGTCAAGTTACCAGCCCAACTATTACAGGGATCCTGTAAATAATACTTTGCTTGATGAAAGGATCTACATGAACAACACGCCAACAAACATTGATATTTACATTGTAAAAGCAGATTATGAAAAGAATTTTTATAAAGGAAGACTCGGATTTGGAGGTAAATATTCTGATGTAAAAACAAAAAATACTTTTGATTTTTACAATGTTTACAGCGGTGTAAATGTGAAAGATATTGACCGTAGTAATAAATTCAATTACGACGAAAATGTAAACGCATTGTATGTAAACTATAACCGCCCGTTAGGTAAGAAAACAAAAATACAAGCAGGTGTGCGTATGGAAAATACAAAGAGTGAAGGAAATCTTATCAGTTTTGTATCACAGCCTGATGATAACGTTAAGCGTAACTATACTAATTTTTTTCCAAGTGGTGCAATCAGCTATACGCTCAATCCAAAAAATTCATTGAATCTCAATTACAGTAGGAGGATAGATCGTCCGAATTACCAAGATCTGAATCCGTTTGAAAATAAGCTGGATGAACTAACGTACCAGAAAGGAAACGCATTTTTAAGACCGCAGTATACAAATAGTTTCCAGCTATCGCATACTTTTAAGTCAAGATACGTTACCAGTATTGGTTATAGCCATATCCAAGATTATTTTGCACGCATCATTGATACACTAGGAAATAAAAGTTTTCTAACACAGAAAAATCTTGCGCAGCAAAATATTTTCAGTTTGAATATTAGCGCGCCGGTAACCCTAGCTAAATGGTGGAATGCGTTTTTCACTTTTAATGGATATCATTCTGCTTACAGGGCTAATTTTGGCGCAGGCAAAATAGTTAATGTTAATGTGGATGCATTTTCACTTTTCACCCAGCAAACGTTTAGCATAAAAAAAGGACCAACATTTGAATTATCCGGGTTGTTCAATTCACCCTCGGTATGGGGAGGCACTTTTAAAACCAGGTCTTTTGGTTTTGCCGATGTTGGTGTACAGCAACAATTTCTTAAAGGATCTGCAACTATAAAAGTTAGCTATACAGATTTTCTGCACACCCTGCACTGGCTTGCTGTCAGCGACTATGGCGGAAGTGTCATTACCGCCAGCGGCCATCCGGAAAGCCAGCAACTAAAAATAAATCTAAGTTATCGTTTTGGAAATAAACAGGTAAAAGCAGCAGCGCAAAGAAAAGCGGTATCTGATGAAGAAAATAAAAGACTGAATAGTAGCGGTGGGTTAGGCAATCAATAGAGTATTTTATTTCATTAAAAAAAGTTATCCAACCGGTAACTTCTTTTATTTGATCAACCTTATCACCCGGCGATATCAAACAAACTATCAACAAATTCTTTTTTATCAAATACCAAAAGGTCAGTAGCCTTTTCGCCAACACCAATAAATTTTACAGGAATTTTAAACTGGTCTGCAATGGCAAGCACTACCCCACCCTTGGCTGTGCCATCCAATTTGGTGATCGCTAATGCAGTAACTTCTGTTGCCGCTGTAAAATGACGTGCCTGTTCCAGCGCATTTTGCCCGGTACTGCCGTCGAGTACAAGAATAACTTCGTGCGGGGCATCAGGCATTATTTTTTGTATGGATCTTTTTATTTTACTTAACTCTTCCATAAGATGGGCTTTATTATGCAACCTGCCTGCTGTATCAATTAAGATAACATCGCTTTTTTTTGCGATACCACTTTGCACTGTATCAAATGCGACTGCCCCGGGATCTGCACCCATGCCATGTTTTACGATTGGAACATTCGCCCTTTCGCTCCAGATGGTCAACTGATCAACAGCCGCTGCCCTAAAAGTATCAGCCGCACCCAGCAATACAGATTTTCCTGCCTGAGAAAAATTATGAGCAAGCTTTCCTATGGTGGTTGTTTTGCCAACCCCATTAACGCCTACCACTAAAATAACATGGGGTGTATGGCCTTTGGGCAAATTGTAATGATCGTAGGAAGTGGCTGCTGGTGAATCAACCAGCACCGAACTGATCTCTTCTTTTAGGATGGTGTTAAGTTCGCTTGTATTTATATATTTATCTTTTGCAACCCGCGCTTCAATTTTATCAATGATCTTAACAGTAGTATCAACGCCAACATCAGCACTTACAAGGGCATTCTCAATGTCATCCAGTACTTCTTCATCAACGGTGCTTTTGCCAGCAATGGCTTTTGATATTTTTTCAAGAAAGCCTGTCTTCGTTTTCTTCAAGCCCTCATCCAGTGTTTCACGCTGTTCTTTTTTTCCGAATAATTTATCAAATATTCCCATGTTGTATTTACAATTATTTAAATTAATTATTATCTGGTGTAAACAAATAAAGCTACCCGTAAAAGGATAGCTTCATAAAATAAATTTTATAAAATCAGCTTGCCAGGTATTCTTTGATCTTGTCTTTATGAACAATACTTTCTTTAAAAGTATAAGACCCTGATTTTGGACTGCGAACGGTACGCACCACC
>JACDBU010000121.1 GCA_013694745.1 Chitinophagaceae bacterium
TAATATTCCGGCGTTGCACTGCACCATAAATAAGAAAGCTGGCTTGGCAATGAGGAAGGTTTTTCTTTATTGCGAATATCATTACGGCGGATAATTTCTTTCGCATCTCTCAGCTGCTCATCTGTAAAATAATCCTGCTGCGACCACATTCCTATCTGCTTAACTATCTCCTGGTGACACTCCCTTAATTTATTAGGATTAGGAACAACAAAAATGCTGATGGGACCTGTATATTTTTGTGTCTGGTAACCCACTCCTGCAAAAGTGGCAAGCCCTTTATCAACTAATGCCTGTTGCCATTTGGAAGAATTCATTCCTACAATGGCTGAAAAAACATCTGCAGCGATAGTTGACCTAGAATCATGACGCGTATCCGGCCCCTGCCACCAATAATTTACATAAGGTGTTAAGGCTATTGGAGATTCTCTTACAAAATATTCAGTTGATTTAAGCGGGGAAAATTCTGGTATCGGGTATTTTTCAATTGGGTTAAATCCGCTGTTTGCCCAATCACCGAAGATCGTGTTGGCTAAGGCAAAAGCCTCTTCGTGTTTTACATCGCCACATATCGTCAATAATGAATTGTTAGGGAAATAATATTTATTTTTTATGGTCATCATTTTTTCCGGCGTGGCGGTATTAATAATGTTATGATCACCTATCGGGTTTTTGCGTGTAACCAGGTCGCCCCATAATTTCTTCTGGCATTCGTACCAGATCTGGAAACCCGGGTCACTCTCTGCACGCTGAAATTCCCCATCAACAACGGGCCTTTCTTTTTGCATATCTTCTGTACGGTAAATTGGAAAGCGAATGGCAGCGTTCATAAATTTTAAGCCTGCATCCAGGCTGTCTTTATTAAAAGTAAAAAAATAATTAACGCGTTCTTCCGCGGTAGTGCCATTCCATATCGCTCCTAATTCCTGGGTTCTCTTTAAAAATTTTTCCTGGTTTGGATAATCCCGGTTTGCCTTAAAGAACATATGTTCAAATAAATGGGAAAGGCCACTAAATTCCGGGCCTTCAGTGTAAGCTCCATTCTTAACAGCAATTTCTATAGTGGCTAAGGGCACCTTGCTGTTTTCAATTACAACCACTTCCAATCCATTTGGCATTTTCTCCCAATAATAATCTTTAGGTAAGCGTGGCTGGGCGGCTGCAATAAAGGGCAGCAATAAGGTTAGTAAGAGCAATTTATTCCTTTTCATGTAAATAAGTTTTGGGAAATAAATGTAATAATCTTTATTCTGAAAAGCGAATAACTGCCGGTAATTAATATTGGGTAACCATTTTGATATTCATCATATCAATTGTTTCATCACAAAATTCGTATTCCTGTTTATCGTTACTGCTTATGATAAGCAACCGCTTTTTGCAGTATCTATTTATTAACTGGTGGTACAATGCAATGCCATCATTATCCAGGTTGGTGGCGGGTTCATCTAATAATAGAACCGGTACATTAGAAAAGATGGCTTGTGCCAGTTTCACTCTTTGCTTCATCCCACTGCTGAAATATCGTAATTGTTTATTGGAAGCATTTTCTAATCCCAGTATCGAAATGATCAATTCCGAACTCATACCAGGCAACCAGGATTTAAGATGAGAATGGAAAGATAAAAATTCAGAGAGTGTCATTTCTTCCACGAGTTCAAAGTAAGGGGCAGTGATAGAAATGAATTTGAAAATGTCTTGTTCGGCTACGGGGGTATCATTATCATAATAATGAATGCTGCCTTCATTATAAATCATGGCGCCTGAAATAACCTGTAATAAAGTGGATTTCCCTGAACCGTTAGCACCCGTTATAGCATATGATCTCCCGACAACAAATTCATGATCAAGGTTTTTAAAAATCCATTCCCTGTTAAAACGCTTCCCGAGATTTTTGATATTAATCTTCATCGTTTCTTCCTTTGCCAAAAACTTTTACTATTCCGCGTTTACTGGCTTTGATAAAATTAACTATCTCGTCTTTTTCCTGGGAAGCAGGCAGATCTTTCTCAATATTTTCAAGCGCCTGTGTTGTATTTAATCCGCGGATGTATAACTGCCGGTAAATTTCAAGTATCTCGTTTATTTTTTCTGTCGTGAAACCGCGTCTTTGTAATCCTACGGAATTCAGGCCCACATAGCTTAATGGTGCCCTGCCCGCTTTGATATAGGGAGGAACATCTTTGCGAATTTCTGTATTACCAGCAATGTACGTATGTGCGCCTATCGTGGCAAATTGAATGGCAGCGGCCATTCCGCCTATGATTGCATAATCACCAACGGTTACATGTCCGGCTAGCTGAACAGCATTTGCCAGTATCACATTATTTCCAATGATACAATCATGCGCAAGATGTGAGTAGGCCATTAATAAACAATTATTACCGACTACCGTTTTATTGCGGTCTTTTGTGCCGCGGTTAATGGTAACAAATTCACGGATAGTATTGTTATCGCCAATCTCTACGGTGGTGATCTCCCCGTCAAATTTCAGGTCCTGTGGAATTGCACCTATTACCGCCCCGGGAAAAATAATACAATTTTTACCGATGCTGGTACCCTGCATTATGGTAACGTGCGACATAATATGTGTACCGTCACCAATGGAAACACCCTCTCCAATAATTGTAAAAGGATCGATGGTTACATCCGATCCGATATTTGCTGTAGGATGTATGTGCGCCAGTGGACTGATCATAATGCAGGTTTTGGTCTTTTTACTATTTGAGCAACCAGTACAGCTTCTGTAACCAATTTGTCGCCAATAAAAATGGTTCCCTGCATTTCGCAAATACCCCTGCGCATGGGATGAAGCAGTTCCATTTTTAAAATAAGCGTATCTCCCGGAACCACTTTTTGTTTGAATTTGCAATTCTCTATTTTCAAAAAATAGGTATCATACTTATCTTCTGAATTTCGGGGGATAGCAATAAAGCCACCCGCTTGTGCAAGTGCTTCAGCCAATAAAACCCCCGGCATAACACAATTCCCCGGGAAATGCCCCTGGAAATAAGGTTCATTATAAGTTACATTTTTTATAGCAACAACATGTGTGGCAGATAATTCAATTACTTTATCGATCAGTAAAAAAGGATAACGGTGCGGCAGGGTTCTTTCAATCTCCTGAATGTCGAGCACCGGCGGTTTATTTGGATCGTATTTGGGGATATCCTGCCTGAATTTATTTTTCTTGATATTTTCTTTTATCTTTTTTGCAAACTGGATATTAGATGTGTGCCCGGGGCGATTGGCAATTATGTGCGCATTAAATGGATAGCCAACAAGCGCAAGATCGCCAACCATATCAAGTAATTTGTGCCGCGCCGGTTCGTTCGGAAACCTTAACTGGAGATTATTTAGAATTCCTTCATCATTTACTTTTACTTCTTTTTTATTAAATATTTTGGCAATGCGTTTCACCTGGTCATCTGATACAGGTTTATCAACTACAACAATGGCATTGTTAATATCCCCCCCTTTAATGAGATCATTTGCAAGCAATTGCTCAAGCTCATGAAAAAAACAAAAGGTACGGCTCGGTGCTATCTGCGAATTGAAGTCTGTAATATTTTGCAGTGATGCATGTTGCGTGCCCAGCACGGGAGAATTAAAATCTATGAGTGTATTGATGCGATAACTGTGATATGGCAATGCTACCATTTCCACGTTCTTTTGCTCATCAACAAAAGTTATGTTTTGGTCTATAGAATAAAATATTTTTTTTGCCTGCTGTTTTTGGATTCCTGCTGTTTCCAATGCATCAATAAACGGGCTGGCGCTGCCATCAAGGATAGGAACTTCTTCACCGTCAATCTCGATAAGCACATTGTCTATCTGCATACCAGTAAGTGCCGCCATTAAATGTTCAATGGTACTTACCCTTGCACCATTGTGCTCAATGGTTGTGCTCCGGTTGGTTTCAATTACATAATCAACATCTGCTTTAACAACCGGCTTTTTGGGCAGATCAATTCTTTGGAAATTTATGCCTGTATTGGGTTCTGCCGGTTTCAAACGAATTGTTACAGATTCGCCGGTATGAATTCCGGCACCTGAGATAGATAATTCCTGTTTGATAGTATGCTGGTAGAATTCACGTTTAGAGTTCACTTGCTCCATCATACGAAAGTATGAAAACTATCGCATTCGGATAGGGCATACAAAGTGTAATACTTAAAATGTATTGGTGTTATGGAGTTGTAATTTTTTCGTCCATTAATTGCTGGATCATTTGTTCAAGTTCTTTTATTCTTTTTTCCATCTCCGGAAGGTTGCGCATAATAGCCTGGCTGCGCAGAGCACTAACATAATCGAAAGCCGGCGATCCTGTGATGGATGAATTTGGAACTTTTAGCGATTTGCCAACACCGCTTTGTGCATTGATCTTGCTGCCATCTGCAATTTGCAAATGCCCCGCAAAGCCCGCCTGGCCACCGATCATAACATTGTTCCCAATTTTTGTACTACCACTTATCCCGGCCTGTGCTGCGATTACAGTATCATGGCCAATTTCAACATTGTGTGCGATCTGGATCAAATTATCAAGCTTGGCGCCTGATTTTATCAATGTAGATCCGATAGTTGAACGGTCAATAGTTACATTCGCGCCTATCTCAACATTGTCTTCAATTATTACATTGCCGATCTGCGGTACTTTTATAAACGTGCCATCTGCTTGTGGTGCAAATCCAAATCCATCACTGCCAATTACAGTGCCTGCATGAATGGTAACTTTTTTTCCTACTACGCAATCGTGATAAATTTTTGTTCCCGCATTGATAATACTATCATCATCAACAGTTACATTATCTCCTAAATATACCTGCGGAAAAATTTTTACATTATTTCCGATAACAACATTTTCCCCGATATAAGCAAAAGCGCCAACATAAACATTTTCTCCCAGTTTTGCACTTGACGCAATATAAACCGGGTCTTGAATTCCGGTTAATTTTTTAGTGAGCAATTCATCAAAAGTTGACAGAAGTGTTGCAAAGGCAGAATAAGCATCTTTAACCCGGATGAGTGTTGAATGTATTGGTTGCTTTATATCCTGGTTGTCATTGATAATAATGATGGAAGCTTTTGTAGTATATAAAAATTCCTCGTACTTAGGATTAGCTAAAAAAGTAAGCTGGCCGGTTAACGCATCTTCAATTTTGCCAAATGAAGAAACATTAACAGCGGCATCACCATCAATTTTACCAAGTATGATCGCTGCTATCTGTTCTGCGCTAAAGTGTATTTTCATTTGAGGGCCTTATGGATAGACTGCTAAATTGTATTAAAGTTAAATATTCAATTGTCTATTTCCGGAAAACAAAGGTAAAATTTTTTCACGGTGCCAAATAATGTTTGATTTATAAGCGCATTGTCAACTTTGGAAATGTCTTTTACGGAACCGTCTTTGAATAATATATAGATGTGCTCATCTGTTGTATTATAAGTTCTGTTCTCGATCTCCCCACTAAAAACAAGGCTATTGGTTTCTTCGAAAGGAATATTCAATTTTGCAGCGGCCTCGTTACGTATTCTCAGCAGCAATCCTTCCGGTATTTGGCGCGAGAAATATTTTACTTTTAAAAGATGCCTGTTTATGATCCCTTTGCATAGAATCGACAAAACAGCGTCAGGATGTGCACTCCAATGTTTTATTGCACCCAGTATGTCATAATCATCCAAATTGCAAAATGCTGAAATGAATTCATCAAACTCATCAGGCTTAAAAGAACCATGCAAAAATTTATTCAGTGTTTCTGAAAGTGATTGAGCCTTTACCTGCCGCGCCCGTTCAATAATATTGATGAGCATTTTTTCGGAACACAAAACGGTTTTATGATGATATACCTGCCAGTACATGAGCCGCCTGCTCACTAAAAATTTTTCGATTGAATAAATTCCTTTTTCTTCTATCATCAGCTCACCGTTATGAATGGTAAGCATTTTTATGATCCGGTCGTAACCTATTACTCCTTCATTAACCCCGCTAAAAAAACTATCCCGGGTTAAATAATCCATCCGGTCAACATCTAATTGGCCGCTAACCAGCTGGTGAAGAAATTTTTTCGGATATACATCAGTAAAAATATCAATGGCCATTTGAAGCTGGCCACCCAATTCCTCATTCATTTTTTTCATCATCATCAGTGATATTTCTTCATGGCTCAACTGTGGAACAAGCGAATGTTCAAGCGCATGGGAATAAGGGCCATGACCGATGTCGTGTAACAATATGGCGATCCTTGCTCCCTGTTCTTCGGCGTCTGTGATGGGGAAGCCTTTATTTTTTAATTCGTTTATTGCGTTGCACATTAAATGATAGGCACCCAAAGAATGATGCAGGCGGGTATGCACCGCACCGGGATATACAAGTTGCGCCATAGCCATTTGGTGAATTCGCCTCAGGCGCTGGTAATATGGGTGAGAAATTATTTTATATACCAGTGGATCATCAATAGTGATGAAGCCATAAACTGGATCATTTATTATTTTTCTGTAAAACACTTTTCTAATTTGTTAAATTGTATATCGTTGTTTGCAAAGGTAATTTTTGGAACACTAATAATATACATTTGTATACTTCCTGATCCTGTAAACTAAACACAGTACAGTAACTTAATTTGTAAAACAGCTCATCTTCCTGTTAGAACAAAAATATTTTAAAAGGGATGTGAAGTAAATCTAATGTAAATGAATGTAGCAAAGATTTTATGGGTAGATGATGAAATGGAAAGTCTGAAATCCCAGATAATGTTTTTGGAGAATAAAGGCTATCAGGTAAGTTCGGTGAGCAACGGATTTGATGCTGTTGATTTTGTAAAAGACAATGAAGTGGATGTGGTGTTGCTGGATGAAAGCATGCCTGGTATTACCGGCCTTGAAACATTGCAGAAAATTAAGGAAGTGAATTCGCAGGTGCCGATCGTGCTTATTACAAAAAATGAAACAGAGAACCTGATGGATGAGGCCATTGGATCGCAGATAACGGATTATCTTATAAAACCTGTAAATCCTAACCAGGTATGGCTTTCATTAAAAAAAATTATTGACAATCGCCGGCTGGTTGCAGAAAAAACCACCTCTTCTTACCAGCAGCAATTCCGTAATTTATTTACTGCCTTAAACGACAACCCGGATTATAATGAATGGATGGAGATCTATAAAAGGCTGGTTTATTGGGAGCTTGAAATGCGGAAAAGCGATAGCCCTGAAATGCTTGAAGTTTTCGAATCTCAAAAAAGTGAAGCCAATACCGATTTTTTTAAATTCATTTCAAAAAATTATTCTTCCTGGGTTACCAATCCCGCTGCAGATGCGCCCATAATGAGTAATACTTTAATGAAATATAAAGTGTTTCCGCATGTAGAAAAAGGCACACCCACATTTTTTTTACTCATCGATAATTTACGGCTCGACCAGTGGAAAACCATTCAGCCGATCTTTGCAGAAAGCTTTCGCATACACGAAGAAGAAACTTTTTATTCCATCTTGCCTACGGCTACACAATACAGCAGGAATGCAATTTTCGCCGGGCTGTTACCAATAGAGATCGAGAAACAGTTCCCGATCGAATGGAAAAATGATGATGAAGAAGGCGGTAAAAATATGTTTGAAGAAGAATTTTTTAAAGCGCAATTAAAGCGACTGAGAAAAACAGATCTTAAATATTCCTACACAAAAATTGTTAATCACCACGACGGGCAAAAACTGGTTGATAACATTCACAATATGTTGCAGAACGACATCAACATTATTGTTTACAATTTTGTTGACATGCTTAGTCATGCCCGTACAGAGATGGAAGTGCTGAAGGAACTGGCGAGTGATGAAGTAAGCTACCGCAGCATTACGGCTTCGTGGTTTGAACACTCCCCGCTGCACCAGGCATTAAAAAAAATTGCCGATAAAAAAATGAATCTCATTGTGGCAACCGATCACGGAAGTGTAAGAGTTAACACACCCAACAAAGTTGTAGGCGATAAGCAAACCACTGCCAATCTGCGTTACAAGCATGGGCGTAATTTAAATTATGAGCCTAAAGAAGTGCTGGCTTTCCGCGATCCAAGGCAGGCGGGGTTACCCGTACCCAATGTAAATTCATCTTTTATCTTTGCCAAACAGGATGGCTATTTATGTTATCCCAATAATTATAATCACTTTGTAAATTATTACCGCAATACATTTCAGCACGGTGGTGTTAGCCTGGAAGAGATGATAATACCGGTGATAAGGATGACAAATAAAACCTGATTGCATTCGTTTTATGAAATATAATCAACCTGTTTTAAATAAGCTTGAAAAAATACTGGAAGAAGCAGGCTATGTAGTTCGTTATGAACGCGGTTCTTTCCAGAGTGGTTATTGTATCCTGGAAGAAAAAAAAGTGGTGGTGCTCAATAAATTTTTAAATACAGAAGGCAGGATAAATACGCTCATCGACCTTATCCCATCTGTAAATATTACTTACGAATTGCTGACCGTGGATGCACAAAAAATGTATGATGAGGTGATGGGAGTGAGGAATGGGAAGGCCTAATAGGCAATAGACAATGGGCAATGAGCAAGTGATTGTAAATGCCATAGGCATGGCATATCAGTAGAGCGAGTAGCAAGTGGTGAAGAAAAGTTATATAGCTTTGATGCGTGAGTTATCCGCAGTTAAAAATTACATTTCTTGGAACGGGTACCAGCAGTGGTGTTCCTATGATAGGTTGCAGTTGCGAAGTATGCACTTCTCCTGATAAAAAAGATACCCGCCTGCGAAGCAGTATTCTCGTGCAAAGTGCCACTACATCCCTCGTGGTTGATACAACCCCCGATTTTCGATATCAAATGCTGAGGGCTGATGTTAAGCAACTTGATGCAGTTATTTTTACCCACCCCCACAAAGATCACATCGCCGGACTGGATGATGTTCGTGCTTACAATTTTTTTTCACAAAAGCCTATGGAAGTTTTTGCCAATGCCTTAACAGAAGAAGCATTGAGAAGAGAATTCATATACATTTTTGCGGAAAACAAATATCCCGGTGTACCAAAAATAAATATGAATACGATAGATGATAATCCATTTTATGTTGGAGATATTTTGGTTGAGCCGGTTTTGGTATATCATTTAAAGATGCCGGTACTGGGATTTCGCTTTGGAAAATTTACCTATATAACAGATGCAAACCGGATAGACGATTCTGAAAAAGAAAAGATCAGGGGAAGTGAGGTGATCGTATTGAACACTTTGCGAAAAGATAAACATATCTCACATTTTACGCTTGACGAGGCCATAGCATTATCAGATGAATTGAAAATTCCCACAGCCTGGTTTACTCACATTAGTCACCAAATGGGCAGGCATAATGAAGTAAACAAATATCTCACTTCAAACCGCCAGCTGGCCTGGGATGGATTAACGGTTGAGTTATAAAGATCCGCTTTTATTGATCATATTATTGAATCTTCAATTAAAAAAACAAATCGGTGCATCGATGGATGAATTAACCATTGCAGTATAAAAGCATCACCCTTTCTTTGAATGAATTTCAGTATTTATTCATGATGCGTAGCCAATTCATAAAAGAGTATTTAAGTTTTTCCAGGAAAGAAAGAGGTGGAATATTTTTGTTATTATTTTTTATTCTCCTGTGTATTGTTGCGCCATTCTTTTATCCCTTTTTTATTCATTCAAAAAAGTATGATCATACTGCCTTTGAGCAGGCAATAGCGCAATTGAAACTGCAGGAGATAGATTCTTCGATGAGTAAAAAATACTATTCAAAAAATTTTGATAAGGGTAATTACCAGGATGAGAGTAACCGGGATGGTAGTTATTATGAGTCTTCAGAAAAAAAATATCACGCTGAAAAAAAGGCTGAAGTATTTTATTTTGATCCCAATACAGTCTCGGCAAATGATTGGGTAAGACTTGGCGTACGCGACAAAACGATCCGGACCATTCAAAAATATATTTCGAAGGGCGGCCATTTTTACAAGCCGGGAGACCTGTCTAAAATATGGGGATTGCATCCGGATGATATTGAACGCATGCTGCCGTATGTAAAAATAGAAAGTAATCAAAAGAGTTTTGCTGTTAAAAAAAATTACCCGGAAAATCAGTCGTACAAGAAACCTCTTTACCAAATAACAGACGTGAACACGGCAGATACATCAGCATTTATTTTACTTCCCGGCATTGGCAGCAAACTTGCTAACCGGATAGTAAATTTCAGGGATAAGTTAGGAGGATTTTATTCAATTGAACAGGTAAAAGAAACATTTGGGTTGCCTGATTCAACTTTCCAAAAAATAAGATCAAAACTCATGCTGGCGCAGCCTGAAGTAAAAAAAATAGATATCAATTCAGCAACGCTGGATGAATTAAAAGCGCATCCTTATTTACGATATGCCATTGCCAATGCCATTATTCAATACCGCAACCAGCATGGCAAGTTTTCATCTGTTGAAACATTGAAAAATATAATGCTGGTTACCCCTGAAATATATAGTAAAGTCTTCCCTTATTTAAGTGCAGGATTGTAGAATAAAATTTCTCTTAACTAACAACTGTTAGTTTTATAAAATCTCTTTATCTTGCAAACTCAAATGATTTCAAATGGATTTTAGAAAAGCTGAACTTACCGAACAGGTTGCACAAACCGCTAAGGATTTTGCTTTGCAATTTATTAAGCCCGATGTTATGCGTTGGGATGAAAGCCAGGAATTTCCTGTACACATATTTAAAGAATTAGGCAAGCTGGGATTGATGGGTGTATTGATACCGGAAGTATATGGCGGCGCGGGACTTGGCTATTTTGAATACAATGCTATCATACAGGAAATTGCCAAGGTTTGCGGATCGATAGGACTTTCGGTTGCCGCCCATAATTCATTGTGTTGCGGACATTTATTAACCTTTGGCAGCGAAGAACAAAAAAAGAAATATCTCCCTAAACTGGCTACCGCTGAGCATCTTGGCGCCTGGGGGTTAACGGAACCAAATACCGGAAGCGATGCAGGCAATATGAAATGCACAGCGGTTAAGGAAGGAGATGAATGGGTGATAAACGGCAGCAAAAGCTGGATTACACATGGCAACAGCAGTGATATTGCTGTGGTAATTTGCAGAACAGGTGAACCCCGGTCAAAAAACAATTCCACTGCTTTTATCGTTGAGCGATCAACAAAAGGTTTAAGTGCAGGCAAAAAAGAAAACAAGCTGGGTATGCGGGCAAGCGAAACTGCCGAAATGATATTTGATAATTGCCGGGTTCCGGATGCAAACAGGATTGGTGAAACAGGTGAGGGATTTAAACAAGCCATGAAAGTACTTGATGGTGGAAGAATTTCAATAGCCGCCCTGGGGCTGGGTATTGCACGGGGGGCATACGAAGCATCTTTACAGTATTCAAAAGAAAGGTATCAGTTTGATCAGCCAATTTCAAATTTCCAGGGTATTTCTTTTAAGCTTGCAGATATGGCAACTGAAATCATGGCAGCAGAATTACTTATTCAGCATGCCTGTGATCTTAAGATGCGCGGGGAGTCTATAACTAAGGAATCAGCAATGGCAAAATATTATTCCAGCGAGATTGCTGTAAAAGTTTCAACTGATGCTGTTCAGATCTTTGGAGGATATGGTTACACCAAGGATTTCCCGGTTGAAAAATTTTATCGCGACAGCAAGCTTTGCACTATTGGGGAAGGAACGAGTGAAATTCAAAAAATGGTTATTGCAAGAGAAGTTTTACGATAAGGTATTACAACAGTATATAATTTAAAAAAAATAAACGATATTTACTTCATACCTTAAAACTAACTATTATGAAAAAGTCTTTAGCTTTTCTTATTTTATCAGTTTTCTTAATGCTGATAATTGCTTCCTGTAACAAAAAAGATTCAAATACGCCTGCCGCCACTGCGGCCTCAATACAACACAAATGGACTTTTTTAAATGCTGCAGTTAATCAATATTATTCAGGAGCAAATCATAATGTAGTAGTCACCGGAAACAGTGGTGATTATATGGATTTCAGGGCAGGCGGTAATCTTTATGTAAGGATTCTTTCCTCTCAAGATACATCTTCCTATTCTTTAATAGGCACTGATAAAGTAGTGTTTGATGGTACAGATACATTTACTATTCAAACCCTTACCAATACAACATTAAAGCTGTATAATAAAAGTGTGACAAGTGCTACGGAATATGATGAAGCTACTTATAATCTTAGTCGTTAATCCAGCAATTAATCTTACGCTTTATTATCGTTACCGAACATTCCGCCTAATTTATCCTTGGCAAATTCTTCGGTCTTTTCGCCCATTTGCCCCGGGATAAAGTCAGAGATCTTATCAAGAAAACTGCCACCCTTAGTGGCCGGTCCTTCTGTTGTACCTGCATCACCGGCAGAAGTATTTGTATTTTGCGTAGTTGTATTTTCATGGCTGAACAGGCTGTCTATCATTCCACCTGCCATCGGAAATTTTTCTTTTATGAATTCCGTTATGGTATTCAAAATGCCATGCGATTGTTCAGTGCTAAGCCCGTGATCATTCTGAAGCTTTTCAATTAATTCTTTCATGATGTTTTTATTTAAAGATTGATAATACTACTCGCTATTTGCTCTACTGATATATCATGCCTACCGCATTTCCAATCACCTGCCACTTGCTGCTCGCTACTTGCTAATTGCTAATTCCTAATTGCATTCCCACCCACAAAGTAACAATAATTATCACTCTGTATCATACCTGTCTACACTTTCAATACCCGGTAATTTTTTTATATTATTTACAAGGTCTTCCAGTTCATCTTTATCATGTACATACACTTTGATATTTCCTTCAAAAAGGCCATCCCTGGCTTCGATGGTAAGTGCGTTAATATTTATTTTTAATTCACCACTGATGAGGTTGGTGATTTTATTAATTACTCCAACATCATCAAGGCCGATGATTTTAATGCCCGTTAAAAAAGAGATCTCTTTATTTTTTACCCATTTTGTTTTCACTACCCGGTGACCATAATTTGATAATAACCTGGTAGCATTAGGGCAGTTGGTGCGGTGTATTTTTAAACCTTCGCCCTGCGTTACAAAACCAAAAACATCATCCCCGGGGATGGGCTTGCAGCAGTTGGCCAGGGTGTACATTATTTTATCGCTGCTTTCACCAAAAATTATTAATTCTGAATCTTTTTTAGTAAAATTTTTTGCCGATGTATCGTTCTCCTGTTTCTCTTCAATAGTTTTGACGACCCTGGGCGCAAAGATCTTATCTCCTGAAACGGTAAAATCTTTGAGTTCTTTAAGATCAATTTTTTTTGTGGAAATATCATACAACAGGTCCAGTGGAGAGGAGAGCTTATAAAAACCTGCGATCTCTTCCATATTGGAATAACTCATGGGAGCGCCGAGCCCATCCAGCTTTCTTTGCAATGTATATTTTCCCTCCTCAGCGATCGTTCTTTTTTCTTCTTTCAATGAATCCTTGATCTTTGCTTTCGCCTTGGTGGTTACAACAAAATTCAGCCATTCACTGTTTGGTTTTTGCTTGGCCGAAGTAATGATCTCAACCTGGTCGCCGCTGCGAAGTTTATGTCCGATAGGAACCAGTTTATGATTTACTTTGGCGCCGATGCATTTAACGCCGACTCCGGTATGCACCGCAAAGGCAAAATCGAGAGCAGATGCACCGATCGGGAGCATTTTTACATCACCCTTAGGTGTATAAACATATATTTCCTCTGCTAAAAAAGAAACTTTAAAATCCTGTAAAAAATCTATTGAATTGGTATCCTGGTTTACGAGCACTTCTCTTATTTGCTGAAACCATTGATCAAACCGGTTCTCATCATTTGTACCTTCTTTGTATTTCCAGTGAGCGGCCAAACCTTTTTCTGCAATATCATTCATTCGCTTGGTACGTATCTGAACCTCAACCCATTTTCCCTGCGGTCCCATCACAGTTGTATGTAACGCTTCATAGCCATTATTTTTGGGATTACTCAGCCAATCCCTCAGCCTTTCCGGTGCGGGTGTGTATTCATCAGTTATCATGCTGTACACTTTCCAGCAATCTTCTTTTTCTTTTTCCTGGGGTGAATTAAGGATCACCCTAACGGCAAAAAGATCATACACTTCTTCAAATCCAACTCCCTTCTTTTTCATTTTATTCCAGATGGAATGAATGCTTTTGGGGCGGCCATATATTTCAAAATCAAAATGCCCCTGGTCTAATTTTTCTTTTATCGGCCTGATGAAATCATTTATGTAGCGCGTACGTTCTCTCTTTGTATCATGTAATTTTTGTGCGATATAACGAAAGCTGTCAGGCTCCATGTACTTCATTGCAAGGTCTTCCATTTCTGTTTTAATATTATATAAACCCATGCGGTGTGCCAGCGGTGCGTATACATAAACGGTTTCAGATGAGATTTTCAATTGCTTCTCCCGCTTCATGCTGTCCATCGTGCGCATGTTGTGCAGCCTGTCGGCCAGCTTTATTAAGATAACCCGGGGATCATCTGTTAAGGTTAATAATATCTTTTTAAAATTTTCGGCCTGTTGCGTGGTATTCGTATCCAGCACGGTAGATATTTTTGTAAGGCCATCTACAATTTTAGCTATCTCCACACCAAACTCCCGTTGTACATCTTCAAGTGAAATATCTGTATCCTCAACGGTGTCGTGGAGAAGTGCGCAGATAGTAGAGCGCACACCAAGCCCAATTTCTTCAACACATATCATTGCCACAGCCAGCGGATGTAAAATGTAGGGTTCCCCACTTTTACGACGCATGGTTTTATGTGCATCAGCCGCCATTTCAAATGCGGTGCGGATAAGTTCTTTATCCCCCGGCTTTAATTTGGTTTTTAATGCACGCAATAAGGCACGGTAATGCCTGAGGATCTCTTTCTTTTCCTCGTCTTCGTTTAAATTATATTTCGGTATTTCAATTAGTGTATCCATGCCGGTCCCTATCTGTACGAATTTACGAAAAAAGTAAAGGTTGTTTATAGTTTATGGTTTGTAGTTTTTAATGAAACAGTAATTACTGCACGGAGGTGTTTGCAAAAAAGTGCTACAGATCAGCAACCAGCTACAATCAACAAACAATTATCGGGAAACAAGTAACCAGAACACCAAACCTTCTGATTTTTTCAATCAAATCCTTTACTTTTGCACCCCTTAAGCCCATGTGGTGAAATTGGTAGACACGTCAGACTTAGGATCTGATGCCGCGAGGTGTGGGGG
>JACDBU010000140.1 GCA_013694745.1 Chitinophagaceae bacterium
GGGTAAGTATATATTATTTCTTAATCCCGATACCCTTGTTCCGGAAGATTGCTTTGAAAAATGTATGGATTTTTTAGAAACACATAAAGATGCCGGGGCTTTGGGAATACGCATGCTCGATGGTTCCGGAAATTTTTTAAAAGAAAGTAAACGCTCTTTCCCTTCGCCATTGACCTCGCTGTATAAACTCTCCGGACTTACAAGATTGTTTCCACGCTCTAAAGTTTTTGCACGGTATTACCTGGGAAATCTTGAGGAAAATAAAAACCAGGAAGTAGATGTTCTGGCTGGGGCGTTCATGATGATCCCTAAAAAGATAATTGACACAACCGGGAATTTTGATGAGCAGTTTTTTATGTATGGTGAAGATATTGACCTGAGTTACCGCATACAAAAATCGGGGTATAAAAATTATTATTTTGCCGGCAGCACCATCCTGCATTTTAAAGGAGAGAGTACCCGGAAAGGGAATCTGAATTTTATAAAAATGTTTTACAATGCCATGCTCATCTTTGTAAAAAAACATTATGGTGGCAGTAAGGCAGGTTTTTTTTATTTTTTTATAAAAGCCGCCATTTTAATTCGTGCTTTGATTTCAGCGGCAGCTAAATTTATTCGCTGGATCGGCATGCCGGTGATAGATGCGTCCATTATACTTTTTAGTTTTTGGGCAGTAAAGTTTATCTGGAATATTTATATCAAAACAGAAGTAAATTATTCCACCAACCTCCTGCTTATCGCCTTTCCTGTATTTACACTTATCTTTTTGGTAGCCTCCTTTTTTTCGGGGTTATATGATAAGGGATACCGGCAATCACGCTTGAACAGGTCCAGTATAACCGCCATGGTATTGCTGTTAGCGGGTTATTCTTTATTACCGGAAAACCTGCGTTTCTCTAGAGGAATTCTATTTTTTGGCTCGTTGTTCGCCTGGATATTATTAGCATTATTGCGTCACATACTTGTTAGTTCGAAGATAATTGAGGGTGCAGATAAAACGAATGAGAACCGGCAAACGATCATTGTGGGTTCAAAAAAAGAATATGAACAGGCCTTAGCGATCCTGAAAAAAGCTGGCATGTCGGAGCGGGTGTTGGGAAGGGTTGACAGCAATGGAAATACCGAAGGCATTGCGATCGGTAATTTAGGCGAAATGAAGACACTTCTGAAAAAGTACCCGGTAAAAGAGGTAATTTTTTGCGTAGGAGAATTGACTTTTAAAAAAACGATTGAAATGGTTTCCCAATTGCCTGCTAACACAAGAATAAAATTTCATGCGGACTGCTCTCAAAGCATCATTGGGAGCGATAGTAAAAATATATCAGGAGATGTAGTTTCTGCCGATACAAAATTTCGTGTAGCCATGCCCGTTAATAGGCGAAACAAAGTGCTTACGGATATAAGCATATCAGTTTTAATGCTTATCACCTTTCCGCTGCATCTTATCCTTCAAAAAAACCGCTCGCGTTTTTTTAATAACATTGCATCTGTTTTAGCGATGAAAAAATCGTTTGTTGGTTATGCTTCTCACACAAGCGAACTCCCTGTTTTAATCCCGGGCATATTAACAACTACAACCCTTCCTGCATCAATGAATACATTGCCACAGGAAAGCTTACACGCAGCTGATAAATGGTACGCTACCCACTACAACACATGGTATGATGTAAGAATAATTTGGAAGGGATACAAGTATTTAAGCAAATAAAAAAGCCACCCGAAACCGGATGGCTTATACTAACCCAGGTAATATTTTATGCCGCATTCATCTCTGCGATCTTTGCTCTTATTTTTGCTTCCAGCTCGGCAGCCATTTCCGGGTTATCAAGCAGCAACTGTTTTACTGCATCCCTGCCCTGGCCAAGTTTAGCGGTATCATAGCTGAACCAGCTGCCACTTTTTTGAATAATGCCCATTTCCACACCCATGTCAATTATCTCCCCGGTTTTCGAAATTCCCTGGCCGAACATAATATCAAATTCTGCGATGCGGAAAGGTGGCGCCACCTTATTTTTTACCACTTTTACTTTTACCCTGTTTCCTACTGCCTCATCCCCATCCTTGATCTGTGCCATTCTTCTTATATCAAGCCGCACTGAAGCATAAAATTTTAAAGCATTGCCGCCTGTTGTTGTTTCAGGATTGCCAAACATAACGCCTATCTTTTCTCTTAACTGGTTTATAAAAATACAGCAGCTGTTTGTTTTGCTGATCGTAGCAGTAAGTTTTCGCAATGCCTGGCTCATTAACCTTGCCTGTAATCCCATTTTACTGTCACCCATTTCACCTTCAAGCTCCCCTTTTGGAACAAGTGCTGCAACAGAATCTATTACCACCACATCCAAAGCGCCGGAAAGAATAAGGCGATCAGCAATTTCCAAACCCTGTTCTCCATAATCGGGTTGTGATATCAGCAGGTTATCAATATCCACACCCAGCCTTTGTGCATAGGCACTGTCAAAAGCATGCTCTGCATCTATAAAAGCACACATGCCACCTTTTTTTTGTGCTTCTGCAATTACGTGTATAGCCAGTGTTGTTTTGCCGGATGATTCCGGACCATAAATTTCAACAACTCTTCCTTTAGGCAGGCCGCCGATGCCCAATGCAACGTCGAGACCGATAGAACCTGTAGAGATCACTTCCTGTGGTTCCTGTGATCTTTCATTCATCATCATTACGCTGCCTTTACCAAAATCTTTATCTATTTTATCAATAGTTAATTTCAGTGCTTTTAATTTTTCCGGATTACTCATGTGTCTGTTTTAATTGATGTATAATATTGTGTGTAAAGTTATCAAGAAGGGTAAAGATAGAAATTAAAAATTATAAACACTAATATTTTTAGTATTTTTTTGATAAAAATTTTAGTAAGCTCAGAACCCTTGCCCCAATAGTAAATTTAATAAAGATCGTATCTTATTTAAAGGGCATTTTCTCTTTTGCTTTGAGGAAATAACCGGGGCTAAAGCCACCGGCTATTCATGCAACGTCCCGATTGAATGATTATAAAAATAAACCAGTACAAAAATTCGCATGACTAGACCCTGCCTTTTGCTGGGGAAAATTTACCGGAGACTAAACCACCGGCTAATTATGTAACGTCCCGATTGAATGATTGTAAAAATAAACCTGTACAAAAATTTGCATGACTAGACCCACCTTTAGGCTGGGGAAAATTTACCGGAGGCTAAAGCCACCGGCTATTCATGCAACGTCCCGATTAAATGATTATAAAAATAAACCAGTACAAAAATTCGCAAGACTAGACCCTGCCTTTATGCTGGGGAAAATTTACCGGAGGCTAAAGCCACCGGCTAATCATGTAACGTTAACATAGAATAATAATAAAAAATGAACTCAAAACCTGAATTCTCATGACCAGCCCTTGCCTTTAGGCTGGGGAAAAAATAACCGGAAGTTAAAGCCACTCGCCAATTATTTCATTCTTGCCGCCCATGCATCCATCTTTTGCTCCAGCACATCCAAAGGCATACATCCATCTTTTAAAAGCTCATCATGAAACATGGCAAGATTGAATTTGTTGCCCAATTCTTTTTCGTAACGCGCTCTAAGCTCACGCAGTTTTATGGCCCCAACTTTATAACTTAGCGCCTGCGCAGGAATAGCCATATATCTTTCTATTTCTGAAGTGGCATCGTGTTCATTTATTGATTCATTGTCCATCATATATTTAATTGCCTGCTCCCTGCTCCAGTTCTTTTCATGCAATCCAACATCAACAACAAGGCGGATGGCCCGCAATATCTCATCACCCAAAGCACCCATATGCTGGTACGGATCTGTAAACAAACCCAACTCTTTGCCGAGTGATTCGCAGTACAAAGCCCAGCCTTCTCCATAAGCGCCATACCAGGCAAAGCGCCGGAATTTTGGCAAGTCCGAATTTTCCTGCTGCAATGAAACCTGGTAGTGGTGCCCAGGTACGGCTTCATGTAAAAAAGTTGATTCCATACCGGAAGTAGTATTAAATGCAGTAGCATCCATGATCGGCACATAAAAAATTCCCGGCCTGGTCCCGTCTTCCGAACCCTGTTGGTATTCGATGCTGGCGCTGGCAGCCCTGAAAGCTTCCGTCTGTCTTATCTCGAACTTGGTTTTTGGCGTACGGTTAAACATTTTTTTAAGATTGGGGTCTATGCGTTTTTGTATATCCCTGAAGGCATTCAAAACATCTTCCGGCGTTTTGTACGGCGTGAATCTTTTATCTGTTTTCATAAACTCAAAAAAAGAATTCAGATCACCGGTAAATCCTGTTTGTGTTTTTATTTTTTCCATTTCCGTATGGATGCGGCTTACTTCCTGCAAACCAAGATTATAGATCTCATCGCCTGTTTTGCTGGTAGTAGTCCATTCGCGAACCAGGTATTCGTACCTTTCCTTTCCACCGGGCAGGTAGCTAAAACCTGCAGTACTCCTAGCTTTTGGAAGATATTCGTTTTCTAAAAAATCGCCAAGTCTTTTATAAGCCGGGATCACCTGGTCCATGATCATCCTGCTATAAATGCCTTTCAGACTTTCTTTATCAACCGCAGAAAATGAATCTGGCAAATTAGTTATTGGCCCATAAAAAATACTTTTAGTAACATCTGTTGTTTCCATTGCCCGCATTTGCGGGATCATTTTCAGCACCAAAACTTTAGGCAAAACGATGCCGCTGTTAATTCCTTTTCGGAAATAAACAATTGCAGAATCTGCCCAGCTGGAAAATCCACTCACTCTTGTTTGCCAGTCTGAATAATCTTTTTTCGTTTTGAAAGGCTGGTTCCCGCTGCCGCTTCCAAGCTGGCCAAACGACAAAGGCAAACCGGCAAATTGATTAAAGGGCATGTAATTATCAGGGAATTTAAAATCTTCAAGGCGGACTTCCATTTCGGTTTTAAAAATATCATAGCTTATTTTATCATTATCATTCAAAGATGCGCGCTGGTATGTTTTCAGGCTGTCAAGATACTTACTGAAAAATTGCTTTAAGGTATCACGGTAATCATCAGTGAAATCAACTGGTAGCTGGCTGTTGTACCGGATATCACCATTTTGCGTTGCTTCCAGTGGAAATAATTGGAGTCTTTTTTCATAATAATTATCAAACAACTGGTTCAGCGCAGTGTTATCTTTTTGGGCATTTGTATTGGAATTGGTATTTGTATTACAGGATGCCATGACAGAAATTATAAGTAAGAAAAGTAAGGCTCTCATATTTTTATTTTATAAATTAAAGCTAAGATAAAAGCGGCACGTCATTCAAGATCTTGTTAGGAATGGTATCCGAAAATAAGATCAAAAAGACCAGGGAAAAATTATTGGCCTCGTTGTGAAATAACATTTTTTACATTCATCTTTAATATTGAAAATACCATTTAACTTTAATGCCAGTATCTTAATTTTAATTATGGCATAATATTAGACATTTGCAAAAACGTTTTAATTAATAATTTATAAAATTTAATATATGGATTGGCAAGGCAGAAGAGAAAGCGATAACGTTGATGATCGCCGCGGTTTTTCCGCAGGCCATTTGGCCGGTGGTGGTGGAATTATTGGTGTGATCTTTCTGCTCGCAAGATTTTTGTTGGGCGGGGGCAATACAGATGATCTTCAACAAAGTTTCCCGCAAGAACCACAACAGGAAATGACAAATGAACAAAAAGCTGCGGATGACGACAGGGCAAAATTTGTAAAAGTGGTTTTGGCTGATACGGAAGATGTTTGGGATAAGATATTTTCTGATATGGGCCGGCAATATACCAAGCCCACCCTCGTATTGTTCAGGGATGCAACTACATCCGGCTGTGGAAATGCCAGTTCCGCAACAGGTCCGTTTTATTGTCCCCAGGACCATGATGTTTACATTGACCTTGCATTCGCTGATGAATTAAAAAATAAATTTGGCGCCTCCGGCGATTTTGCCATGGCCTATGTAGTGGCGCATGAAGTAGGGCATCACATACAATATTTATTCGGTGTATCGGATAAGATGGCGCGTTTGCAACAAAGGCTTAGCGAAACAGAATACAATACCTATTCAGTGAAGCTTGAATTGCAGGCAGATTTTTATGCAGGCGTGTGGGCGCATTATGATCAGCAAATGAAAAACGTAATTCACCCGGCAGATATAAAAGAAGCCCTTGATGCTGCGAGTGCAATTGGCGACGACCGGCTGCAACAGGAAACCCAGGGACGTGTTACACCGGATGCATTTACCCATGGCACCTCGGCACAAAGAATGTACTGGTTTAAAAAAGGATATGATACCGGTGACATAAAACAGGGCGATACTTTTGCCGGCGAAATGTAATTAGAATTTAATAATGTGTATGAATTTATAATTCATCTTTTGTGTCAATCTTTAAGAGATGAGACAAATAAAAATAAAATAATTTAATAAAAGAGGCTTCCCGTTGAGGAAGCCTTTTAAATGCAAAATAAATTATTAACGACCGGGATAATATTTTACCGGGTTACCATTTTCATCGGTATAAACGGTGCGGCTTCTTCCGCCAGAATTAAATAATAATTCAAATAAAGAAGGATTATTTGGACACCCTTTTGTGAAGTTCCAAATCCCCTAAATTTTAAATTCTTTATTGATACAAAACCTGGCAATTTGTGCAAAAAAAAGTTCGTCGATTTGTTTTGCCTGCATATTTTTTTATAAAGGGAATATTGCATCGCGGGCATATCTTTTTAGTATGCGCCAGCCAGTGTTTTCGCAAAACATATTGCTTTTTCCATTCTAAAAAATTAAAACTATAATTGCGGGCTTCCCTTATAAGCGCATAGAGTAGCCTTGCTGGTAACGCACCAACTTTACTTTCCGGATGCAGGAAAATACGAAAGCACACCTCATTTTTTATGATGTTGCCTACCCCGGCAAAAATGTGCTGATCAAGTAACGCATCGCATACCAATGTATCCGGTTGCACTTGTAATTTTCTTTTTGCATTTATAGTACTCCACTTTTCATTCATTACATCACCCCACCAGTCATAAACAATATCGAGATCTCCTTCTACGAATTGCACAGAACAGGCATAAAAAAACAGGTTTCCATTTTTAAAATATAAACCCAGTCTTGTTTTTTTGTAATCTATCTTTTCGTTAATGCTGTAAGAGCCGAAAAGCATGAAATGAATTTTGACGGAAAAGTTCTTGAAACAAATCAAAAAATGTTTGCCCCAGCTTTTAAAGGCAATGATCTTTTTCCCCGCCAGCCGTTGAATATCCTGTTTACTATTTCCATCAACAGTAAGAATTTTTTGTCCGATGAAATCCTGGACGGCTTCTTTTAAAATTACAATGGAAGGGCCTTCTGGCATTGAGAATTGAAAACTTTTCTGGTAAGTACGGCTATTTCAAAGGAAATCAATCCTCATCAGATCTTTTGCCCGAATCGTTTCCGCCACCGGTATCATCCTGTGTAGCGGCAGCTTCTTTCGGTCCTGTTTTGGTTTTCGTTTTTGGTGGGGCAGGATTTTTCTTAGGTTCTTTTATGGTCTTTTCATTTTGTTCATCGTAACCAGCTTTTGTTGCAGAACCTTTTTTATCACCTTTTTCTGCCTTGCGACTTTCATAATATTTTTTTGATCTCGAATTCATACAAAAATTTTAAGGAGTAATTATATTTCAAATATACGAACAGGAACATTCGGCATTCAGGAAATATTCAACAGAATTAAAGGAAAATTTTGATCAGAAAATTATGGAAGCAACTGTTTTCAAATAAAGAAAAAAATAGTATTAAACTTCTGTTGCAATTTTATCTTCTACCACTTCTTCTTTTTCCACCTCCTCTTCTGCTACTGTTTCTTTTGCAGGTGTTGAATTTTTTGTGGTGAGTTGAAATTTTGTATTCAGGCTTATTTCGTAAGTGTTGTTCTGCAGTATTTGTTTTGTAGCATCATCTTCAAGCATCACGGCTGCAAGGTTCATAGCCAGTGGAGATCCGCTAATTACATTGCTAACCCTGCCATTGGTAAGTTCAATCATAAATTTATAACCGGCTTTTCTTCCTGTACCTGCTCTTTCAAAGTCAACACGATTCAGGGCAAAAACCTGTTCGCCTGCTGCTGATTTTTTTAATTGTATTTTGATGAAGGGCAAATATTTTTTCCAGATGTGATTATACATGAAGGACTTTTTGATTAAAAAAAATTTAGGCGGAAGACAAAGATGAGAATATTAAGCCGAAAAGTCAAACATATGGGCTAATGATCTTAAAATAAGCCGGTTTATTTTTCTTATGTAAATATTTTATAATAAATCAAAACATTCTGGCATAATATTTACCCAACTATAAAAAAGATTTTATGCAAAAAGAAAATCATAATAAAGATCAGAAACAAAATGCCGCAGGTAGTGATATCAATCCAGTTGTAATTGCTGCTCATATCCAGGCTGATAAAGACATTGAGAAAGATCCTGACCTGGGTATTACGCCTGATAAGGCCGATGACCTGGATGAAGGCGAATTGGCCCGTTTAGAAGGCGAAGATTAAATACTTTTTATTCACTCCCAGCATAATCGAAACTCCCAATAGCTAAGTAATTATCCCTTTTTTTTATCTTATAAATAAGATTTTATAAGCCACTTATCAGCAATTAGGCCCACCTGTAAATGTTTTTTTCCCTAATTATTTTTAACTATTTCCATAGCACTCAAGCCCAATAAGGCTTTTGATGTATTAACTGTATTTGTCACAGCCAGCTACTATAAAAAATATGGTATTATGTATTGCATAGTATTAAATATTATATTATCTTTGTTTAAGAATTGAGAAATACATCAAAAATTTTTAGAAAATGAATATAGATAACACAGCAAGCCAGATGAGAAAAGGAGTATTGGAATTCTGTATTCTTTCTGTAATAAAATTAGGTGAGGCCTATCCATCCGACATAATTGATAAGATGAAGGCTGCAAACCTTAATATTTTAGAAGGAACACTTTATCCATTACTCACCCGGCTAAAAAATGCCGAATTCTTAACCTACCGTTGGGTAGAAAGCAACAGTGGCCCCCCGAGAAAATATTTTTTACTTACGGAGAAGGGTGCCGCGTTTTATAAAGAGCTGGAAGCCACCTGGCAGGAACTGGCAAATGCAGTGGAATTGATAACGGGCGATAAAAACAACACCAAAACTTCAACTTAACAACCAATTAATACATACTGAAATGAAAAAGGTAATAAATATAAATTTCCAGGGAAGAATCGTACCGATAGAAGAATCCTCCTACGAACTGCTTAAACAATATACAGATAGTCTCAGGCTTTATTTTGCAAATGAACAAGGCCGGGATGAGATCATCAATGATATTGAAAGCAGGATAGGTGAGCTTTTCCAGGAAAGGATCAAAAACGGCGCTACCTGTATAACCGATGATGATGTCAATTCGATAATCAATAATATTGGCCGTCCCCAGGAACTGGCAGATGCTGAAAGTGGTTCAGAAAATACTTATACAGGTCAGCAACAGCAAAATACCAGCGAGCCGCAACAACCCTTTACCATCACCGGTAAAAAGTTGTACCGCGATGAAAATAATAAAGTGTTGGGTGGGGTTTGCAGTGGTATCGCAGCGTATTTTAATATCGAACCGATCATTGTACGACTCTTATTTTTCTTTTCTGGAATTGGATTTTTTGCGTATTTATTGTTGTGGATCTTTGTACCTGCCAGCAGTACTGTGCAAAGTGGTGTGCGCAAAAGATTATACCGTAATCCTGAAGACAGAATTATTGCCGGTGTATGCAGTGGTATCGCCAGCTATTTTAATATAAACGTCTGGATCCCGAGAATCCTGTTTTTAGTTCCGTTTATATCATTCTTTTTCCGGTGGGGTCATTTTGGACCTTTAAGCTTCCCGAATTTTATAAATTTTTCTTTCAGCCCGGGTGCCTTATTCTTATACATCATATTATGGCTGGTAATTCCTGAAGCCAGTACCACTTCCGAAAAGCTGGAAATGAAAGGCGAAAAAGTTGATATCAATTCAATAAAAAATTCGGTAAAAGAAGAAATGAAAGGGGTAAATGAAAGGGTTAAGATAATGGGGAAGGAAGCGAAAGAATTTGGAAAAAACTTTGGAACTGAGATGGGTAAAGCCGGTAATACTTTTGGTACAGAAGTACGCCATGTAGCAAAACGCACCCGCAGTGGGTTAGGCGATATCATAGTTTTCATTGTTAAGGCATTCGCTTATTTTATTGTGGGTTGTGTGGCCTTATCACTGGTAATTGCATTATTTGCGCTGGCCATTTTTGCTATCGGTATTTTTCCATTAAAAAACTTTTTATTAACTGATGGCTGGCAAAATGCCTTTGCCTGGGGAACGCTTTTCTTTTTTATAGGTGTTCCGGTTATAGGTATCATTACCTGGATAATAAGAAGACTTGCTAAGATAAAAAGCACCAATAATATGATGCGCTATAGCTTCCTTGCATTGTGGCTGGTTGGCCTGTTCTGCTTTATTTCATTGATTGTTTCTGTAGGCAGGGATTTTAAAAACATCAATACTATCAAGGAAGAAAATATATCACTTGTTGCCCCATCAGTAAACAGGCTCAATGTATTGCCTTCTTCAGCAACAAAGTATTACAATCAAAATGGCTGGTTCAGGATGGAACCCTTTGCCAGTATGGATGAGGATACCGCGTACGTGAACAATGTAGCGCTCCGTTTGGTTAGATCTGCAAACGACAGTTTTAGGGTTACCATAGTAAAAATGTGTAATGGCAGCAACAGGCGTTATGCTGATACCCTTGCAAATAAAATTGTATATAATATTACCCAGACAGATTCATCGCTCTATCTTGATAAAGGGATCGCCATAACGCCACAGGATAAATTCCGTAATCAGCATGTTGTAGTAACCATTGCCGTACCGGTGGGTAAAATAATCAACGTAAGCAAAAGTTTTCAATGGCCAAACTGGGAACACATTAATGGTCCATGGAGAAATGCAGAATGGGATATTCAATGGGATACACCCGAGATAAATGGCTGGGAAGACCATTTTGGCGAAGACATGATAATGAGGACAGACGGACTTTATACCCTTGATGGCAAAGCAGCTGATGCGCCAAGGAATGAGCGTAATAAATACCGGGTGGGTCAGCAGGATAATGAAGATAACAACGATGCTAATGACAGCCTGAATAATGATAACGGTGGATATCGTTATAATCAAACACAAAAACAATTCGATTCAACAAAAAAAATATTAGGGATACAAAAACAAAAAGCCCTTGATTCATTGAATAAGCAGGAAGAAAAAATTAAAATTGAAAAGGAAAAAATTAAAGGAACAGCTACTCCTAAACAGGAAGCATTTCTTCCATCAGGAAATGGCGATTATAATTTTGTACTTCATATTTAAGTTGCTTTAAATAGTTTCACCAGTTAAGTTGAAGTTGAAACAAAAGAAGGTCCCGATCGAAAGTGAGGGGCCTTTTTATTTTCATGATTTATTTTGATGTATGGAATTGCTATCAAAGTGGTAAATTAATCTGCAGCTATTAAAAATAAATTTTAATAGCTTTATTTTGCAGCACAATTAAAAATTCCATTATACACACTTTCTCATAAGTCCAAATTTCAGCACAATGCAAAACACTCCCTTCACAAATAAGCACATTTCACTTGGTGCAAAAATGGCCGAATTCGCGGGCTTCAATATGCCCATAAGTTATTCTGGTATAAATGATGAGCATGCCGCTGTTCGCACCAACGCCGGCATTTTTGATGTTAGCCATATGGGTGAATTTATTATAAAAGGTGAAAATGCATTAGACCTTATTCAAAGTGTAACAACCAACGACGCTTCCAAATTAACTGCCGGCAAAGCCCAATACAGTTGTTTGCCAAATAATGAGGGAGGGATCATCGATGATCTCATCGTGTATTGCCTTGAAGAAAATAAGGCTTATATGCTGGTGGTGAATTCAAGTAATATAGAAAAAGACTGGAATTGGATCAGCAGCCACAATACCAAAAATGCCGAGATGCATAATGTCTCAAATAAAACCTGTCTGCTCGCGATACAGGGACCTAATGCAACAAAAATATTGCAGCCACTTACAGACATCGATATAATGAATTTAAAATATTACACTTTTGTAAAAGGAACCTTTGCCGGAGTTGATAATGTTTTGATAAGCGCTACTGGTTATACCGGGTCGGGTGGTGTTGAAATTTATTTTGAAGACAGTGATGGAGCAGCCGATAAGATCTGGGATAAAATATTTGAGATTGGATCACCCCAGGGCTTAAAACCAATAGGGCTGGGGGCCCGCGATACTCTGCGTTTGGAAATGGGATACTGTTTGTATGGAAATGATATTGATGATACTACCTCACCCCTGGAGGCAGGCCTGGGCTGGATAACCAAATTCACGAAAGAGTTTACCGCAAGAAATATTTTCGAAAAAGAAAAAGCTGATGGGGTCCCCCAAAAATTAGTTGGATTGGAAATGGTGGAAAAAGGAATTCCCCGGCACGATTATGAGATCAAAGATCATATGGGTGCTATCATCGGGAAAGTTACCAGTGGTACCCAATCCCCATCACTTTCAAAAGCAATTGCCATGGGCTATGTAAACACTGCTTATTCTGCAATTGATATGCAGGTTTATATTAAAGTAAGAGACAAGCTACTCATTGCAAAAGTGGTAAAAATGCCTTTTGAATAAACCTTTCTATCTTCTGGTTTCTCGTTCCATGATAAATTAATTGGATACACGCTTCATGATAACGGAGATTAAATACTTTCCCTAAACAAGAAACAAGAAAATAATAAATCATTTTGAAAACCCCCACACTCCATACTTGCCTTTCACCTGCGTTGTTAAATTTGTATGATGTTAGCAGCAGCATTGTGGTTATCATTGATGTGTTGCGGGCAACATCCACCATTGCAGAAGCATTATTCAATGGCGCCAAAAGTATAATTCCGGTTGAAACAGTTGCTGAATGTATTAAGCTTGGAAAACAAATGGATGTAATAACTGCAGGCGAAAGAGAGGGCCAGATCGCTGAAGGTTTAACTTATGGAAATTCTCCTTTTACCTATCCCAAAGAATTTATAAACGGGAAAACGCTGGTTCTTACAACCACTAACGGTACCAAGCTGTTGCATATGGCACTGGCTGAAAATGCCAAAGCGATCATCACCGGGTCATTCCCTAATTTATCAATAGTTTGTAATTATCTGGTAACGCAAAAACAAAATGTGATCCTTGCGTGTGCGGCCTGGAAAGACAGAATAAACCTGGAAGACACATTATTTGCGGGTGCTGTAATAAGCCGCATAAAAGAACATTTTTCAATCAATTGCGATTCTTCACAAATGGCCGAAACATTATATAATGATGGCAAAGGTGATCTGTACGAATTCATGAAAGTCAAAAATGCTTCTCATTATCACCGGTTAACAAACTATGGCCTGGAAAAAGATATCCGTCATTGTCTTACAGAAAATGTTGCCAATATTTTGCCGGTGTATGAAGGAGGAAGATTGATCGCAAAAAAAATATAACCTCGTAGCCCCTGAAGTTTTAAAAAATAAACAGGCTAAAAACCGGGCTCACTGAATGCATTTACCCGACAATAATGAAAAACATTTTCGTATCCAGTAAAACACATCTGCATTTTCTTTTTAATCTTCTGTAAAAATCGTGGGAAAATGTGCGTATAATTTGAAATTGTAAAAGACCCGGAATTTTAAAACAATGCTGAATAAGCAACCATCTGCGTAAATTTTTAGTTATGAAATTTCGTAAATCATATACTTGTAAGTTTTTTATTTTTGATGCCCATGAATTTTAAAACAAGATTTTATAAGATAACGCATTGGGAAACCTGGCCTTACCGTATAAAATATATTCCTTTGATACCCGTATGGCTGTGGTATTGCCTGCGATCTGGCTCCTGGTGGTTCTTTACCTCTTCAAACCCTTCCCTAACATTTGGCGGTTTTGAAGGTGAAAAAAAAAGTGAGATGTATGACCAGTTGCCCCCCGGCACATATCCAAAAAGCGTTTACATCTCTCCATCATTATCTTTTACTGAAGTTGAACAACGTATTGTTTCCGGTGATTACCGGTTCCCCTTTGCCGTTAAACCCAATGTTGGCACCATGGGATTTATGTTTAGAAAAATTGAGAATACAGCGCAGCTAAAACAATATCACAACAAAATGCCTTCGGAATATATTATCCAGGAATGGATCGCTCACCCACTGGAAGTAAGTGTGTTTTATTATCGGTTTCCCGGAGAGCAACGTGGAAATATAACCGGGTTTTTGAAAAAGGAATTCTTGCATGTTACCGGTAACGGGAGATCAACTTTGTGGGAACTGATCAGTCAATATAAAAGAGTGCAATTCAGGCTGGAAGAAATGAGATCAAAACATGCCAGCAACTTAAATGATGTAATTCCTGTAGGAGAAACATATATTTTATCACATGCCTTAAACCTGAGCCGCGGCGGCAAATTGGTTAGTCTTGCCCATGAAAAAGATGAACGTTTGTTAAAGGTGTTTGATGATATCAGCCATTACACAAAGCAATTTTATTACGGGCGATTTGATATAAAATGCGCTTCAGTTGAAGACCTGAAAAAAGGTAAAAATTTTTCGATCCTTGAATTTAACGGCAGCGGTGCAGAACCCCATCATGCATATGGAAATGGGAATACTTTATGGCAGGCACAAAAAATATTTATGCATCACTGGAAAATATTGTTCCATATTTCAAAAAGAAATCACACTAACGGGATACACTACTGGCGGTTTACCCGCGGCTTGAATTTTTTGAAACTGGCAAGGAAGGAATACAACCTGCTTGGAAAAGTGGAGGCCGAAACAAAACTGTAAGCCCTGGAAGTTCTTTTACGGCACAATTTTTAGTTATAAAAATATATGCACGTAAATGATGGTGATGAAACGGGTAAGCAAAGAATAATTGATGCCTATTTATCTTTCCTGGAAAATAAAGAATTTCCCTGTATTGCCGCAAAAGCCGCGCTGGCAAAGCAGCAGGTAAAATGTATTATAGTAGATCATATGGCTTGTCCGCATGATGATACCAGCATTTTAGAATTTCTATATAAGTTCATAGATGCCTACAGGGAATCTCCTGATTTGTATCATACGGCAGCAGTGATTTTTCGCGGGCCTCAAATGTATAATGAGGAAATGTTCGATGGCCTTTTATGGCAAAGATTGCAGGCACTGCATGAATTGGATGCAAAAAAATATGGCTACGACAGCCGGGTAGACGCCGATCCTTTATCTGCATCATTTAGCTTTAGTATTAAAGAAGAAGCTTTTTATATTATTGGATTACATACTGCAAGCAGCAGGCAGGCACGACAGTTTGCTTATCCTGTTCTTGTTTTTAATCCACATGTTCAGTTTGAACAATTACGCGTTACTACAAAGTATGATAAGATGAAAGATGTAGTGCGCAAGCGCGATATTGTATTTTCGGGTTCTGTAAATCCTATGCTAAACGATTTTGGAAAACATTCAGAAGTGTACCAGTACAGCGGTCGCAATTATGATGAAAGCTGGGAATGCCCATTAAAAATTTCGCATGCACAAAATAAAAATAATCCCTCCCCGTAGCGGCACCTCATTCATTTTAAAAAAAGATCAGCGCTTAAAAGTGATCGACCTGGAAGGTGAACAGGTTTCGGACTTCATTTGTTACAATCTTCACGACAAAGCCGAATACCTTTCATCCGGCCGAACAATAGATTATGCTGAAACAATATACCTTACCAAAGGCCACCCGTTTTATTCAAACCGCAGCAATGTAATGTTTGATATGATCGAGGATACAGTTGGCAGGCATGATTTTTTACTCACCCCCTGCAGCGCAGATATGTTCAGGATAATTTATGGACATACTCATCCGCACCAGGGTTGTTTTGGAAATTTATGTAATGCTTTAAAAGGATATGGTATTTTACCAGATGAGATCCCTACCTGCTTTAACATATTCATGAACGTACCGGTTGATGGTGAGACCGGGAAAGTATCTGTGCTGCCGCCGAAAAGCAAGGCCGGAGATTTTGTAATACTCCATGCAAGGATGGATCTCATTATTGGTATCACAGCCTGTTCTGCAGAAATGAGCAACAATTACTCTTTCAAGCCTATCGGCTACCAGGTAGATGAGTAACAGGCCACTTGCTGTTTCACCTGTTATACTTTCTTCAAAATATTTCCTGGTAAGTAATACTTCTGCTTAATTCGTACATAGCATTTATATTATAATCACAATTTGTTTTTTGTAGATTTATAATATCATGTTTGAAACTTCGATCAATAAGAGCATTTTCGTAACCGGCGCTACCGGCAACCAGGGAGGTGCGGTAGCAAAAAATTTATTACTGAATGGTTTTAAAATAAAATGCCTTACAAGAAATCCAAATGCAGACCGGGCACAAAAATTAAAAAATCTCGATGCAGAAATCATACTGGGCGATCTGAATAAACCCGGAACATTCGAAAAGCACCTTGAAAATGTTGATGGAGTATTCAGCGTTCAAACTTTTGAGAATGGAGTAAAGAAAGAAATAGAACAGGGGATAACCCTGGCAAACATTTCAAAAGAAGCTGGTGTTAGGCATTTTTTGTATTCATCTATTGGCGGAGCCGATTTCCATACTGGAATTCCGCACTTCGAAAGCAAATTAATTATTGAAGAACATATAAAAAAAATTGGCCTTCCCTACACCATTATCCGCCCGGTTGGTTTGTATGAAAACTTTTTGCTCCCGCAAGTTAAGAGCAGGTTATTAAAAGGAAAACTTATGTCTCCATTACATAAAAGGGCCATTCAGCAATACGTGGCTTCGGATGATATAGGAAAATTAGCAGTGAAAATATTTTTGGATCCGGTTAAATACCTTAATAGTACAATCACGGTGGCATCCGAAGAACTTGATCTGGATCAAACGGCAGCAATATTTTCTAAGGCATTGAATATGGAGATCAAATACCAGCATCTTCCCTGGCTCATAACCAGGCTGGCCATGGGTAAAGAGCTTTATAAAATGTTTCGCTGGATCAATACAAACAATGCTGTGTTCATGAAGGAATTGAATAATTATAAAATGCAAAATCCCTCCATGCAAAATCTAGAGCAATGGATACAATTGAATTTTAAAAAATAAATAACTCCAGGCATGCAAATATTAATGTATGGTATTTATCTTTTCTTAGCCGTTTTTGCCGCCGGCAATATGGTCACTTTGCAGATTCAGCACTATGGTATTTACCCGTTTGTGGGGAAAGAAAAATTTGCAGCATACATGCAAGCCAATAATAAATCTGCCGCAATTCCATCCATAATGCCGGCGATGTTATTGCTTATTGTAAATATTATTTTGATATTTACCAGGCCCGTTTTTATGCCGGCAACAGCTGTATATATTTCACTGGCACTTAATTTAATAGCGTTTATATCCACATTTGCATGGCAGCGAAAACTCCAGGGAGAAATGGCCGTTAGCGGTTACGATGAATTAAAAATAAAACGCCTCAACGCGACCAACTGGATAAGAACATTTGCCTTTTTGACACAGGCTGTGATAGCAGTTGCCGTTGTAATGAATGCAATAAAATAATGTCTTTGTCATTGATCCATTGTTGTATTTGGCACGATTTCTATGGCATTTGATTTATGCCAGCAGCAAAAAAAACGCAAAAAAATATATCCGAAGCCAGGAAGGAAATTTTTAAAACTACCAATGGTATAAGATCGGAATTTCCGTCAGATCTCAAACCCATGCTGGCTACCCTGATCGATGAACCGTTTGATGAGCCCGGGTGGATATATGAAGTAAAGTGGGACGGATACAGGGCGCTTGCTTATTTGAATAAAGGCGAAGTTGATATCCGTTCACGGAATAATAAATCTTTTAATGAAAAATTTTATGCTGTTTATGAAGCGTTAAAAAGATGGAAAATAAATGCCGTTGTTGATGGAGAGATTATCGTTACAAACGAAAAAGGTATTTCAAATTTTGGAAACCTGCAAAGCTGGCGAAGCGAAGCTGATGGCGAACTGGTATTCTATTTATTCGACCTTTTATGGCTGGATGGATATGATCTTACAAAATTACCGCTCACAAAACGGAAAGAAATCCTGCTGTCAATTGCGCCTCATACAAATACAATTCGCATCAGTGAAAGTTTCGATGCAGGAGCTACCGAATTTTTTGAGTTAGCAAAAAAAATGGGGCTTGAAGGGATCATCGCTAAAAAAGAAGGCAGTATTTATATTCCGGATAACCGCTCAAAAGAATGGCTTAAAATAAAAACCGGCAAGCGGCAGGAAGTGGTTATTGGGGGCTACACAAACAATGAAGGAAGTAAAAAAGCTTTCAGTGCATTGCTGGTTGGTGTTTTTGAAAATGATAAACTTTTGTACACCGGCAAAATAGGAACGGGATTCACACAGATTGTTCAACAGGAAATGCTGAAACAATTTAAGCCGCTGGTTACCGGTAAATGCCCTTTTACTTTTGTGCCTGACATAAACAAGCCTTCGCGGTTTAGGCCAAACCCGCCACAGGCAACAGCAACATGGTTGAAGCCTAAACTGATCTGTGAAGTTTCATATGCGGAGATTACTTCCGATGGGGTTATGCGTCATCCTTCATTTGAAGGAATGAGAACAGATAAAAAAGCGAACGAAGTGATCATGGAAAAAGTAACCAATGCAGCTGTTGTAGTTAAAGGCAATGGGCAAAAGAGCAAGGAGTTAAAAGATAAAGACCAACCCGCCGGCAAACTTTTTCAACCATCAAAATCTGTTGAACGCAAATCGCTTCTAAATCCAAAAGATGAATCACAAACGCGTAATATTAATGGCCATGATATCACCTTCAATAACCTGAGCAAAATATATTATCCTCCGGCAAATGGAAATAAAAAAGTTACCAAGCGCGATGTGGTAAATTATTATTACCAGGTTGCGCCTTTCATGCTGCCCTATATGAAAGACAGGCCGCAAACACTTATTCGCTACCCGAATGGAATTGAAGGCGAAAGCTTTTACCAGAAAGACGTGACCGGCAAAGTTCCGGAATGGATAAAACAGTTTCCTTATCACAGTGAGGCTGGTGGTAAAAGAAATTTTTTGATCTGTACGGATGAAGCAAGTTTATTACTGATCGCTTCCATGGGCGGACTTGAAATGCATCCCTGGAGCAGCCGTATAAGTAAGCCCGGTAATCCAGACTGGTGCATCATAGATATTGACCCTGCAGATAAAACAACTTTTGCCCAGGTGATAAAAGCTGCACAGGTTACCCACGATGTGTTGAATGCGATAGACGTTCCATCGTATTGTAAAACTTCCGGCGCAACAGGGATACATATTTATATTCCTCTTGGCGCAAAATATACTTATGAAGATTCAAAAGAATTTGGAAGGGTACTGGCAAAGATCATACATGCAAAAATTCCGGCTTTTACCAGTATTGAACGATTGACAATAAACAGGCAGGGAAAAATGTATATCGACTTTTTGCAAAACCGGCCACAGGCAACCCTTGCTGCACCTTATTCTTTGCGGCCCAAACCCGGCGCTACAGTAAGCATGCCATTGGATTGGGAAGAAGTTAAGCCTGGCCTTAAAATGAAACAATTTACCATTTTTAATGCGGTTGACCGGATAAAAGAACAGGGAGATATTTTTAAAGGTGTGCTGGGCAAAGGGATAAACCTTAAACAAGTCTTAAAGAAGATTGACTCTGTTTTCGGTACCCCGGCGTAACAATTGACACTTTTAATTATCTACTATTACGGGGAGAAAACGGTAGGGATCAATGGAAAAAACAGGATCTGATTTTGTGTTGGATTCACATAATTCAAGTTCTAAAAAAGAATTATATTCTTTAATATTCCAGAGTAACAGTTTTTTGCCATCGGCCGTTCTTTCAACAAGCTCAGGAAGCATTTGATCAAGGAGGCCATTCCAGCAGGCATCTGCCAATTGCTCAGAAGCAGATAATTTGCTTTTGTCTGCAATATTTTCATCAGAACATTCCCGGGAAGAAAAATTAGAACCGGTGATAAGTAAAATTTCCTGTTGGGTAAATTTTGTTTTCATTACTTAAAATTTAAGTGTTAAACCATTTCATATATGACGTTATTCTAAGGCCTGTTAAGCATGCCGGATTCAAAAAGTTGCGTTAAAATGTATGTATTAAGAGAGGCCCGGATGTAAGCATAGCTGCATCTTAGGGCGGGTTATAAACTGGTAAGCGCTAATGATATAAAAGTTTTGGTAATACCTTTTCTATAACGATAACTAAGATTGTTTTATTGTATAAATGCTTTCACCTGTTACTCAATGAAAAGGGGAAGCGTTACACCAATGATTTAAAAATAATTTTTTATAATCCCTGATTAGAATATAATTTCATCGATCTTTAAAAAAATAAACTGCGATGATAAAAAAAATAATTCTCCCTTTATTTATTTGTATTTTATTTATGGCCTGCAATTCAGGACCTAATGATAACGGTTACATGCAACCTGTTTATATTGGTCCGGGTGTAGGACTCGGTACTATTATAGCCGTTGTAATTTCCTGGAGCAGGAATAAATCTATCCTCTGGGCGATCATTCATGGCATCCTGGGATGGCTGTATGTTATATATGCATTGATCGTAAAGCCAAAATAAAACCGGCAAATTGCATATCGCAAAATATCATGTATGGGTAGCCGTTATTTGTAAAAAAGGGACTGCCGTGTTTCCTTCGGGGTTTGGAGGTAATGCTCCAGGAAATCCTTTTGTTCCTTCGTATGATTTGACAGCGTACTGATCTTATCTCTTACCAATTGCGTTCCTATTGTAAACGTAGCCGGTGAACTATCTATCTTATCCAGTTTTAAAAGGGAGGTAGATAATTTTTGTTGAATGCCATCGAGTAAAATGGGCAATTCCTGGTCTGTTTTTTCAGGCATAAACCGGTTGTTGCGGTATTGGATAAAGTTATTAAGAATAGCCGCTGCATCATTCAGCTCAGCAACCGAGCCATTGTATAATTCCACATCTTTATCCTGGTTTATCATTTCAATATGCATCTTAATAACATCGTAGTTATCCTTAACGAGAGGATTGTACAATTCAAATTTTTGTATCCGTAATGCGGATGTGGTTAATTGCTGCAGGCTATCCATTTGCAAATAGGAATTGATAGAATCTGAAAAATTAAAATAGGCTGCATCCTTTGTTTTATTCAGGTTACCATTGTAAAACTGCCGGTGCGATACAGGGTAATTCAACAGCTGCCACAGCGGATCATAAGGCATGTGCGAACGGATGAATTCGGCAGGTGAAACCAAAAAAAATTTGGTATCAGCATCATTACCCTGGTCCCAGGTTGGATCGCATAATCCCCATACCTGCTCAACGCGTACTGCGCACCAGCTATGCCCCGTTTTGTCTATGGTGCCGCCCTGGTTAGTATAGCCATTTATAACAAACGAGGTGATACCACTTCTAAAACATATATCATTGAATATGGCGGCAAAATTTTCGCACACACCTCGTCTTCTTTTTAAAGCAACCGTAATTTTTGCCTGCTGATCTTCACCCATATTAATTGCATTAGCGCTATCAGTATCATACCTGATATGTGTTATCACCCATGCGTAAATTGCTCTTACCTTTTGTGTTTCACTGTGATAATTAGCCTTTATATAAGCTGCAATTTCATCCGTGGTGGTTGCTTGCGAAACGGGTTTAGCTGTGATTAAAACAGCTGCCTGGTGCAAATTCTGATCCTGTGATTTGGCGCAATTTGCCATCCACAAACACATACAAAAAAGCAGCATTTTGCCCATCCTACTAAGTTATGAATTCATTTGAAAAGGGAATTATAAAACGAGGTGCGGAAATTTTTTGTTGTAGCTGTCGTAACCCATATAAAAGACAAAGAGTAAATTTGATATTCGATAAATGACAAATAAAGTGAAGCCCGGAATTGATATAATAAATGATCTGCTGGAAGATTGTATCCTCGCATACCCCGTATCGTCTTTTATTATAAGTCTGTATAAACAATACCAGCTGCGTGGTAGCCTGAGTAAAAAACAATTGCAGGGATTGCATAGTAAAGCCGGCAAAATTGAGAACATATCAGAAAGCAAGCTGGGAACCCTAGAGGCCATTATTAAAAGAATGCCAACACGGTACAAATCTGAGCTTCCACCACCAAAACCAATGTTTGAAAAAGATGAAAAAGCCGGGCAGATGATTGAGCAAATCCTGGTAAAATACCCCCAGCATAAAAGAGTGCTTTTTCTCAGGTTCAAATATGAAAAAAATGAACCGCTTTCAATAACGGATATTTCAGAATTGGAAAAATTCAGTCAGCTCGTTAATAAATGAGATATTAAAAAGTTAATATCCTGAAGAATTCCGGCCATGGTCCCATTGCTTCCTTATATTGCTTCGCCATCACCCTTGTTATTTGACCAATATGTGTAAGATCATGGGCCACCCAGGTTGCTAATAAATTACTTAAAGTTACTTTCCCCAGTTTTGGATGCATCCCTTTTTTTTGAAGATCGATCTCATTCAATTGTAATGAACTAAACCATATAATATTTTCTACACGCAGGGTTTTAAATTCCTGTAAAAGCTGTGAGATCGTTTTGCCGCGGCTTACTTCATACATGGCAAAGCGATCAAACAGCTCGAATGATTTTGATGTACCAACTTCTAAAATGCGTTGTATCCTGGGCCGCCAGTCAGTTTTCTCGCCATGTACCAGGTGGCCAACAACATCATAAGGACTAAATGTTTCAGGGCCTTCATTATTCATGAGCCACTGCTCATCAAGACCATTAAGTAATTCATATAAAACATCGGGCGTTCTTTCAAGTATTTCAACAGATCTTTCAATATCGTATTTCATAATTATATAGATTTTTATACTGCATGCAATCCTATACGGTTCCCTTCTGTATCCAGGAACACGGCCATATATCCATGTTCTGGTGATATCTGTGTCTTAGGTACAACGACCTTGCCGCCAGCTGCTTCTATTTTGTCAAGGATTGGCTGCACATCAGGGTTACCATTAAGGTAAATGAGCGGGCCATCAGTGGCCGAAGGTTTGTGAAACCCGCCACTGTATACAATTGCACCGCTTATGCCGGTCATCATATCCTCTACGGGGAACATGCGCATCTTTATTTGTGGAGTATCCATTGGATTGAGGGTAACTGCAAAAATTGTTTCATAAAATTTTGTAGCACGATCCAGGTCAATGGCTGGTATTTCAAACCAGCTGATAACGTTTTTAAATTGCATAGTTTTTGTTTTAAAGTTCTGTAAAAAAACAGGATTGTGGATGCCGCTTATCAAGAATTGATTTTTAATTTCCTTAACCTATAAAAATTTAATTTTAACCATCATAATCATTCTATGAAAATTACATTAATTGTTTTGCTTGCTTTCTTTTCAATGTTGGGCTATGGCCAAAAACATAAAATTGCTGAACTTTCAGACAACCGTAATCAAAGAGAATCCTTTTCTAAAATACCACAGCATGATATACGTGCAGATCTTGCTTCCTTTACAATGGGCGGGGTTGATGAAAGTGTAGGCAAAGGGGATATTTCTAGAATCCCGTTCAGTTCATTCGGGGGCGATTTTATGACTTTCGAAGGGGATGGAATAAAGGCCACCATTGTAACCTCTGATTTTAACCCGGCAAAACACAAATTAGAATACGACGAAAAATATTTAGTGCGGATAGACCGGAAACCTTTTTACGGCGCCTACGGTAGCATGCCTAAAAAAAATATAACCCAGGTAACAATGGTAATTGATAAAGATTCTGTTTCAATCCCTGTTGCCGCTTATGCTGATCTGTATAATTTAAAACTTACTTACAAAGATAAATTCGGCACAGAACGGTCAACCAATGGCATCTACCGTTCCAAAGACGGCCACAGGGTATACCTGTATTTGTTTTGCAAGGATACCACCGGCAGCTATGAAGTAACTTTTGTTATACAGGATAAGAAGTACCTGCGACGTGTGCTGGATTTTGGTTTCATGTAATAATTCCGCCGTCTCTATTAATTTTTTTTGGAGCAATAATCTTTTCAATGCCATTAGCCTCTTATCTTTAATTATACACTTAAAGTTTACGGCATGAGAAAATGTTTTTTCACAACATTATTTTCTATGGTATTTCTCATTACTGTTTATTCACAGGAAAGAGAAAAAGAAGCACATTATTATTATCTGTCGCTAGGCACATCTGTTTATACCAACACGCCTGGCACCTTTGGTGATAAAACATTTATTACTGCAGAATTTGGCAGAACATTCGGCATTTTTGATATTGGCATTTTGATGGGGAAATTAAATCTTTCAAAACACGTGAAAGGTACTGACAGCACCTTCTTCACGGAACTATTGCCAACGATTAACGTATTTTCAAAAGGAAGGTTTTCGGAGGCGCTTACATTAGGCGCAGGTTATATTTTTAATGCAAGCGAAAATTTTTTAACCGAGATAACCAACAGCATAAAT
>JACDBU010000199.1 GCA_013694745.1 Chitinophagaceae bacterium
CATTACTATAGATTGAAAATTGTTATTGTTTGCAGTTATTACTATACTATCGCCATTCTGAAAAACACCGTCAACTATCAAAGAAAGAGATACTGTTGGAAAGCATCCTGAAACACTACATCCAAAAGTTTGGGCTGTAACTGTACCAGATATTAAGAGTCTTTCACTAATACCTGATGGAGTAGTTAACGAAAGTTGCATGACTGGCATTTCAACTAATGTAGAACCAGAGGTGAATACTGCAGAAGTACCATTAGGAGATTTAGCATCGCTTAATATAGTAACAGCACTTGCAGGAGATTGCCAGGTAGTTGCACTGCTACTACCGTTACTCGTTAGCACTTGTCCTGCTGTACCTGTATTTCCATTTACAGCAATAACTCCATTGCCTTTTATTCTTAGCAATTCGTTAGAAGTGGTGGCAGAAGTGCCGGCATAAAACACATGGTCGTCGCTGGTATTGTTTACCTGGTACCTTAATACGCCGGGATTTAAACCAAAGCCATTAAACTGGTGATCATTATTAGCGGCTTCATAAAAAACAATTTTGCGATTAGCGGTTGTGTTCGAAAATTGCAACTGCGCATTCGGCGCCGATGTGCCAATACCTACATTGCCATTTCCTTTTATCCGCATCAGTTCGTTGGAGGCAACGGACGAAGCAGCAGAGTAAAAAACATGGTCATCCGTAGCTACTCCAGTTTGATAACGCAGTTCACCGGCATATACGCCAAATCCAAAAAACTGGTTATCGTTGTTGGCTGTTTCAAATAAAACAATTTTTCGCTTTTGATTGGAAGTTGCAAACTGCAAGGGTGCATTAGGAGATAGTGTACCAATACCTACATTGCCCTGATTATTCAATACAAATGATGGTGCAGATGCGTTGGTAAAAAACGCAAGTTCCCTGCTGCCGCTATAATTAAAAGTAATACCGGCACTGATGGGCTGTGTGGTATGCCCGAAATAGATACCGTTCTGGTCCGACACACCGTTAGATAATATCTGCAAAAAAGTTTCTCCATCCGACTGTACAGCCATAGTACTGCTTGCGTTGGGTGCTACTGTTTGTAAACCTTTCAGCACATGCAGTTTTACCTGGGGTGTAGTGGTTCCTATTCCTACATTCTGTGCATGGGAAACTAAACCGAGAAAGGACATGGCTGTTGCGATGATGATTGTACGCATGGGAAAAGTTTTTTGGTGTTGTAGTTTTTGATTGGCGACAAGGGACAACTAAAGTCTATTGTTTAATCTTTTCTGCACCGGATAGAAAACACTGCACACTTCGTATCAACATAATTATCTTCTAATGCTCCGTTATACAATAATCGCGTCCCTGCTCCGTAGCCATCCAGAGATCGCCATACTGTCCCAATTCATAAAAGGAACCGTCTTTTAAACGGTCTCCGCCCGGCAATGCTATAAATCCGCTGTTGTTGCCTGCATCTTCAATGAAAGGTTTGAAAAATCTATTTTGTCGGACAACAATGCTTAAAAATTAAATCTTTTGTTGTCAGATTAAATAGTGTTTATTACGGTTAAGGCAATACTTCTAATGCCAGAGCTTTCCCAAACCCATCCTGCATCCAATGCTCCTTCCTTTACATTCACATTTCCGTTGTTATCCAATACTCCTATTCTATTGCCAGCCAGGGCAAAGCTTTGTACATTCCAGCTTTCCAAAACCCATGCTCCATCCAATGCTCCTTCCTTTACATTCAAATTTCCGTTGTTATCCAATACTCCTATTCTATTGCCAGCCAGAGCAAAACTATGTACCTCAGAGCTTTCCCAAACCCATTCTGCATCCAATGCTCCTTCCTTTACATACACATTCCCGTTGTTATCCAATACTCCTATTCTATTGCCAGCCAGAGCAAAGCTATTTACTCCAGAGCTTTCCAAACTCCATCCTGCATCTAATGCCCCTTCCTTTACATACACATTTCCGTTGTTATCCAATACTCCTATACGTCCTGGTGCCGGTCGTAAATAAAAAACCACCTGGCTAACAGTACCAACAACCTTAGCAGGAATATTTATCAATTGATTTTGCTTTGATAAATAACTTAACCCTGCTGTATAATTGCCTGGAACGGTGCCAAGATTTGGACATTGACCTGAAATAATTACTTCTTCTGTTGGGGCTATTTGTAAAGGATGAGCTTGCATACCACCTGTCATGTAATCAATATTTGCTCCTGAAGGATCTCTTAACGATATCAAAAAAGAATTGACATGAGCATTGAAATCACCGAAATTTTTAATGGTAACCGAAAAGCTTGTGGGTGCTCCTACTATACCATTAGTGCTAACTGTGAGGCCCGATTGAATTCCCAGATCAATATATGTTGGTGTATTTAAACCAGATAGAATTGTGGGATTCAATTCCAGCATTTTGAAAAAAGAAATAAAAGTATTGTTGTTTCCATTATGAAGCAACTGCATGTTGCTCATATCTAACTCCAGCACAGTTTCATTGTCGGGACTATTGCAATCGTAAATGAACAATCTTGAAGGATTTACATCATATCCATAAACAAGCACCTGATGGTCACCCATTGTTCCGCCAAGTCTGTTAGATCCTCTTAAGCCTAGAAGGGGAAAATTTCCTTCGTCAATAATCTTTTTTATTACGTCAAATTCAGAAACACACCAATTAAAATGTTGACGAGGAGTATTGAAGCCGGGAAAAACAAGGTAAGGGCCACAAAAGGGAAATGTTTCCCATTGCATGGCTAAAATATAATCTCTGATCTTACTATGCAGAGGTGGCACAGGATCACTACCTCCAAAGTCATTATCTAATGCATTATGTGTTGGAACAGGGATATTGCTGATAAAATAATTGTAAGCAGCTAATGACATACCACCACACAGGCCCTCGCCTGCGTTAATATTACCCACAATATTATTTTTAAATTCGTTATCGAAATGGAAGCCATGTTTTGCTGGAATAAAATTTAATTTTGTCATCTTTTAATTTTTTAGTTGTGATTAATTCTATTTTGAATTTTTTACTTAACCTCGTACACCTTCATTATCACTATTTCTACTCCAGTAGTGGTCATGCTAATTATCATTATTATGCTTCTCATACCATTCATCGAGCCTTTTATTTCAGGATCTCATCAAATGCTTTCAAGGTCTTTTAGCGGGGCATTCATATACCCATCGCCACTGGAAGGTGATGATGTGCCCGGCATAATACAATAGCTTAATAATTCCACTTCAAAAAAGCCGGGCTTTAAAATATATTCCTGCGGTCCAAAGTCCAGCGAATCCAACGACTCATATTTTTCATTCTTTCCAAATTCAGGTGATAAAGAATTGGTAGCATTTACATCATTAAAGCTGATGGTGATGGGGCATCTTTTTTAACAGATTAATTCCCGGTAGTGTAGCGAGTAATATTTTATTGGCATTTGTTGCTGTTACTGCTTTTTGTTTGGCCTTATCTTTAAACTGGCTTTTCATTTTTTTTAGTAACTGCGCCTGCGTAGTTAATATGCAAGTACACATCAAGCAGCACATAATTAATTGCTTGATATTTTTAATTTTGTTCATTCCTTTATAAATTTTAGTTGCTGCATTTTTCCTCCATCATTATATTGAAGTATATAAATCCCTTTTGCCAGTCCGGTTACGTCAATTTTAGAATTGTTGGCTACAACTACTATTTGTTTTACCAACTTACCATCTGCCGCAATAATTTTAATAGTGCCTTTGTTTTCCAGGCCGCTTAACGTAATCACATTCTTTGCCGGATTAGGAAATACCTGTAATTCACTTTTACCTGAAAAGACTATTTTAATAATTGAACTGTAGGTTGTTTTGCCATCTATATCTACCATTTGTAAGCGATAGAAATTAACGCCATCGATAGGGCTGGTATCCCTTAAACTATAATCATTAGTGCCTGAAGTATTTCTCGCTTCTACTCTTCCAATGTTGTTAAAGGTTATACCATTGACACTGTGCTGTACAATAAAATGGCTGGTGTTTATTTCGTTGGTGGTTTGCCAGTTCAATTGAACTAAGTTTTGACTGGTTTCATTAGAGCTGAATGATAAAAGCCGAAGAGGTAGAACAATATTATTAATTGTCAATACTACAGAGCCAGTATTATAGGTTACAGTGGCTGCTACACCCGATGGTAATACAATATTGCTGAAAGTACCAGTAACACTATTTGCAGTAAGTAAGGTAAATGCCTGGCCCTGGATGGGAACAAATCCATTATATAAACTAATATTAAGTTGCCCATTTAATACTGCATTTCCCCCAACCACAATACTGTCATTTAATGTAGCGGAAGCTAATTCTATGTTATGGCTGGCTGAGCCTGTAGCGGTATAATCGCCACTTATTGTAAACGTACCGGGTGAATTGCCAGGTGCAAATACTGAATTATTTATGAACGACCCTTCTATTTCTCCATTTCCTTGCAGGGTGCCATTATTTTGTAATTGACCATTGGTACGAACCTGTATAATTGAATTATCTGTAACAGTAACACCTGGGTTAATTGTTGCATTGCCGCTATTGCCAACAACAAGCCATTGACTGCCTGATACAGCAACATCCATATCTATACTTGTTGGTTTTGTTATAAAGACAGCAGCCACTGTTGCCATATCAGGAACCGCATTACCCAGCCATGTTGCCGAAACCGACCAGTTAAAACTTGTATTGTTTATGTTTGTTGTAGGTGTTAAATTTGGATCTGATTGCGGACAGGAGTAGTCGCAATTTGGGATAACATTAAAAACCATTCTGAATAAGGGCCCTTGCAAATTACATTGACAATAAGGATAAAGACCTTCTTCTCCATAGATATTATTACTACCGATCCCACTTCCACCTATAAAATTTTCAATTCGCCCTGTAGATTCATTCCATATTGAAACGCAGTTAAAGAGATACCCGGGGACACCATTGGAATCTCCTCCGTTTACCCAGGAAAAAGCGGCCGTTGTAGTGTTACCAGTACTGATATACTGAACCGGTATAGCCTTGAACGCATCATAAATTGGGCAGCTTTGCGCTATTGATTTTTGACCAAATAATACATTCAATAACACCATTGTTGACAAGGATAATTTTTTCATTACGATTTATTTTGTTTTTGGAAAATAGTGTTCGACCCAGATCTTGTTATGCTTTTTTTGCCCTCTATCTCTTCTCAATAAACCTTCCATTTCCATTCCATTGCCATCTGCCATATCCACTTTTTCAAAGCCATAAAAAATTAATGTATCGTCTTTCATCTACCACTTTTGCCAGCACTTTGGATTGATGTACATATTGCCATTTAATTTGTAAGGGCCTGCGCATGCTATATAAATTTTCCTGAATCAACATACATTACCAAAGAGAAAAAACCATTGTAAACATTTTGAAATGTTGAGGAGATATTTTTTGGTAGTTTACTTTTATAAATTAAGATAGATAGTATGTGAATATTAGTGAGCGGCTTGTAGAGTAGGTACCACACCCAATTGTTGCATCAAACTCATTTGATCTACCAGCATCCAATGGCCGGTAATCTTATTATTTTCAATTTGATAACTAATAACAAAAGGAACATTTACTTCTTTGTAAGTAGGTGCAATTCCGTTAAGCTCGCCCAAATGTGTTCCTTTAAGATGACATGAAACCACTACACGGTTATCTTCCGCAGTCATTTCACCGGCAATTACATCATAGCTGGGAAATACTTTCTCGAAAAACTCTATATGACCAATTAAGGCTTCATCAGTCATGTACTTTTCCAAAATTTCAATGGACTTTCCATCAGTACGCAAAGCGTTGAAGTAGTTAAGAATAAATTCTTTGTTTTGATTTTGTTGTTGCATAAAATAATTTTTTATAAAAGTATATATGCTGACTTACCAATGTTATATAACGTTTCTTAGGTAAGCGTGTTTGTAAATAAAAAAGGTATCAGATTTTAGAAACAGGTATGAAACTGAAGATGCCGCTCAGGAAACCGATGAAGTGCTTGCGATCCCGAAACAAGCCTGCCTGCGGAAGGCAGGTTCGGGACAGGCTCTAACTATGCTGCTATGAAAACCGATGCCGGTAAAAAAAAATTATGAAACATTCAA
>JACDBU010000211.1 GCA_013694745.1 Chitinophagaceae bacterium
AAGGGTTACGGAATCAGGTGTAGTTCCTTCGTATGTTCAGCAATCTTACCAATATAAAAATGAAGACCAGGTTAATGAAGGGATCTCAAAATTATCTGATGACGAAATAGTAAAATATTTACAAACCACCGGCAATGATGCAGATGATGCAGCACTGCAAACTAACCTTGAAGAAAAAGATCTGCCCGCACAAAAAGATTATTTACTTGATGAAAAAACACTGGATACTTATCTAAACAAATTAGATGCTAAACGCCCAGAGTAAGGAGGAAAAGAAATGAAAAAAATTATACTAATATTATTAATGGGTTGCTTCACTTTCACTTTCGGGCAGGCACAGGATGGTAATAATCCAAATAAAGCTGAGAAGATAGAAGCTTTAAAGATTGCTTTTATAACCCAAAAACTCCAGCTTACTTCTGAAGAAGCAAAGAATTTTTGGCCGGTTTACGGGCAATATGAAAATGAGATCCGCCAAACAATGGGCCATAATAATAATGGAGACGCCCTCGACAATGAAGAAAAAGTTTTAAATATCAGAAAAAGATACCGGTCACAATTTGTGAAAGTGCTGGGGCAGCCCCGTATGAATCAGTTATTTAATGCAGAAAAAGATTTCAGGGGAGCACTTATCAGGCATTTAAAAAACAGGCCGATGATGCAGCAAAGATTGAACCGCAGAAGGTGATTTTAATCCGTACACTATAAATAAAGTTGCATAAAATAAAATTTCTGCTAATTTTGCAATAGGTGTTTTTCATAGGTTAGCAACGGCCGGCCCTTTTTAGGGCAGGCCTTTTTTATGAAAGTCAAACACCGGCTGCTTAATATCATGATAAAAAAGAAAGGTCCAGTTTTCTTTTTCTCCTTCCTTCCACCACTGCTGCCGGAGTTCCATTGCTTTTTTTCCATCATAGTCATACTTTGCCACAAAACGGTTTTTCATTTGCTGTAGCTGCGGGGCTACATCACCACCAAAAAAAATCTTTTCATCGTTTTCAGTCACCCAAAAAACCTGGTGAAACGGGGTATGTGCGCCGCTTACCAGGTATTGTATATAATTGTCAATTGTACCATCCCCTTCTGTAAATATTACATTAGCCGAATCATTTAAAATAGTAAAATCATCCAGTGTGTAGGAAGGCAAACCTTTTGAAATTGCCATTTCCATTTCCTGCCGGTTTACATAATAGGTTGCATTCGGGAAACTTAAAAATGATTTGGAAAGTACCTTATCTTTTTTACTCACTCCACCAGAATGATCTTTATGAAGGTGTGACAGCAACACTTTGGTAATATCGTGCGAGCTTAAATTATTTGCTGCTAAATTTTCATGTATCTGCAGTATATCATTGCGGCCTGTTAAACCAAGCCCGGTATCCATTAAAATAATATCTTTTGAAGTTACGATTACGAAAGGCTGGATCTCAACCAGCAGGCTGCCTGTAGCACGTTGCTGCAAATCATCCTGTACCAGGTTAAATGGAATGAATTCCTTTGTTTTACCGATCGTAAAAGCACCTTCACATAGTGGTATGATTTTCATTATGACTTAAATCAGGTTTTTTTGATTATTGTTCTCTACAGTAAAAATTTAAAGCGTAAAATAAAACGGATGTTATCTCAGCACCATTTGCCTGTCGGCATCAAGTCTTACCAGGATAAAAATGAGAATGGTAAAAGTTAATAACGATGAGCCTCCATAACTCAACAGCGGTAACGTAATACCGATAACTGGCGCCAGGCCTATCGTCATACAGATATTAACCGTAACGTGGAAAAAAATAATTGCCGCCACCCCATACGCATACACCCGGCTAAAAGTGCTTCGTTGCCTTTCAGCAATAAAAACGATGCGCAATAAAAAAGATAAATAAATAAGGACGAGCAAAAAGCTTCCCCAAAAACCAAAATTCTCTCCTACAGAAGTAAAAATAAAATCGGTATGTTGTTCGGGCACAAAATCGCCCTGTGTTTGTGTGCCTTTTAAAAATCCCTTCCCCCAGAATCCCCCGGAACCAATTGCAATTTTTGATTGTTTTACATTATAATTCTCTTTGGCCTTTTTTAATTTTTTAATATTGATATCATCCTTTTGTTCCTCTATTTTTTTGGCCGTGGAATTATCATCAGGAACATAATCAACCCCGAAAGTATTCATGATCCTTTCAACCTGGTAGGGATGCATTACATGTTTAAAAATGTAAGGCACGGCAAATCTTTGCACGCTTACTGCCAGCAGCCAAATACCAACAATAACCAATAACACTGACTTGTCACGCCGTATGGTTTTCCTGGTGAGATATATCATGAAAACTGCAATTGCCGTAAGTATTATTGCCAGTGTATTTTTTTCAACAAGTATGGTTGCAACGATCAAAAATGCAAAGGAGAACCCTATTATAAGATATAGTGGTGGCAGGCCTTCGCGGTATAATGGTATAAGAAATGAAAAATATACTAGCGCCAGGCCGGTCTCATTTTGCATCAGTGAAAAAGATACGGGTATCAAAATAAATACCGCCGCAATTAATTGAGAACGCGTTTTATTAAAATCTGTTTCTGAGCGGGAAAGATATTTCGATAGTGCAAGGGCTGTGAAAATTTTACACGTCTCTACAGGTTGAAGATTGAAAAAACCCAGTGGTATCCATGATTTGGAACCATTGATATCTTTCCCGATTACAAATGTTGCCAGCATTAAAATGATACCGAAAACATAACCAATGTTTGCGGTTGCCGTAAAAAATTTGCTGTCGGTTAATATAATGAATGAGCCAACAACGATGGAGATACCAATGAATAATAATTGCCGGGAATAATTCTTTTTTAGTCCGGTAATATTTTGCAGGATATTTTCCTGGCTTCGGTGTTCAACAGAAAAAATACAGATAAAACCTATAGTAACCAGTATCACATACAGCCATATCATCATCCAGTCAATTCCCTTTGATATGGTTGCCTGGTTGCGCATTTGTTGGTTAAAAGTTATTGGCTGCTATCTTTAACCGCTGGCATCTTTTGTTCCTCGGGTAAAGTAGCTTCCGTATTTGATTTATTTGTTTTTGGCAGTGACGAATCTTTTTTCTTTTGCTGATCTTCTTTTTGTTTTGCTTCCTTCAATTTTATAAGATCATCTGTGTTATCATCATCCTCAAGGCCCATAGTGTCCTTTAAAATTTTTATAAATCCTTTCTCAATTAAATAGGCAGAATCTTTTACATGCTGAATTGAATCGCGTGTGCGGAGTTCTTTATAAATACGCGGCGGTATCAAATTTAATTTTGAAAGTGCTTCTGCCTGTACCTTGCGTTTAGGATCTGAGATTGAATCTTTTAAATATTTTTCTATCATCAGTCCTACAATAGGGGCTGCATAAGTACCTCCGAAATGCCCGCTGTTCTCCACTACACACATGATGGCGATCTTTGGATTCTCACGCGGGGCAAACCCGCAAAAGAATGAATGATTTTCCTGTTTAACACCGCGAAAATAATTTTCAACCGTACCTGTTTTCCCACAAATGGTTATGCCTTCTACTTTTGCACCCATTCCCGTTCCTCTTTCCACCACTCCCTGCATTCCGTCGTGCACGGTTTCAAAAACACTGTCAGAAATATCGATGGCCTTGTGTTGTTCTTTGAATTTTGACAGCATATCAAATTTATCACCGCCTTCAATTGAATCAACTATATGCGGTATTATATACCAACCTTTATTGGCAATGTATGCCATTTCATTTGCCACTTGTATGGGGGTTACATCTACTTCGCCCTGCCCAATGCTTACCGATCTGAAAGTGCAATAATTCCAGTGGCCCGCACCATACGTTTTATTAAAATATGCCGGTGTAGGAATATTCCCTCGTTTTTCAGAAGGCACATCAACGCCTAATTTATGTCCCAGTCCAAATGCATAAATATACCGGTCCCAGTTTGCCAGGCTGCTGTCAACATTAGGATATTTCGGATTATTTATAATGCGCTGCATCACGGTAGCAAAGTAAGTATTATCAGAAATGGTGATCGCATTTTTAAGATCAAAGGTGCCGCGATCAAGGCATTTCATGGGATTACCACTACCACAACCATAAAAAGCGCCGGTACAGGTAACGATAAATTTTGTAGTGATCACTCCTTCATGTAAACCTATGAGGGCCTGCAGTGTTTTAAAAGTTGACCCCGGAGAATAAGAAGCTCCTACTGATCTGTTCAATAATGGCAGCGCAGGATTTAAAAGTAATTCTGTTATGTGTTTTTTGCGTTCCGAGCCGGTTAATAATTTTGGTTTAAAAGTGGGGCTGCTTATCATTGCCAATATTCCACCACTCTTTGGATCCACTGCTACTATAGAGCCCAGTTTATTTTCCATTAATTTTTCTCCCAGCTGCTGCAATTCAATATCAAGTGCCATATGCATGTTTTGTCCGGCTACGGCAGCGGTATCATATTTGCCATTTTCCAGGCGATCGGTTAACCGGTTCTTATTGTCTCTTTTCCAAAATTCAATTCCACGCTGACCCATCAAAACTTTTTCATAACTACGCTCCAGCCCGGTTTTGCCGGCATAGTCGCCGATCTGGTAGCCTTCGCCTGCATGGCGTAATAAAAAAGATGAATCCACTTCTGATAAGTAACCAAGAATATTTCCGCCTGCATCAAAGGGATAATCTCTTACCGGTCTTTCCTGCAAATAAAACCCGGGAACAAATTTGTACATGCTCTCATTGATCTTTGCAATTTTTTCTTCTGACAGTAATGCTTCAAAAACAGATGCCCGGTAGCTTTTATTTTTGATGATGGCAGTTACAATTCTCTTTCTGAATTCTGCGGTATCTATATTTAAAATTTTACACAACGCCAAAGTATCTAACCCTTTCACTTTTGAAGGGGTAACCATGAGGTCGTAGATAATTGTATTTTGTAAAATTGCGCGGCCTTTGCGGTCATATAAAATTCCCCTGTCGGGATAAATCACTTTTCTAAATTTTCCCTGCTCATCCGCCATTATGGAATACTTTGAATTTAAAACCTGCAGGTTGAATAACTGGAAAACAATAATGCAGCACATAGCAATAAAGATGAGGCTGATCACATTTTTACGGGACTGATTAAAAACAGACACTAACTAAATAATTTAGAGGCTTTAAATTGCAGGGGAAGATTTATGTGTTGATACAAAATTACTATCTCTAAGCAGTATTTGTTCTAAATCTTTGCCGGCGTACAAATATTAATTCTGTTATTAAAATTAATAACAAACTAATTGCGCCGGAAAGTAAAGTTTTTAAAAGAAAATACCACATGCCACCAAACTGCAATGCTTCCAGTAAAAAAAGAAAAGCATGATGCACGAAAGTTAATACAGCCGCATAGGTAAAATACGGAACAAAGCCCATGCTCTTAATTGTTGGCTCTTCATAATTGGCTTCTGCGCCTTCATGTGAAATAAGAACGTTTATTACAAAAGGCCTGATATACGCGATCAGTACACAGGCGGCAGCATGTAAGCCGGGCGTTTTGGTAAAAAAATCCAGTGCGAGTCCAATGAATAAAGCAAGGAACATCAATGTTCTGCGGCCGGTTTTAAATGGAAGCCAGAGAATAAATAAATAATACAGGTAAGGATTTACAAGATGGTGTAATGCGGGTATTTGATTGAGCACAAAAACCTGTACAAAAATAAAAAGTATGAACCGGATTATATTTTTAACGAGGTTACTCATTCGTTTTCTGCGCCTTCTTTAATAATTCTGCAGGCTCCCTTTTTTGAAGGTTGTTGATGATATAAACGTATTGAAGATCAGAAAAATTGGCTGCGGTTCTAATTTTAAGCAAGTATTTATTACTGCTCTTTTCACTAATAACTTGCTGTACCCGCCCTATCAGTAAACCATACGGAAACCTGTCAGTAAAACCACTGGTTACCACACTATCACCTTTAGTAACTTTTACACTTTTATTTACTTCCTTCATTAATACAATGTGTGGGTCTAACCCATCCCAAACGATGGTACCCGATTCTCCATTGTTCTTTAATTTTGCACTGATACTGCTTTGTTTATGCAGCAGGCTCATAACGATCGTGTTATTTGGACTAACATCAATAACGGTTCCTACAACTGCATTGTTTGGATCAATAACACCGAGGTCTTTTTCAACGCCCTGCAACTCGCCACGATGCAATTGCAAATAATTATTGGGCAGGATAACCGAATTGCCAATAACCTTTGCGGCCATGTAATTGTACTTCCTGAATTTTAATAGTGAATCAATTTTTACTGAATCATTCACCGTTTTATTTATTGTATCCGGCATTTCAAAATCCTGTTTCAGTTTATTGTACAGCATTTCATTTGCCTTAACCAGTGAGTCGTTGGTACGTTTTAATTTAAAATAATATTCTACGTCATTATACCGGCTATAAAATTTACCGGTTACTTCATTGGCTACCCGCATGTAAACTGAATTATGATACCGGTTGTAATTGAAAAGGAGGTAAAGGCAAAATACCTGGAGTACTAAAAACAAAAAGAAATTAAAATACCGGCGGATAAAAAGAAAAAGATTACGCATGGCTTCCTCCATCTGTTCCACTTAACAGCCGGGAAGGTTTTGAAAGTTTATAAGAATAGTGCATTCAAAAAATATTCAGGATTCAATATCACAGCAAGGTTGTTAGCGCATCACAAACGGATACCGGTCGTAATGCTTTAAGGCAATACCAGTACCCCTTACAACACTCTTCAACGGATCATCAGCAATGTGTACAGGCAATTTAATTTTGGCAGCAATTCGTTTATCCAGCCCGCGCAACAATGCCCCGCCACCCGTTAAATATAATCCACGGCGGTAAATATCCGAAGCAAGTTCGGGAGGGGTAGTTTCCAGGGCTTTAAGAATGGCTTCTTCAATTTTAAAAATTGATTTATCAAGAGCTTCAGCAACTTCCTGGTAGCTCACGAATATTTGTTTGGGAATACCGGTAACTAGATCACGGCCGTTTACCGGTATATCATCCGGTGGATTGTCAAGGTCTTTCATAGCCGCACCGATCTGTATCTTTATCTGCTCTGCAGTGCGTTCACCTATCAGCAAACTGTGGTACCTGCGCAATGCTTCCATAATATCTGCGGTAAATTCATCTCCCGCAATCCGGATAGACTGGTCACAAACAATACCCGCGAGTGCAATAACCGTTATACCGGTTGTGCCACCCCCAATATCGATGATCATATTTCCAACAGGTTCTTCTACATCAATTCCAATTCCCAAAGCCGCAGCCATGGGTTCATGAAGTAAATACACTTCTTTTGCACCAGCCTGTTCAGCGCTATCCCGTACCGCACGTTTTTCAACTTCTGTAATGCTGCTTGGGATACATATCATCATCCGCCAGCTTGGCGGAAACCAGGGTTTTTTAGGATAGATCATTTTGATCATTGCCCTTATCATAAGCTCTGCTGCATTGAAATCCGCAATCACACCATCTTTCAGTGGACGTACGGTTCTAATGCTTTCATGCGTTTTTTCATGCATCATCAAAGCTTTCTTCCCAACCGCCAGCAGGTTTTTTGGATTGTTCCTGTCCAAAGCCACAATTGAAGGCTCGTTCACTACCACTACATCATTATGTATGATGAGGGTATTTGCCGTACCCAGGTCAATCGCTATTTCCTGTGTAAAAAAATTAAAAAGGCCCATATTTTAAGGGGTGATATTGAGGGTAATTAATGCCTGCAAAGTTGTAGCAAATAATTTGAATTAACAATGACAAAGATTTGATCTAAAATGTTATTAAAAAAACCATAAGTGTTCAAAAAATATTCATCAAAATTGCTCACCATAAAAAGTATCAGCTAATAAATTCAAAACCGATATCTTTTCTGAAATACATATCTTCAAAATAGATCTGGCTTAATATTTCTATGGATAATTCCACGGCTTCAGCAAGCGTATCTGCAAGTGATGAAACGGCTAAAACCCTTCCACCGCAGGTTACTATTTCATTATCCCTTTTTACAGTACCCGCATGAAAAACCATAACCCCGCCATCCACATCAATAGATTTTTTGGCTTCGGGATTTTCAAGGTATCCAAAATCGATTTGTTTTCCTTTTTCATACTCACCCGGGTAGCCACCACTCACCGCCATTATAGCAGCTGCGCTCCGGCTATCGATTAAGATTTTTTCTTCATGTATGCGTTGCCGTGATGTAGCCTCAAATAATTGCACGAGGTCATTTTTAAGGCGCAGTAATACCACTTCTGCTTCGGGGTCGCCCAATCTGCAATTGTACTCTATTACCATCGGTTCACCATCCACTTTTATAAGGCCGAAAAACAAGAATCCCTTGTATTCCAGGTTTTCTTTCTGCAATCCAAGGATGGTGGGTTCAATTACTTTCTCTATAACACTTTGCATGAAAGCTTCATGGGCAAAAGGTACAGGGCTTATTGCCCCCATCCCACCCGTATTAAGCCCGGTATCATTTTTTCCAATGCGCTTATAATCTTTAGCTTCCGGTAACAGCACAAATTTTTTGCCGTCCGTTAAAACAAAAACACTTAGTTCAATTCCTTTCAAAAATTCTTCCACCACAACTTTTTTACCGGCTTCACCAAATTTGGCGCGCTGTATCATCAATTCAAATTCGCTCATTGCTTCAATATGATTCTGGCAGATCAGCACACCTTTTCCCGCCGCAAGCCCATCGGCCTTGAGCACAACGGGCAGTGAATGTTTTTTCAAATATTCAAGCCCGTCGAGGTAGTTTGATTCATCAAATTCTTTATAGCCTGCAGTGGGGATATTATGCCGCATCATAAATGCTTTTGCAAAAGCTTTACTGCCTTCTAATTGCGCGGCTTCTTTTGACGGACCGATAACAATAATGTCTTTTATCTCCTCATCATTTTTAAAAAAATCATAAATGCCATTCACTAAAGGATCTTCCGGACCTATCACTACCATGCCGATCTTTTTTTTGAGGCAAAGTTTTTTGATGGCATCAAAATCATTGATGTTTGCGTCTATATTTTCTCCGGATTGAGCAGTACCTGCATTTCCAGGTGCGATAAAAAGTTTTGTACAGGAAGTACTTTGTTTGATTTTCCAGGCCAGTGCATGTTCCCTGCCGCCGCCCCCAAGTATGAGAATGTTCAAAGGTATTGGTTTTATAAAAGGTTTAGAAGGGTTAAAAATAACAATTTAAAGTCTGTAATTGAAGCAATTCCCAATATTAATATTATTAATGTTTATGATAGCTGAAAATTGAATTCCGAGTTTTGGAATTTATCTGTATTTTACAATGCTTATTATTTTATATTTTCAAACGAAAATTTGCCATTATGGAAGATCAGATTATCCCTGTTGATATTAATGAGTCGCGAAAAGGTAAACATCCACGGGCCTTATATGTATTATTTTTTACGGAGATGTGGGAACGTTTTGCGTACTATTTAATGGTGGGTATTTTATTGCTCTACCTCATTGATACAACTACCGGGGGAAAAGGATTATCGCAGCATATAGGCGCAGATATCGTAGGGAGTTTTATAGCCCTCGTTTACTTAACACCGTTTATCGGCGGACTAATTGCAGACCGGTATTTAGGTTATATAAAATCTATTTTCCTCGGAGGTTCTTTAATGTCGGCTGGATATTTCTGTTTATCGATCCCGGGTAATACAGCCATGTTTATAGCACTTGGTTTAATAATAGTTGGCAATGGTTTTTTTAAACCCAACATTTCTACTGTATTGGGAAATATTTATAATCGGCAAGACCTGAAACCTTTAAAAGACAATGCTTACAACATCTTTTATATGGGTATCAATATTGGCGCATTCGTGTGCAATTTTGTGGCTGCCTATTTAAGAAATGCATATGGCTGGGGTTATGCTTTTGCTGCTGCGGGGGTGGGCCTTATTGTAGGGATGATAATACTTGCTATTAATTTAAAGCACGTTAAAGAAGGTGATATCAAAAAACCCGTGCAGGCTGAGGATATGTCGCTTTCGCAAATAATGGGCTATGTTTTTTTACCAGCACTTATTGCTGCAGTTATCGGCTGGTTTATTCCGAAAATGATATTCGGACAAACTATAATGGGCAGCCAGGCAAATGATGCATTCATTTTTGCGTGCCTGCCGATCATTGCTTTTTATATCTCGCTTTATGTAAAAGCAAAAGGTCAGGATAAAAAAGGCATCGGCGCCTTATTATTTATTTTCATGATAAGCGTTATTTTCTGGACGATATACAATCAAAATTCCACCGGCCTTACCATATGGGCCGAAAAACATACTGACAGAAAAGCTTCAGAATTTACGGGGAAATTAGTTGGTAATATTTTTCCATTACAGGTTGTTTCTGATACACCAAGGCTGGTAGAAAAAGTGAATGAATATTTTGTGAATGTTAAGGATACAAGCCCTGTTATGAGCAAAGACAGTATTGTTACCATTACAAAAAATGGTAAAAAGGTTGATACCTCTAAGCAGGTATATGGTATAACGGCCACTAATAATAAAGTGGATCTGAAATCGAAAAACTTACTGGTGATGGGGCCGGATCCATATTTTAATAATGTTCCAAAAGACCAATGGCCACAGGGCAAAGATGTCAAGCTCATCAATACAGAATTATTTCAATCTATAAATCCACTTTTCATTGTAATTCTTACTTTGATTTTTGTACCACTTTTTGATTTTTTACGAAGGCGGGGTAAAGAGCCAACAACCGCAACAAAATTTGGAATGGCTTTGTTTATTTCTGGTTTATCTGCCCTTGTAATGGTAGTAGCCATAATTTCCGTTCCTTCCATTTATGGTTTTAAAACTTCACCCGGCTGGCTGTGGGGTACCTATTTTGTTTTTACCATAAGTGAAATTTTCTTAAGCCCGATAGGCTTGTCCCTTGTATCAAAACTTGCACCGGCAAGGCTTACCGCATTGATGATGGGAGGATGGTTCTTATCAACTTCCATCGGTGGAAAGATCGCGGGTGTTATGACAAGTTTCTGGGATGACTTTACAGATAAAAAAATGTTCTTCCTTATTTTGGTGGTAGCAGCATTTATTGGCGGCATCCTGATCTTTAGCCGCCTGAGATCGCTTAATCAAATTGTAAAAGATAAAACCGGCTCAGCCTGATAATATTATTTAATTTTTTTACAAAAGGTGATGCTTTACTGTATCACCTTTTTATTTTATCTTCCTTTCATAATTCATCATTATGTCTGAAATAAAACCCTTCAAGCCGTACATACCAGCCAATACATTAATGAAAGAATTTACAGTAAAAGCTGTACTGATAGGGTGTTTGCTTGGAATGCTCTTTGGTGCTGCCACCGTATAC
>JACDBU010000216.1 GCA_013694745.1 Chitinophagaceae bacterium
CAATATACACTATATCGTATTTTAGTTTATATTTGTAAGGTAAATGTTAACTAAATTACAATAACGGTGCCAGTCGGTAAATTAATAAAGCAATCTGAAGGTTATATGGCTTTTATCCCGGATAAATTTCCGGATGAAAAGTTATTGGATTTTGAAGCAAGCATTATTACGAAGGCAGCGCATGCAGAGCGTCTTATCGGGAAATTAGATGGAATTACCCACGTATTACCTGATGCCGATTTTTTTATCAGTATGTATATTATCAAGGATGCAACCAGTTCTGCTCAAATCGAGGGAACACGGGCAACCATGATGGATGCATTAGAATTAAGTGCAGGGGTAAATTTGAAAGATACAGATGCAGATGATATTTTATTTTATATAAAAGCATTGAATTATGGAACTGAAAGGCTAAAAAAATTTCCATTTTCCTTACGGTTCATTAAAGAGTTGCATAATGAACTTATGACGGGAGCCCGCTCCTCTCACTTTTCAGATCCGGGACAATTTAGAAGATCACAGAACTGGATCGGAGGAGCAACATTAAATAGTGCGGCATTTGTACCTCCGCCCGTAGATGCAATGAACAATGCTTTGAATGACTTAGAGAAATTTATTCATGATTCAACTGTAATGCCAGTATTACAGGCAGGAATTTTACATGCACAATTTGAAACTATTCATCCGTTTTTAGATGGTAATGGAAGAACGGGCAGGTTACTGATTACTTTATTTCTTTTTGAGAGGGCGATCCTCGAAAAGCCAGTTTTATTCCTAAGCAGTTTTTTTAAAAAAAATCAACAACTGTATTATGATAAACTTAATGCTTATCATGACAATAAAATAACTGACTGGCTTCATTTCTTCTTAGATGGTGTGATAGAGACAGCGAAACAAAGTATTGAAATATCTAAAAAAATAACGCTGTTAAGAGAGAAAGATATGAGAAAAATCCAGGCATTAGGGAAACGTGAAGCAACCAGTGGCGTATTGTTTTTACAACATCTTTTTAAGAATCCCATTACGAGTAACACAGGTGTTGTTAAGACAATGAATTTTAGCCGTGCAGGTGCACCAAAATTAATACAGCGATTTATTGATTTGGATATTTTGAAACCTTTGAATGATAGTATTAAATATGGTAAGACCTATATCTACAAAAACTATACATCGATATTTAATGATTAAAAATAATTGATTTACGGGAAAAACTTTTACAGGAAGATGTTTTGATGAAAGAATTACGATCTTTTGCTGGAATGCGTCAATCGTTTGTTTCTCCAAGGAAAGTGTCTGCCATCTGTGTCGTACCACTTAAGAATTTTCTGTTGAAAATTTTTAATGTTTTGTTTTGTAACACTCGCCATACTCAAAGTTATGTAATCATGTCAATAAGATTTTTAATACGAAGAATGAAATCTCTCTGCGTAAACTCTTTTAACTCCTTTCTCTGCGGAAAGTAAAAAACACATCATTTAAACTTCAACGCAAGTGTAACAATATCAGAATGTAAACCATCAGTTCTTTTATAATGTCCATACCGTAATTCCAGGTTACTCAAATGTGAAATACCAAAAACTCCAGCCGGCGGCGCATATCTTATGCCCGCTCCTAAATAATTGCTGTTGAATTTTGAAAGATCATCATCTGTTGTATAAAACTCTTCAGTAGCCGCATGGCTTAAATATGGGGCAAAATATTTTACACCGTTTTGAGAATAGTAGCGATAAAAAGGACTCACGGAAATGAATGAAGTGATCTTAACAGGGAGCTCAATATTAAATGTATTTGCCGTTAATCCCCAATCATCTTGGTAGTACCGGTAATAAGATCGGATGACAAATTTATCTCCGAGAAAATAATTCAATCTCAATCCCACAGGCACCTTGAACCTGGATGAAGGAAGCTTTTCGTTGCTCTCCGTGCCATCAGTAAAATAGATCCTGTGAAAAGGCGTGCTTAAATATCCGCTTTGATAAACCAGATCAAGCAGCACTGCAAATTGTAATCTTTCACTCACCATTTGTGAAAAGGTGAACGAACTACTGAATGAATTCCTGGAAGCTGATGGATAATCATTACGGCGCCGCTGCTGCTGGCTTCCCGTTCGCAATTCTATTGGCAGTATCACTTTCAGATTGTCGAGATAAGCCTGCAGCTTTATCCCGAATTCACTGTTCTTATCTTTTGAAGTTTTTGTAAAACCTATGCCTGCACCAATTGACTGGTAATCGAATTCCTGGGAATAAGAGCCAGTAAAATTTATTGCATTTCCTTTTAGCTCGTTGGTGATGCCATAAGAAAGAGTGGGATAAATTCTTGTATCAGCATGTGAGGCGGAAGAGATGGTATGCGGATCGATCTTGTCTGATGATGCAGAAGTATAATGATCTACTCCGAGTTCGAATCCAAGATCATGCTTTCGGTTCTTAATGTCGTACCTGCTGAGTTTCAGGTCAAAAGTAGTGGCGATATCAGACAATTTTTCTGTCCCAACACCACCCGTAACGGGTGAACGATTCCCGTTTTGCGTGTAATAACCTGTTACAAAATTGATCTCATCGATCTTAAGTTTTTTACTTTTGTATGCCGATGAATCAGTTGGGTTTTGGGAGAAGGCACCCAACACACCTATGTACATTCCTATTACTGCTAAAGATAATTTTCTCATGGTTCTTTTAAAATATTGAATTAGTTACATCCGCATCCACCGCCGGTTTTACCGCCATTTGCCCCTGAAGCTCCTTCCCGGTAAACCTGGAAATTCATTTCAAACTTTTCAGCTTTTTTAGGCGCCAGCTCCATCTCGGCATCATTCAGATAAATTTTTTGATATGCCTTTGGTCCTGTGCAGGAATGGAGAATAAATGCTCCGCCTGCCAGGAGGAAGATCAATTTAATTGTGCTGATGAATTTTTTCATTAATTGGTTGGTTGAGAAATATTAATATTTGAGGATGAAAATTGATTTAATAGTGTTGATGTATTTTTTCACTAATTGGTTGGTTATGAAATATTAATATTAGAGGATGTATAAAGTTTATTGTTATCATCAATAATTATGCAGCTAATTCCTGGCAGCTGGTTTATTAAGTGCAGACCTGCATCAGTGCCCATTACCATAACAGGTGTGGCCAGTGCATCAGCCAATTCTGCATTGGGTGCAATAATGGTTACACTTTTAATACCGCTAACAGGCAGGCCGGTTTTAGGATCAATTGTGTGTGAATATTTTTTCCCGTCAATCATAACATACTTCTCATAATTACCTGAAGTGGCAATGGCCATGTTGGTTATGTTAAGAGAAGAAAAGGGATGGTGCCGTGCATCAGGATCGGCAATGCCGATCGTCCAGGGTTCACCATTTTCCTGTGATCCCCAGGCGCTAAGATCACCGGCTGCATTTACGATGCCGCTTACAATACCCATATGCTGGAGAATTGTTTTTGCTTTTTCTGCCGCATATCCTTTTCCAATTCCTCCAAAGCCGATGCGCATTCCTTTCTCTATTAAAAAGACAGTACTTTCTTTTTCATTAACGATAACATTCCTGTAATTTATAAGCCGCACTGATCTTTTAGCCGTTGCAGCATCAGGTAATGATTTCATATCCTTATCAAAATTCCAGAGCGTTTTATCCACTGAGCCGTAGGTAATATCAAATGATCCCTGTGTTATAGCGGAAATTTTAAGGCTCCGTTGAATTAATTCTATCACTTCGCTTTCTACTGTAACGGGATTTATTCCTGCAGCCGCATTGATATGATTTGTATCGCTGTCATCTTTAAATGTGGTGAGTAATTTTTCTATGCGTTGTATTTCGGCAACCGCTGCATCGATACAAATATTTGCACGTGATTCATCAGTGGTAAGCACAGATATTTCGAACCTGTTGCCCATAAGGCGCAATACCCTTTTATGTAGTAATGAAGTTTCGTGTTCAGCGATTTGCATTTGCCTGCATGATTTCGTCAACAAATTGTTTATCGGAAAGATCAGGAAGTCCATCCCATTGCTTTAAAATTTTCCCCTCGGCCGTCATCAAAAGTGTATAAGGAAATTTTCCTTCAGGATTGTATATGGCTGCGAGGTCTTCATTCATTTTTTTTTGCTCAGGAGATAACTTATGTTTATTCTGGCGCGGAAAATCAGCGTTCACCAAAACAAGATTTTCTGAGGCATAGCCATTAAAATCATCGCTTTCAAAAATTGTTTTCTTTAATCTTATACAAGGTAAGCACCAGTCAGAACCTGAAAAATTAACTAGCATCAGTTTGTGATCTTTTGATGCTTCTGTTTTAGCCTCAATAAAATTGGTTTTCCATACCGTAGCAGTAAGAAGGAATGACGAAAAAAGAAGTGACAAAAAGATCTTCATAAGTTGACAATTTTATTGCTATACCAATTGCTATGGTTGTTATTGTCCTCAAGATAAACTATGCCTTCCTGCATTTTTGTTAGATAAAATCTATTTCGATAAACTTTAACAAAGTACAGGTACGGTTATTTAAATTAAGCTACCAGGTATGATAATAAAGGTGGTGAATGAGAGTAAATACTCTTACTATTAAAACCGCAATTATTTTTTGTAAAAAGGTTTTATTGCCAAAGAGAAAAGCACGCCTGCACTGTTTAAATTGGCTTTGCCCAAACCTATTCCGCTTAAATGCAGTTTCAAATATGGTTCGGCCTGTAT
>JACDBU010000229.1 GCA_013694745.1 Chitinophagaceae bacterium
ATATTATCAATGTGCGCTTTGCCGGTAATTAAAGGGAGATCAAGCTTTTTAAAACCGTGCTCCAGGGTATGCCTTGCGGCTTCAGTTGCATAGCCCTTTCCCCACGCCGGTTTCATGAGGCGGTAACCCAGATCAATTTCACTTGAATCGGGAAGATGTTTTAATCCACACCAGCCAATAAATGCGCCATCACTTTTTAAATGTATAGCCCACCGGCCCAAATTATTTTTATATTGAGGCAGAATGATGTTGCTGATAATATTTTTTGCTTCCGCTTCTGTTTTTAATATGTTCTCATGAACGTACTTCACTATTTCCGGATCACTGTTCAACGCCAGGATCAGGGCAGCATCATCTTTTGTAAACAAGCGTAAAAAAAGCCGGGGAGTTTCAAAAACAATTTGCATTAGAGTAACTGTTTTACTTTTTCTATCACCAGCTTAAGATTCCCGGCCTCCAGCCCCCCGGCGGTGGCTAATGTTTTTTGGCCGCCGCCGCCGCCTTTGATCAATGGAGCCACGTATTCTTTTATAATTTTTGAAGCATCAAGATTTTTTGAAGCACTAACTTTTTCATCAAGCATTATTGCAACAAAAGGTTTAGCATCAATTGCTGCAGCCAGAACAATAACATAATCTTTTAGATCATTCTTTAATGAGAAACAAAGATTTTTCAGATCATCAGGATTGGCAGCTTCCACTATTTCACCAATAAAATTTATATCATTAATTTCTACTGTTTTTGCAAGCAAAGTTTCTTTTAATGCGGCAATATTTTTTGAAGAAAGTTTTTCAACATTTTTTTTCAGAGCCGCATTTTCATCAGATAAATTTTCGATAGCCTTTGACAGGTCTTTGGGATTTTTTAGGGCACCACGAATTGCACGCATCAAACCTAATTGCTCATTTATATATTCCTCAGCGGCTTTACCACTTAATGCCTCTACCCGGCGTACACCCGCTCCTACAGCACTTTCCTGGATTATTTTAAAAAACCCAAGTTCCCCCGTATTGCCAACATGGGTTCCGCCGCAAAGCTCAACTGACCATGCGGGATCGATGGTGACCACCCGGACCGTATCCCCATATTTTTCACCAAACAGGGCCATGGCGCCGGTTTTCATAGCTTCTTCCTTAGGCATTTGTTGTATAACCACGGCTATATTTTCACGGATCTTTTCATTAACCAGCATTTCAATACGGGCGAGTTCATCATCCGTAACTTTTGCAAAATGCGAGAAATCGAAACGCAAGTAATCTTCATTTACAAGACTTCCTTTTTGGGCAACATGTTTTCCTAACACAGCTCTCAATGCAGCATGTAAAAGATGTGTTGCACTGTGGTGTACCTGGGTTGGCAACCGTTTTAAAAGATCGATCTTTGCTATTACGCCGGCAGAAATATTGGCGGGTAATTTTTGGATAAAATGTATAACCAGGTCGTTTTCTTTTTTAGTATCAACCACATTTATTGACTCCCCATCAAAGATCAATAGCCCTTTATCACCAACCTGGCCGCCGCTTTCAGCATAAAAAGGTGTTGTGTCCAGGACTACCTGGTACAATTCTAAACCCTGTGATTTTGTTTTCCGGTATTTTAAAACTTTGCTTTTTGTTTCTGAGAGATCATACCCAACAAATTGGGGCGAACCGTTTTCAGTTACAATGATCCAATCGGATGTATCAGTAACTCCTGCTGCACGGCTGCGGCTTTTTTGCTGCTGCATTTCTATTTTAAAACCTGCTTCATCCACAGTCCAATTTTTTTCTCGAGCCATTAATTCTGTAAGATCAAATGGAAACCCAAAAGTGTCGTAAAGTTCAAAAGCAAATTTTCCACCGATAATTTTTGATTTTCTGTTTTCCAGATTTTGAATTTGAATGGTGATGTCTTCTTCTTGTCCGTTGGGATCATTATCTGATGCCATCACATAACCTGAAACATCACTTCTCACTTCAATTAAATAATTATTGAACCTTGTAATTCCTCTATCCAAAGTTCTTAAAAAATTCTGCTCTTCTTCGTGGATCACTTTTGCAATAAAATCTTTCTGTTTATCCAGTTCAGGAAAAACATTTTCAAATTGTTTAGCAAGCAGTGGAACCAATTTATAAAGCAAGGGCTGCTTCATTCCTAAATAAGAATAATAATACCTTACCGCCCTTCTTAGTATTCGTCTTATAACATAGCCTGCGCCCGTGTTTGAAGGCAACTGCCCATCTGCAACAGGAAAGGCAATGGCACGGATATGATCTGCTATAACCCTGAAAGCAACATCTTGCTTGCTATCTGTATTTTCATATTTTTTGCCTGATAATTTTTCAACTTCGCTGATCGTACCGCTAAAAATATCCGTGTCGTAATTGCTTTGCTTATTTTGCAGAACCCGTACAAGTCTTTCAAAACCCATTCCTGTATCAACATGTTTTGCCGGCAAAGATTCCAGGCTGCCATTTTTTTTGCGGTTGTATTGTATAAAAACGTTGTTCCATATTTCGATTACCTGCGGATGATCATTGTTCACTAAAGTATTGCCGTCAACTTTTTTTCTGTCGGCAGCATTTCTTGTATCCACATGAATTTCTGTGCATGGCCCACAAGGCCCCGTATCACCCATCTCCCAAAAATTATCTTTTTTATTTCCCATTATTATCCTGTCGCTTATCTCAGCTTGAGTGAAGCCTGCGGCCAATAGGCATTTTTTCCAGCAGGCAATCGCTTCTTCATCACGCGGCAAATCCTCTTTTGCATCACCTTCAAATACGGTTACGTATAACCGGTCTTTTTCGATGGGATAAATTTTTGTCAAAAGCTCCCAGCTCCAGTCAATGGCTTCTTCTTTAAAGTAGCCCCCAGCCGGGTTTGCAGGATCGCCAAAACTCCAGTTGCCCAGCATTTCAAACATGGTGTGATGGTAAGTATCCACTCCAACTTCTTCCAGGTCGTTGTGCTTGCCACTAACCCGCAAACATTTTTGTGTGTCGGCAACACGTTGGTGTGGTGGTATTTTATTTCCCAGGAAATAATCTTTGAACTGGTTCATGCCCGCATTGGTAAATAAAAGTGTTGGATCATCTTTTATTACTATGGGTGCAGAGGCAACAATGGTGTGCCCTTTCGATTTAAAAAAATCAAAAAAATGCTGGCGTATAGCAGAACTTGTCATCATACCATTCCTGTATTACGGTTGATTTTTGTGTATTATCGGGTTATCTTTGCGCACCTGTAAGGCTTCAACAAAGATAAGGTGGTGAATGGTTAGAAAGAAAATGCATACAATAATCTACATGCTTGTATAAACCAAAAGCCCTTTTTAGGGTGGGTAATGAAAAAAATTAAATATTATTACAATACAAATTCTCTCCGGTACGAAAAATTCGTAACCCCTTTAAGGGTAAAGCTTTTAAAATTTTTTGGATTCATTGCAGCAGCACTGGTAACGGCCCTGATACTGGTTTCCATTGCATTCAGATTTATACCCTCTCCTGAAGCAAAACTTGCCAGGGCACAATACACCAGCATGAAAGAAAATTATGATGTGCTGCAGGCAAAAGTAAAAACCATGCAGGAGCAAATGGCTTCGCTGGAAAACAGGGATAATGAAGTTTACCGTTCAATATTTGAAGCCAACCCTTTGCCCGATAGTGCGAGGGCAAAACTAACAGAGCAACGGAAAGAAGTAGAAAAAGTGGTGGCAATGAATGATGATAAACTGGGCAAAGAACTTGCCAGTACATTGAACAACCTGAGTGCAAGGATCAATTACCAGTTTGCAAGTTATAATGACATTGAAAAATTAATAAAGAACCAGGGAGATAAATTAGCCAGTATACCTGCGATTCAACCCGTAAGCAATAAGGATCTTACAAGGATCGCTTCAGGCTTTGGCATGCGGATAGACCCGGTTTATGGAACACCGAAAATGCATAAAGGCCTTGATTTCACTGCTCCGCAGGGCACGCCTATTTATGCAACAGGAAATGGTATTGTTGAAATTCCTGCGTTCAGTGCCGGGGGATTTGGAAATCATGTAGTGATAAATCATGGCTACGGATATGAAACTTTATATGGGCATATGGTGCGGATAAAAGCCAGGCAGGGGCAGCGGGTTAAGCGTGGTGAACTGATAGGATGGGTTGGAAGTACGGGCAAAAGTACCGGGCCTCATTGCCATTATGAAGTGCATATAAATGGTGTGGAAGTTGACCCGGTTTATTTTTTTTATAACGATCTTACACCTGAACAATTTGACAGGTTATTAAAAAAAGCCGCCACAGGCAGCGCAAAAAGCCTCGATTAATATGGCACTAGCACAAATCAATTTCGCTTTCGATGAGAATGACCCGGGGAAAAATTCTCCGAAAAAAAATCTTTCCCCGGATGCAAAACCAAAATCTTCCCGAGGCAGAAAGAGCCTGAAAGAGAAAAGTGAAAACGCAGGACTGGCCAGCGTTCCGGAAGATGCCGTTTTGTTCAGTAAATCATATTATTCCATTGGTGATGTTTCAGTGATGTTCAGGGAAAATGCTTCTCTTATAAGATACTGGACCAATGAATTTGATATTCTACAACCAAAAAAAAATAAAAAAGGCGATCGGTTTTACCGCCCGGAGGATATAAAAAACCTTAAGCATATTCACCACCTGTTGCGCGAAAGAAAATATACCATCGAAGGCGCAAAAGACTTTTTGAAGACCAATAAATCAGCCGCAGAAAAATATCAAATGATACAATCTTTACAAAAATTAAAATCATTTTTACTCGAACTAAAAAACAGTTTATAATATAGCCCATGAAAAACAAATTATTGCCTCTTCTTGTTCTTATATGCTTTCACAATTTTGCATTCTCACAGTCGCAGTACGAAATAAGCGATGATACCAAACACCCCGGTACAAAAGTGCTGAAGGGAATAATAAATAAAAATCTTCTTAGCAGTGACACCGCTTTTAAATGGTATGCTGAAAGCCGGAAGATCTACAACAACCCTGATACGGCGGTAACAGGCGCTTTTGAAAGAAATAGAAAGACAGCGAGCTTTGTTATTTTCGGGGGTACCTGGTGCGATGACACGCAATTTATTTTACCCAAATTTTTTAAGCTGCAGGAAATAACGGCATTTCCCGATGACCGCATTACCTTTTTTGGTGTTAACAGGGATAAGCAAACGCTTGGCAACATTGCGGCAGCGATGAATATTACAAATGTTCCAACTATCATCGTTATGAAAAACGGAATAGAAGTGGGGAGGGTTGTTGAATATGGTAAAACGGGGAAATGGGATAAGGAGTTAGCTGATATTTTAAACAGCCCTTTGAAATAAATTCTCAGGTCTTCACAACATCTGTCTCTGCCTGGTTTGCAGCGGTTGTGAAAGTAAATGAATTTGCCTGGAAAGAATTGACATTGTTTTGTTCCTGCATTTTTTTTATATCAAGATGGATATCTTCTTTTAAAATATTCACGTTATCAATAGAAAGTTGTGAAGGTGTGAAGAATTCACAAATGATCACGATGCCATTCCGGGTGACGTCTGATAAATAAACCGTTGATGTAATAATTTTCTTAGGATGCGAAAGGAATATATTCTTTATTCCTGCCAGTACGATCTCAATTTTTCCTGAAGGTGTTTGCGGTATCAGTTCAACTTTTATTTCATTTCTTACATGGTCGCGGGCGCTGCTATTATCTACAATACTGTCAACCATTTGTTTGTTTGGAACGGTTACCAGGGTTTTATCCATCGTTCTTAACCGGGTGCTTCGCAAACCGATGCGCTCAACGTATCCCGAAAAAGTATTCACCTTCACCAGGTCACCCGCAATGAAAGGCTTATCAAAAAAAATGATAAAAGAAGCTATGAGATTTTCAAGGCTTTCCTTTGCAGCTAAGGCCAGCGCGGCACCTACAATGCTTAGCCCGGTTATCAATTGCCCGATGTGAATATTAAAACAAAATTTAAGCACCATAATCATCCCTGCCGTTACCAGGAAAACTTTAAAAAAATCTTTGAAGAAAAGAACCAGCTGGTTATCTGCAGGTGCGTCAAGTGGTGCAACTTTTTCCTGAATCAGGATTGCAATGAAATCAATTACACGTAATAAGAACCAGATGAATGATATGATGATGATGCCAATGAAAAAACTTTCTACAATATCATGCGCGGTAACGTGGTATATTTTAATATTAAGGCGGTGCGGAAAATAAAGCCTGTCAAATGCCAGAACAGATACAAGGATCACTAAAAAACTATCAAGCGGTTGAACCACCAGGTTAACAAATACGCTTTTCTGAATATGTTTTGAAGATCTCTTTATCAGCAAAAAAAGCAAAGAAGCAATATAGCGCGATAAATATCTTTTTAATAAAACGGCAACAATGATTACTGTGGCAACAAGCAGGTAGCTTTTAACCGGGTTATCAAAAAATATTTCATCCAGCATATTCATTTCTAAAAAAAATTTTTGCCATTATTATTCAGCTGTAAAAATGCGAATGTTATTATCTTTTAAAAGGTAAATTTTGTGATTGGCTATTTTGATGGAAGCATTATTTATAAAAGGTGCGGGCAAAGCAGATTGTTTTTCATTCATAGAGCCAATGGTATAAACATAAAAGTCTGTAGCATTAAAGCCATAAATTTTTTTACCTATCACAAAAATATCTTTCCAATGCAACAGAGGTATTTTATTTTTGAATGATCCGTAATAATCAAACACATACAATCCTTTTTGCGGGTCGTACAGGTAAACGAAGCCATCCCTGTCTATGAGCTGTACCGGTGAAGGAACAGAATCAAACAATAACCTGAAATCTTCAGTTTGCAAAAGCAGATTGCCGGCATCATCAATTTTTTTCAGCCTGTTATCCTGTTCATCAAACACCCATATATTGCTGTCGTAGGATGTGGTAACTGCCTTTACATGAAATATATTCTGCTTACGCAAATTGATTGCGGTTAACACATTCAGGTATTTATCAAGCAAAACAATGGTTGAAAAATTTTCGTAAAAAAGGATCGTCTTCCAGGGATTCTGTGCATCTACATAAGACAGCTTACCATATTTTGTTACCTGGTTAAAAACACCAACCGAATCACCTTTTTCATTAAATTTTTGCAGCTGGTTGTTTGTGTTGATGATGTAAAGTTCACCCAGGTCATTCACCGTAAATGAGGCAACAGGGTATTGTATGGTATTTAAAAAACGAAAAGCAGAATCCTGTGCTGACGCGGCTTGCGCAGTAACTACAATAAAGAATAAAAGAAATATATATTTCATCGGTCTCCTGGTAATG
>JACDBU010000232.1 GCA_013694745.1 Chitinophagaceae bacterium
GTTTAGTTACTAACAAATATATGTTATATGGATGCATGGTAGGTGTAGGAATAGCCTCGTCAAGTATCCTCTCAATGCCATACGCTATGCTGGCAGGCAGTTTGCCTGAAAACAAAATAGGCGTGTATATGGGAATATTTAATTTCTTTATCGTATTGCCTGAAATTATCGCCTCCTTGTTTTTTGGCTGGATAATGAGCCATCTTTTAAATAATAACAGGATGTTGGCAGTGCAAATTGGCGGTGGCTTAATGATACTGGCGGGCATACTGTGTTATTTCATAGTAAAAGAAAACAAAAACGAAGAAGAAGTAATGTATGTTACCGATCCTAAACTTGCATAAACTGTTCTCATGAAAAAATTTCTCATTGCCTGGTGCCTGTTGCTTATTGCTAATTTGATCTACGCCCAGACGGATGGCTACAAATGCTACCCTACCAGCTGGTGGGTGGGTATGAAAAATCCAAAGTTGCAATTGATGTTGCATGGCGATGCGGTAGCTAACGCTAACGGGTACACGATAAATTATCCAGGAGTAAAAATTGAAAAAATAAATAAGGTAGAAAATGAGAATTATGTATTTCTGGATCTTATTATTTCCCCTGCTGCCAAACCCGGGATGGTGAAAGTTTTGGTTAACCGCAAAGGCTCACCTTATAACATTGCATTTGAATTACAGGCAAGACGAAAAAATGAAAATGGAAGAACCAGGATACAAGGTGTTACCTCATCTGATATGATCTATTTCATAATGCCCGACCGCTTTTCAAATGGTGATCCATCAAATGATAAGATCGATGGCTTACAGGAAAGGATATATTCCCGTGATACCGGAAGAGGCCGGCATGGCGGTGATCTTTTGGGAATTGAAGAGCATTTGGATTATATAAAAGACTTGGGTGCCAATACATTATGGCTTACACCGGTTATTATAAATGATATGGCCAGTGCCTCCTATCATGGCTATGCTTTTACCGATCATTATACGATAGATCCAAGGTTTGGAGGAGAAAAAGCCTACCATAAATTGATAGAAGCGGCTCACAAAAAAGGCTTAAAAATAATACAGGATGCAGTGTATAATCATGTTGGAATAAATCATATCACTGTAAAAGATCCACCCATGAAAGACTGGCTCAACCAATGGCCATCTTTCCAAAACACTTCTTATAAAGATCAAACACTGATGGATCCATATGCCTCCGCAATGGATAAAAAAATAATGACAGATGGATGGTTTGAACCCAGGATGCCGGATCTTAACCAGCGCAATCCGTATGTTGCCAATTATTTAATTCAGCATGCCATCTGGACAACAGAAAATTTTGGCATTGATGGGTGGCGGATAGATACCTACGCTTACTGCGATCGCGACTTTATGAATAAATGCAACCAGGCATTGCTTGATGAATATCCTCAGATAGGAATATTCGCTGAAACATGGGTTCATGGTATTGTAAACCAAAGTTTTTTTACAAGAAATATTTTTGATATGCCCGGTAAGTCTAACCTGCCGGGCGTTACAGATTTCCAGGTGCATTTTGCAATGGATGATGCACTCACACAAAAATTTGGCTGGATGGAAGGTTTGTCTTCTTTGTATTCAACCCTGGCAAATGATTTTGTTTATAAAGACGCATATAAAAATTGTATTTTTTTAGACAACCATGACATGGAAAGATTTTATACCACGATCGGGCAGGATATTAATAAATACAAGATGGGTATAAATTGGCTGCTTACTTTAAGAGGAATACCCGAATTATACTATGGCACAGAAATATTAATGACGGGTTCTACCAATCCTTCTGATGCCGACGTGCGCAAAGATTTCCCGGGTGGATGGGCAGGCGATACAGCGAATAAATTTACGGCCGCAGGCAGATCAAAAAACGAGAACGAAGCTTTCGATTATGTTCGCACACTTTCAAATTTCAGAAAAAATTCTTCTGCGATAAAAACCGGCAGGCTCATGCAATTTGTTCCGTACAATGGTATCTATGTTTACTTCCGCTACGATGCACACCAAACGGTAATGGTAGTTTCCAATACAAACGACAAACCGGTTGATATTAAAATGGAGCGTTTTAAGGAAAGAACAAGTGGGTTCACTAAAATGAAAAATATTTTTTCAGCAACTATTTCACCCTTACAAGATTTTACCGTGGCGGAAAAAGGTAGTGGCGTATTCGAAATGGAAAAATGAACAGGATAATTATAACATGGTCGTCCAGATGAACCGGTTCTTCTGCTGCCGGTTATCATCTTTATTATCTTCATCCTCGCTATACCAGTCTTTGGTTCTATCAACTAAAGTTTTCTTTAACCAGATCATACTATAATTTTTCTTTGCATCTACTGCTTTTATAGAATTTTCCGGAACACTGCTTAGCATTATTTTTGTTGCGATCCATGAAGTGTAAAGCCTTGGTATGGTTACCCCTAAGATCATTCCCGGTAAACCATTAATAGTGCAGGGGCCACCGGAAATAGTTATCTCATCTGTATAAAAAGCATACACATAAACACTGTCGAACATTTTAGCAACTGCTTTCCTGCAATTAAATCCGGCTATAACCCTGTTTTCATTGGTGAGCTTCCATTGCAACGCAGGTATGGAATCTTCAACATTAAAATTTGAACCCCATACATTTTTCTGCATGGCAAATGTGCCGGTATTGTAATCTGTATACCAAACATTTTCTTCATCACTCTTTCTCATGAATTCCGGCATTTTCGATTTCTCATCCCAATGATCAAATTTGTAAATGCTCTTATTGTTGGCAAAAGTAAAATTGTAATATCCTGTTTTAAACTGTGGCATGTTCTCTTTAAGCATATCATCCCACATATTATTTCCCATTGTCTTTTTTATGTTAGACTTTACTTCATAAACTATAACCGCCTTATTTATGAATTGCTGTGCTTTTGTAAAACAAAAAGAAAATAAGGCAAAGGCTAAAAAATAGATCCTGGTTTTCATGTAATTATTTTTAAAAAATTATTTAGTGACAGCTGATTTGTTTTTAAAATTCCAGGTAAACCCAAGAAGGAAATATCTTTTCAGCCTTTCGTTCCTAACTTCGGTAAAAGAATTGCTGGAGAAGTCTCGTTCAATCCCGATATTCTGATTAAGAATATCCCGCACAGAAAAATAAGCAGTAAACTCATCTTTCCTAAAGGTGCGCTGCAGACGGGCATTCCACAATTGCGTATTCAGATCGGTACTAGCCTGTATTGTTTTTTGACGGGAATTCAAATTGTAATCTGTAATGATTGACCAGACTTTTTGAATATAAAGTGTGCCATTGAAATTTATACTATTTGTATTATAATGAATTCTTGTGTCGTTTTGCGATGTTACATTATTATTATAAGAAAAATTATCAGAAACAGAAACGTCATACTTTTTTTCTTTTGATTTGGAAAGATAAAGGGATACTTCTGTGTTCAGATTTTTTGAAAAACTTTTCTTGCTGTTAATTACGTCAGCAGTTTTACTATATCCTGCATTGGCATTTAAACCCATGCGAGTATTTATTTTCTTTATTTTAAAACCGGTGCCTCCATAAAAATTTAAATAAAAATTTCCATCTGTATTGATAGGCTGGTTAATGGTTTTGGCGCTATTGGGATCAATAATGATATTGTTTGTAATAGCATGGCTCACCAGTCTCACATCCAATCCCTGGTACACAAAAATGTCTTTTATGAAATTGTACCCATTATGCGAGAGGTTGAAGGAATTAGTAAAAGATGGTTTCAGTTGCGGATTACCGATGTATTGGTTAAACTCATCATCATTATTCCTTAAAGGTTGGAGCTGGTTAATAGTAGGCTGTGTTGTGTTTCCATTATAATTAAGTCGTATACTTTTATTGGCTTTGTAAGTATATGTAAGATTACCGGTGGGATAAAAATTTATATAGTTTCTTATATAATCTTTATTGAACGTAATATCTTTTAAGTCAAAATTGGTGATTCCAAAACCAGACCCGAAATTCACTTTTAATTTTTTATCTGCATAGTTGATCTTGAATGACGGGATATTTTGAACGATATGTTGCTTAAATTGATTTGAAAGCGAATCAACTGCAAGATCATATTTCCCCGACGGCGATATGGTATAGGTTAACTGGTCGTTATTACCGGTATTATAAGCCAGCTGGTAACCCAGTTCCATTGAATATCGCTTGCTTAAAGGTTCTGTATAAGTGATCTTGGTTGATAAATTTTTAGTCGTGAGATCATTGTCCTTCATCTGGTCAATAAAATTGGTGAAGCCATGAAAATAATCCTGGTTGGTAGATTTTAGAAAATTCTTTCCCTGTGTATCCAGGCTATTAAAGTCTGAAGTTAAGCTAAGCGTTCTTCTTGCTTTTTTAAATTTATGTTTAAAAATTAAGTTTCCGGAATAAGCATTTTTGTCTGTTTCCGTTTGCAATTGCCTGTCGGTTGAATTTTTCAAAGTCCCGGTTCCTCCTGTTGTAATGGAGTTAAGCAGATCTTCACTTTGAGTATGATAAAAATTAGCATTGGCCGTTAATTTAAGACTGTTCGAAGAATCTATTTTAACATCGAATATCATCCGGTTCTTAAAATTGTGGCGGTCAATATTTATGGTTTCATCTGCATGTTGATTCAAAACAGAATCGCCCAATTGCGTTTGCGTGAAAGTTTGTTTGTGGTTTATATATTTCTGGCTGTTGTATTTTGGCGAAAAATTAAAAGTTTGTTTATCATTCCATTTGTTGCTGTATTGTGCGCCAGCATTTACATTGGTAAGAAATCCATTGCGTGAATCAACGTAAGGTTCATTGTCGGATGTGCTACCGCGTGATATGAACATCATACCCCCATCGTCATCAATACTCATGGAAATATTATCATTTTCACCGCCATATTTTTGTTCATCCTGCCAGCTCAATCCATCCTGCCCCGTATTACCATTTAATAAAAATGCAGAAAGTTTTCTTTTTCCTTTAAAAGAGCTGAATAATAAATTATTATTAAAGCGATTATCTATGTGTTTTTGCGTTCCTGCTGCAAGATCGATTTTACCAAAATATCCATTCTTTTTATCATCTTTTAATTTCAGGTTGATGGTTTTCTGTGTTTTACCATCATCGATCCCTGTAAATGCTGCCTGGTCACTTTTTTTATCAAATACCTGCACTTCTTTGACGGCATCAGCTCTTAAATTTTTTATTGCCATGCCCGGATCATCGCCAAAAAATTCTTCACCGTCAACCAATACTTTTTCCACGGTTTCACCCATGGCTTTTATTTTTCCATCTTTATCTACCTGTATACCTGGCATTTTCTTCAGCAATTCTTCAACATTGGCATTGGCACTTACTTTAAAGCTGTCTGCCGTATAAACAGTCGTATCTCCCCTTAATCTTAAAGGACTTCCTGTTTTAACTATAACTTCCTGTAACAATTTGGCTTTTGAAATGAGTGCATACGAGGGCAGTTCCATATCACCCTTAACATTAATATCTTCAAGCACATCAGCGTACGAAGGATGCGTAGTGATCAGGATATAATCCCCAGCTTTTACATCTTTAAAAATGTATTTGCCCGTTGCATCACTTCGTGTAAATTTATAAATCACCGAATCTTTTGGGGTTAGCAATGCTATCACTGCATTTTGTACGGGCTTCTTTTCATATTGATCATTAACCGCACCTGAAATTTTTGATAATTGCGCATACGAGGACAGAGAAAAAATAAATACAACAGAAATTAGGGTAATAAATTTATACATAGCAGGCATATTAGTTTGGCAGAAGGTATATCGGGCTCAAAAGTGAGAAATTTAATTACAATTGCTTACCCAGTATTCTTAAATTTACGTTAAAGCGAAGGTGTAGTTTAATAAGATACTCATTTAACTATATTCCATAAATGGCGATAATAAAAACACAGGTGGGAAAGGAAGCTTCAAAATATCAGGATATACATTTTGTTGACACCACTAAAGCTGTATGGAATTATTCTTTGTTTTCAGAAGCAGATCTTGAAAATTACCGTAATGGAACCCATTATTCATTATATGAGAAATTTGGTTCGCACGCATTGAATGTGTTGAATACAGATGGATATTATTTTTCAGTTTGGGCTCCTAATGCTACTGCAGTGTATGTTTTAGGCGACTTTAATAAATGGAACACAAAAGAACACCTGCTGTTTGTGCGGTTAGATAAATCGGGCATATGGGAAGGATTCATCCCTGGGATACTGAAAGGATCATCTTATAAATACCAGATCATAGGATATAATAATATCATTTTGGATAAAGGAGATCCTTATGCCAACTACTGGGAGCTACGGCCGGGCACAGCATCAAAAGCCTGGGAGATGCAGTACGAATGGAAAGATGCTGCCTGGATGAAAAACCGAAAACATGTCAACTCATTAAAATCGCCCTGGAGTGTTTACGAAGTGCACCTGGGAAGCTGGAAAAAACCTGATAAAAATAACGAGGAATCTTTTTTTTCCTACAAAGAAATAACAGAACGTTTAGTGCCTTATGTAAAAGATATGGGGTTTACCCACATAGAACTGATGCCTGTTATGGAATACCCTTACGATGGCAGCTGGGGGTACCAGGGGGCAGGCTATTTTGCGCCAACCTCACGGTTTGGCACACCCGAAGATTTTATGGAAATGATCGACGCCTTTCACACTGCGAATATTGGCGTTATCCTAGATTGGGTGCCCTCGCATTTTCCGTATGATACACATGGTTTATACATGTTCGACGGTACCAACACTTATGAATATGCTGATAAGAAAAAAGGATATCATCCCGACTGGAAATCATACATTTTTAATTACAAGCGTGGAGAAGTAAAATCATTTTTGATCAGCAGCGCAAGATTTTGGTTCGATAAATTTCACATTGATGGAATACGCGTGGATGCCGTAAGTTCAATGCTTCGACTGGATTATTCCCGTGAAGAAGGAGAGTGGGATCCAAATGAACTGGGAGGAGATGGTAACCTGGAAGCCATCGTTTTTATAAAGGATCTTAATGAAACAATTTACCGCGATTTCCCGGGCGTACAAACGATTGCAGAAGAGGCCAC
>JACDBU010000259.1 GCA_013694745.1 Chitinophagaceae bacterium
TTTTAGGCAAACATAAAATTTTACGCACCTGAAAAAATCAAGTCGTCTTAGGCATGAAACCCTATGAAACTCAATATTGACAATATTTTCAAAGAACTACTAATTGCGATAACGCAATACTAATGAATAGTTAATAAACCTTAACTGACAACCACCTAATATTTCTTTACAACAGCCGGCCACCCATTTTTATATTCTACAGGTTCTATGCACATCACTCTTTTTAAATAATGATCTCTACCCCGTGGCGCACCCGCTTTTGTTTTATCCTTCCATATTGCATGATATGCGATCCATGTATTACCATCATTATCTTTTACAATTGAATTATGTCCCGGCGCAGTCCAGGTACTATCCTTCTCCAAAATGACGCTGCTGCCTGTCCCATTTGCTTCGCCCAATGTTTCAAATGGCCCGAATGCATTATTGGCCTTTGCAACCAACACTGCGTAGTTTGCCTTAATACCGCAACAATTATCGCCCGAATAATAGAGATAATATTTCCCATCGTGATAATCTACCCACGCACCTTCAATAAGGTTGGTGTAATTTTTTTCCTTGCCCGGAAACACAACCGCCGTTGCAGCTGATCCATCTTTAAAACGCTTCCAGTCATCATTGAGTTCGCGAACTCTTATTGGTTCAAAACCTGAGCCCCAATACAATAATTTTTTTTTAGTTTGTGGGTCAACCATTGCCATTGGATCGATATCGGCAAAACCTTTTCCTGCAATTATAGGTGTTCCTTTATCAACGAAGGGCCCTGCCGGATCTTTCGAAAAAGCAACACCAATACATTTATCAAAAGCAGTATCATTATTTTTAGCGCAATAAAACATTACATATTGACTAGTCAATGAATCGTACAAAACATCCGGCGCCCAGAAATCCTGGGTCTTATTTGCCCATACTGGTTTCTGTGGTAATGCATCGCCTTCATATTTCCAGTTGAATAAATCTTTGGAAGAAGCAACCTGGATGTTGTTCATCTTTCCATTATAATTACCCTGTGTAGCATAGGCATAATAAGTTCCGTTTATATTGATAACAGTAGGGTCAGGAAAATCCACATTAAGAACAGGATTCTGTTTCGAAAACTCATCCGATATCGCGCCTGAAGGAACATTGATTACAACATCTTCAGGCAATGGCTCACCGAAGCGTGGTGTACCATCTGCATTCCATGTAAATTTTTGTGCCCTTGGTGAGCGATGCGAACCACATCCCTGGCCGGGTTCACTATTGGCATGGTATAATATCCAGCTTTCTTTCCCATCTGGCGAAGTAAAAAAAGAATTATGTCCCGTTGCATATACTTTATTTTCGGGAGACTGTTTAAAAACAGGATGGTCTGTTTTTATCCATGAAGAAGCTTTCATTATATCCGCATCGGCGCTTGCAGTCAGCATTCCCAAAGCATAGGTATCAGTCCAGCAGCCACTGGCAGAATAGATTAAAAATAATTTGTTGTTGTGCTTCAATATTTCAGGGCCCTCATTCACGTTCACGTGATGAACATCATTGGGATTATTCAAATCACCAATGGTTTCCCATTTATAGGTTGGAACAGAAATTAATGTGCGCTTGCCTTCTACCGTCCATGGATTTTTCATTTTTGCAATAAAAATATCCTGCTCACCATTTACATCGCCTTTCCATCCACTCCATATTAAATACATTTTTCCTTTGTGCTCAAATACGCTCCCATCAATTGCCCATTTATCATCAGGAGCAGTGATCTTTCCCTTCATCAGCCATTTTCCACGCAAAGGATCGGTTGAAGTATTTTCTAAAACATATAACCTGTGGCTAATATTATTTCCGCTGTCCGCTGCAAAATATACATACCATTTGCCCCGCAGATAATGTACTTCAGGTGCCCATATATCTTTTGAATAAGGGCCTGAAACTGGTGGAACCCACACAACTTTTTTTTCCGCTTTATTGAGGGCGGCAATATTTTTTGCTTTCCAAATTGTAATGTTGCGGCCCGTAGTGTTGGTGTAATAATAATAACCGTCTTTGTAGATACACCATGGATCGGCCCCTGAAGGCAGTAAAGGATTAGTGAATGTTTGCTGGGCATAACTAACGTTTAGCGTAAACGCAGTTATGATAATCAAAAGATATTTAGATGGAATTTTCATAACTTTTATTCATGCCTCGCCCCAGTCCTCTCTCCTTCGAAGGGCCACCTGGCGGCTTCCCGGAGAATTTAAAATTTTTATTTAACTGCAGTGAAAACATAAACGCTTTTTGTTTTATAAACATCGCCGGGTTTTAAAACCGTTGAAGGAAATGAAGGCTGGTTGGGTGAATCGGGATAATGCTGCGTCTCCATTGCAAAAGCTGTCCGGAAATCATCTTTGCTGCCACCTTTAAAAGTGTTTTTGCTTTGCATGAAATTGCCACTGTAAAATTGCAATGCAGGTTCTTCAGTGTATACATCCATCACGATGCCGGACTTATCTCCCGTCACGGTTGCCGCATGATTTAATCCTTTGACTTTTGTTCCATTCAAAATAAAATTGTGATCATAACCTTTTCCGTTTTTTAATTGTTCGTTTTCTGCATCTACCCTTTCGCCAATGGTTTTTGGTTTTGTAAAATCCATAGGTGTTCCTGCAACAGGTGCCAATTGCCCTGATGGAATTAACCCTGTATCAACAGGATTGTATTTACTGGCATAAATCTGAACAGCGTGATTTAATATCGTGCCACTCCCTTCACCATTCAAATTAAAGAAGGCATGATTGGTTAAGTTCACAACAGTTTTCTTATCTGTTGTGGCTTCATATCCGCATTTAAAACCATTATCGCCTGTAAGGGAGTAAGTAACTTTTACATTCAGGTTTCCCGGAAAACCTTCTTCCATATCTTTTGACAAATAAGTAAGCTCAAGCGTGGAATCATTTATTTGCTTTGCATCCCAAACCACAGCCTGGTAGCCTTTTTTTCCACCATGCAAAGTATTTGCACCATTGTTGGTAAACAAAGTGTATTGCTTTCCATCCAATGTAAATTTTCCCTTTGCGATGCGATTTCCATACCTTCCAATGGTGGCGCCAAAATATGGCTCTGTAGAATTTACATAGTCGTCCAGGCTATTAAATCCGACAACCACATCCGTCATTTTTCCATTTTTATCAGGCACCATCAGGCTTACCAAACGGCCTCCGTAGTTAGTAATATCCGCTTCCATACCGTTGTGGTTTTTTAAAATATAGAGATCCGTTTGTCTCCCGTCCATTGTGGTTTCAAAATTCTTTTTATCCAGCGTAGTATTTTCAGTATTCATATTTGTGCTGTTGGTATCTGAAATATTGGTGGGTGAATCGGTAGTCTTTTCATTGACGGAAGTAGAGTTGTTGCAGGATGCAAGTGATACAAAAGCCAACACAGTTGCAACTATTGAAATGATTTTTATTTTCATATATTTTATTTTTTCGGCTTATAGATTTTAATTTAAAAAAATTAATTGTTATTAATTTGTGCCAGTCTTGCGTAGATTTCAATCATCGCGGCCTGGTCAATTAAGCTTTTTCTCTCTTCCTTTTTTCCAACCAATCCTTTTCCATTTTTTTCTTCCTGCCATATTCTATCGGCATCATCTATAAAAAATTGCAACCGGCTTTTATTTTTGTCTACTTTATACAATTCTTCATAACCGCGCAATAAAACTGCCTTGAACCAATAATTTCCCGGCAATTTATTATTCTTATAAAAAACTTTTTCAGCCGCTTTCGAAATACGTTGCGCTTCCTGCAAATATTTTTTGTTTTTCGTAATGTTATACAACAAAACATTTGACTGGAGCATAGTGCCCGTATTGTATGTGTAAACAGCGGAATCTATTTTTAAGGAAGGAATTTTTATATTATCAAAATAAACACCTTGCGGAGACTGCAAATGCATGTTCACCCAATTATACAAAATCAAAGCGGTGTCAAGGTAACTTTTATCATTTGTTATTTTATATAATTGCAATGCTATCAAAATACCCGGGCCGTTTGAACAGGTATTTTTAGTTGTATTATCTCCCTCCTTCCAATACAAACCACCACCTGCCGCTGCATCATATCCTGTCATCATGAAACGGTAAATATTTTTTGCAATTTCTAAATACTCCTGTCTTTTAGTTCTGTTGAAAGCATCAATATAGGCAATAGCTATCCATTGGTTATCATCATAGAATCGATCATCTTTTTCTTCTTTTGCTACATAAGCCTGGTAACCGGGCGCAGGAGGAAGCGGGCTATAATATTGATCAATAGCTTTCATCACTGGCCTTATATAATTCTTTTCCGGCTGCAATATTTCTGCTTCATTGGCTGCCTGGATCAATGCACACAAAGGCCATAAATATGAATGTGGTTTTTCTCCGGCTTTTATATTATTTGTTTCGTAATAAAGAGCCTTTGCAGAATCATAAAAATATTGATAGATATTTTTATTCAATGTATCTATCCTGCCTTCGTATGTGCCTGTTGATTGTTGCGCATTCACTAAACTATTTCCTGCAATTGCAAGGCACACAATAAAAAAGATTTTTATTGTTATAACACTTAGCTCACGCCAACCCCCGTCCGTATCGTTAGGGGCTGGCTTCTCCAAAAGAGAGGGAGCATGACCTTCGCCTCTATAGAAGTCCTTTGGACAGGATATGGCTTTAGATAATAAAAGAAATTTTACCCGGGCAATTATGAAAATAAATTTTAAAAACATTCCTATTCAATTAATTTAACCAGCATGATAATATCTTCTCTTTTGGATAATTTCAAATCATTCTTTTTAATAGCATCGTTTATCATATCTTTTTTATCCGGAAATATTTTAATTAACTGTTTTGCATTTGCAACTTTTTCTAATTTACCATCTTTCATTATCCAATATATATACCCTGGCTTTACTTTGAAACCATTAGGCAGCGCAAGTTCATAAGCCCCGCCCGCATTTACTAAAGATTTAAAAGATGTTACGGCCGCAGTTGTAGAATTGCCCCCATACCCTATTGAAGCGCCGGGCTCGCTGATTGTGGAAGTAAATTCAAGAAGTAATGGTGTGCCTGAATTTATCAAAACTTCGTAAAATTTACTGTTTAAGGGTATGAATTTTCTATTGCTTATATAAACTGTATCTACATTTTCAGGGCTTGCAATTGCCAGGTATTTCCCTCCGCTATTAAATATCATTTCATCGGTAAGGATATTGTAATTTAATTGCTGGTTATAGGCTTCGCCTGATTTCATTTTGACTATACCACTATTAAATTCATTAAATACGTAATGGGAAAGCTTTACACCCTCGTTAATGTCCTGTGCATTAACCTGGGTGGCGGCGAGAAGGGTTAATATTGCCAGGAATTTTATCAAGCAGAAATTTTTATCTTTGTAATATAATTATTTGCAGCCAAAATTAACCTACCCCACTCCTCTCCGAAGGAAAGAGGCACGTTCTATTTAATGTTTTAATTTTTATTTATTCATCTTAGCATCCAGCAACTTCATAAAATAACCACCCACAACACTTCTTGCCTGGAAGCCTACCTGTTTGCCATCTGTAGTTTCGTGCCAGTCGCTCAGGGGAACACGTGTCGGAGTTTCTATAGCAAACTTGTAAATGGGATCTACCAACGCATCGAAATTTTGTTTATTATCAGCAAGCGTTGCAGTCCACATGATCCAATCGCTTTTTGTATATGTTTTGCGACTGTCGAGTGGCAAGCCAAATTCGTTTTGCTTTGTGAGATAATATTTTATTTCTTTTTCATACACCTCTTTAGGGAAAAGATTAAGATCTAAAACTTTATCCCAAACCAGGTTGTACTTCTGGCTCCAGGAATCATTCCTATCAAAAGTTAAGGCATAGTGATCACCTTTATCAGCCATGACCATCCAACGTTTCGCCATGTCCCTTGCTGTATCTGTGTATTTTTGAGCAGTAGTTTTATCCCCGAGCATACCTGCGAGCATGCCGTAACCACCAATACCCACAATGGCTTTTGCTGAAAGATTGGAATTGCGTGCCAGGTGGCCTGCAAAGTCATCGGTGCATAATTGATTGGCGGGGTCGAAGCCTTCTTTCATTAAATAATTTGTCCATGTGGCTAATGTTTTCCAATGTCTCTTTGCATAATTTGCATTCCTTTCTGCTTTTGCAACGGCAGCAACAAGAATGGTCATATTACCAGATTCTTCTACCGGCATTCCTTCGCCGTAAGTCTGGCCATTTGCAATAGGATAAGTACCTAGATCATGCGCGGCAAAGGGCAATGTCCATTTACCACTTTCACTGAAATAGAAGATGCCGTTAAGCATGCCTTTCATCAGTTCAAGATTGTATGCAATGAACAAAGGCGCTGAAGGATAGGTAATATCAACTGTGTTAATAGATCCATTACTAAAGTTTTCTTTTGATAAAAATAAAATTTCTCCTTGAGGGCTTTGCAATAATTTATGTGCGGCTATGCTTTGCCTGTAGGCGATGATACAAAGCTCAGCATAGTTTTTACCGCCGGCATTTACAAGGTCTGTATATAAAGTTTTATTCCAGTCTTCACATTTTTCCATTATGATTTTATACTCTGTTGCAGCTTTTGCTAATTGCTTTTCTATTGTTTGATCCCCATTTTTATTCCACCATGGCTTTAAATTTTTATGAAAATATTGTATAGAATAAATATCATCATAGCCTAACAAAAAGTATTGCTCTTTCGCAGTTGCCCCTACTTTACCTAAAGAAACCGAAGTATTTAAAACGAGATTTTTTCCAGAGCTTACATTTGCAGCAGTGGAAGTTTCTGCAGTGAAAGAAGACAGCGACTGCGCCGCTGTGGTTATGGATTGTTCTGCCTTTGCTGAGGCTGGTGTTGCTACATACATATAACCCCAGTCAATGCGCAGATCATCACCTTTCTTTTGCAAAACAGGTTGCTCTTTGGTGCCTGCTTTTAAAATGTCCAGTTGAGATGTGTTATATTTTTGTGTGAACACTTCTTGTACCGGTGTATTGGTAGCGATATTAGTAGATGCACCAAAATAAACTTTCACATCATGGGTATCACCATCGTTTGATTTTACTGAATAAGTTATATAAGAAACTGGTCTTGATAAAAGTTCCAGGTCTTTTATCAATAAAGGCGAGGTGAATGTGATGGTGGCATCCACAGGGCCGCAGTTAAAATCGTAGATCGTTTGTGTGGCTTTGATCGTAACATTTTTTTGTTCTGCAACAATTACATTATTATTGGTTTTCATTACAGGCTCGTTACTTATACCTGCATCAAGCATTGCCCCGCCAACATTGTTGATGACATGAATGGCTAATACATTTTTACCTTTCTTCAGTATTTGTTTTATGGCATCATCAATAGCGAAGTATTGAAACTTGTTCAGCCATCCTTTGTAACTGTAAATTTTCTCACCATTCAAATATACTTCTGCATCATCATCATGATTTATTTTAAGAAAAAGTTTATTATAATCGGTTTTGTCTAATGTGAAGGTTCTTCTTGACCAAATATTTTTACTTAACCATTGTGTTCCGCCGACAGATTTATTGTTGGTATAAGGAGCTTTTCCTGTTTTCCATGTTGCATCATTAAATGCCGAATTCATCCACCCTTCAGCCGGTTCAGCCTCAGTATATTTTGTAGTATAAGCCTGCTCATCACTCGTCGGCAAAATGCTTTGGTATGTTTTGCTTTCATTACCTATTACACGATAGATTTTACCATCTACTTTTATTAACCCGGTTAAAGGCTGGTCAGTTCCTGTCCAGTGTTTTGTGGGCGCAGCATTTAATGTATCGTTCATGGACCATATACTAAAGTAGGGATCATGTGTAATCAACGGGTAAGCCGGGGCTTTATTTACCTGGGCAAATAATTGCTGGGAACAAAAGAGTAAGAATAAAGATTTCAGGATTTTCATGTGTTTCATAAATGTATTTTATTATAAAAAAATGAGGGAAGATCGTTTGACTCTTAGGAATAAGAACCGGGTTAACATCTTCCCTCCACTAAACGACTGCTTATACGAATGCCTTACCCCAGCCCCATCGCCAAACGGAGAGGGATCGGAACGGGTAATAATATTTATTTTTCAGCCTGCATATTTATTTTATTAAAAGAACTTAAAATTTACTCCTCATTTAACCAAGGGGAATGATGATATACGTAATCTTGCTGCGCCCATTGGTATCAATTCAATTGTTTCTTCTTTTGTGCTTACATCTACAGGACTTTGTGGCAATACTTCACACAAACCATATTTATCGAGTGTCCATGAGGGGATAATTTTTCCTTTGGCTTTTAATAAAATAGGTACATCATCCTGTGTAAAAGGAAAATCATTCTTTGGCCACGACTTCTTAATTATTTCAAATTGATCTGCTGCTGGTTTATCACTTAATGCTAATCCATAATTCCACATGCTTGCAGGATAAATTTCATAGGATGGCCATTTCGATTGATCTGCATTGGCCTGCCATTTTGAATCGCCGATTGCAGATGCTTTACTATCCATCAATTTATAAGATTCATCAATTTTTAAAGAGAAAGTCAGCGGGCCGTAATTAACGCTTACACTGTTCTTATTTTTTGTCCATTCCTGTATTGCTAATTTCATCGGAAGCTTTAATTCAATTATATCTCCCTGCTTCCATTTATTTTCTAATCTTACGTATGAAGCACCTTTTGCATTAACATCTACAACTTTGCCGTTTACTATAACGCCTGGATTATTACACCACCCCGGGATACGCAGGTACAAAGGAAAATTTACTGCGGTTGATGTATTCACTTCAATTTTTATATTTTCATCAAAAGGATAATTAGTGATTTGTTTCATGGTAACGGTGTGGCCTGTATGATTACCAACTTTTGCGGATACTTCACTGCTGTTATATAATAACGCGGCAATTCCATTATCGGGTGTAGCCATCCATAAATGCTCTTCATAATAGGGCCAGCCTTGTGCGTGATTATGCTGGCAACAACGGCTGCTGAATGGATTCATCATTAAAAAAGGGCCTTCATTTTGAATACCCGGTGCATGGTCTTTGCTATCACTTACCACCATATTGGGAGCGGTTAAATAACGCAATCCTTTAAAGTCGGGCATTACTGCGGCAGGGTATGTATTGAAGGCAACATCCTCGCAATTGTCCGCCCACATTGGATCCCCGGTAATGCCTGTTAATATTTCATCAGAAGCCATTTGCTCAACCATGCCACATGTTTCCACCGCCTGGCGCGGATCAGTGTAGCCCTTTCTCGCATTCTCATCTGCGCCAAACATACCACCGGGAACCTGGCCATAAATATTTCTTACGAGATAAAAATCATTGTATGTTGCTTTTAAATTATCGGTATCTTTTGTTTGCATATACCACGTAGCAGGCTCCCTGAAACTTTGCGCCAAATTTACATTATGCCAGTTGGGCAAATTATTTGCCTGCGACCAATTGGCTGTATTCCTGTGAATTTTGTTGGAAAGATCAAGCAGCCATTTTTCTCCGGTGTGATTATAAAGCCAATAAATGCTATAGAGGTTGTCTCCACCGCGGCTGTTCTCCCAATAAGTTTTTAAAAGAATGCTATCCGGTACGCTAGCTTGCCATTTAAAATATTTTGTCATAAATGGAATCACCCTTGCATCATTACTATAATCATAATAAGATTGCAGGCACCAGAGCATAAGCATATTCGGCCACAAGTCAGGTATCTTTACTACTTTATTCTGTTTATTATTTTCAATTACACCTGGCCCGAAGAAACCATCAGCACGCTGACTTTGAAAAACTTTTTCCAGCCATAATTTAGTTTCATCAATAATTTTTTGATCTTTTAAAATATATCCAAGGTCTCCATAGCCTTTCAACCAGTACGGTACTTCTTCCCAACCGTGATCGCCCCGGCCAGTGCCACTAAACCAGGCATTATTATTTTTATCGAGCCATGCACTTATTTCACCAAGCTTACCTGTTAATCCATCCCGCTGCAGTTCAAGATATTTTAATATCCATCCTTTGGGCCTGATAGTTCCTACAGGAAACTTTATAAAACGCAGAGGCTGCAAGGGCTGCTTATTACCTGTGTAAAATGAATTGATTGAAACAGTTAAGGGACGTTGTACAACGCTTACTTTTAAATCATTTTTTTGAGCTTGCAGATCATTGAAAGAAAAGAGTAAAAAGCTTATGCAGCCGCAAATTAAATACTTCACCTCCAACCCCCTCTCCAAAGGAAGGGGAGGCCGGAAAGCCAGGGCCAGTAGTCGTTTAGCTGAATTCAAATAAGGCTTATAATCCAGCATAACTTATTTATTATTTTATACATGCTTTTTATTTAGGTTCGGTTAACCAAAAATCAAATGGCTTATTTCTGTCACTCACCAATGTTCCGTTTTCTATTTCAAGCGGCCCAACTTCAATTGATGAGCGCCGCTCATTAAATGGATAAATACCATCCTTATTCATGTGCGCATCAAAATGTGTTTTTCTTCCCGGATGTGTAAAATAAAATACGTATGCTTTGTTATTTACGATAATCACATCACCATGTGCACCGGTGGGTGTATCATCACTTCGTTGTGACGCACTGTCTAATATAAGCCCTTGCTTTTCCCATGTGCTTGCATCCTTAGAGCGATACACACGCATGCCATGCCATTCATCTGTTATCATCCAATAATAATTGCCATGCTTAAATATTTTCGGGCCTTCCTGCCCAGGGTTGTCCAATACTGGTTTAGCCACAAGACTCCAGTGATACAGATCTTTACTTTGTGCCATCCTTATTGCAGCTTTAGGCGCATTATCTTTATACCACATGCCCCATGTGCCATCAGGCATTTGCATAAGAGATGCATCAATAGCTTTATCTGATGCGAGCTTTATAAAGCCAGCAAACTTCCAGTCCCATAAATTTTTGCTTACATAATGCGCCATTTGCCCATTACCGCCCCAATGAATACGAACGCCTCTTATATACACAAGAAACATGTGATATTCACCATTGTTATATACCACATCAGGCGCCCAAAAAGTATTTCTGCCTTTTTCCATTTCAAGATTCAATGTGCCGCGATAAACAAAGGTTTGCCCATTCTCTTCACCCGAAGCAACTCCTATGTCATTGCCGTAGCAATAGGCTACATCAGGAGCCTCTACATTTGCACGGCGTTGCGTGTAGAGCATCCACCATTTTTTTCTTCCCTGTTCCAGATGAGAACCGGATCAGCAGCTCCATCTGTTATTGGGTCGCGAAATAAAGGCGCGGGTGCAATATGATTTTTAGGAATTCCATTTTGATCTGCCTGGGCTTTAGAATCGTTCGTAATTATGATACAACAAAAAAATATTATCAGGTGCAAAAATTTCATTAGCAAAAAGATTCAAAGGTTTCTAACTATATCATTAAAAAAATAATACCTAAGAGATGTAATTGTTATTTTTGTGCATTCATATCTTTCGGTATATTATATAATTTTTCATTGGCTTGCCTTAATTTCCCCAAAGGCATCTTCATTAC
>JACDBU010000260.1 GCA_013694745.1 Chitinophagaceae bacterium
CCCCTGAAGCGATCATTCTTTCGTCCTTTGATCCGCTTCGGCGCGAGATAGCCCGTTTATCATTACAAAGGCTTGTTACAGATGGCCGTATCCATCCTGCCCGTATTGAAGAAGTTGTTGAAAAAACTAAAAAACAATTAGAAGAACAGATCATTGAAATAGGTGAGAGAACGGTGATTGAATTAGGTATTCATGGCCTTCATAAAGAATTGGTGAGGATCGTGGGTAAAATGAGGTTCCGTTCATCTTACGGCCAAAATTTATTGATGCATAGCCGTGAAGTAGCTAATCTTTGCGGAATAATGGCGGCGGAATTAGGCATGAATTCCAAACTGGCAAAACGTGCGGGTTTACTCCACGATATAGGCAAGGTTCCTGATGAAGAAACGGAATTAAGTCATGCCTTGCTGGGGATGAAGCTGGCAGAAAAATATGGTGAAAATCCAGCAGTTTGTAATGCCATTGGCGCGCATCATGATGAAGTAGAAATGCAATATGTTATCTCTCCCATTGTGCAGGCATGTGATTCTATGAGTGGTGCAAGGCCTGGGGCAAGAAGAGAGATAATGCAGCAATACCTGCAGCGTATCAAGGATCTTGAAAATCTTGCATTGGCTTACCAGGGTGTTGAAAAAGCGTATGCAATCCAGGCTGGTCGTGAGTTACGAGTAATTGTGGAAGCAGATAAAGTTACTGATGCCGATAGTGATAAACTGAGTTTTGAGATCGCTCAAAAGATACAAACCGAAATGACCTATCCGGGGCAAATAAAAGTTACCGTGATCCGGGAAAAAAGAGCCATAAATGTGGCCAGGTAACCGGAATATCACTGTGTTATATACTCCTTGAAATTATTAGTTGAATTGATCAATTTTCAATTGTCTGTTGTCAATTATTCACTTACCTTTGCAATCCTTAAATAAAAGCTATGAACGCTATTACATTTGTACACGAACAATTGACTTCAAAGAAAGAGATGCCAAAATTTAAAGCTGGAGATCACATAACAGTCAATTATAAAATACAGGAAGGAAATAAAGAACGCGTACAGAGTTTTAAAGGAGATGTTATAAAACGCCAGGGAGAAGGTGGGACTGCAACTTTTACAGTACGAAAAATTAGTGATGGGGTTGGTGTTGAACGTTTATTCCCCATTTTTTCACCCAATATCGATAGCATCCTGCTGCATAAAGTAGGTAAAGTTCGTCGCTCTAAATTGTATTTTCTTCGTGAAAGAAGTGGAAAGAGTGCACGTATCAAAGAAAAGAGAATGAAATGATCAGTATTTTTGCAATATAATTAACCGGGTAAGATCCGGTTTTTCTATTTTATAAAATCTGCGAAAAGCATTAAACCGTAAATATTTTTTTGGCCGGTAATTTGACAGTTCTCAAACAATAATAATTACTTCATACATGCTCAAATTTTATAATGACGTATCTTTGAGCTCATAATTATTCACACTATGGTACTTACATTTTTAAATGGCATTTTTCTTATATCAATGCCTGGCGGTTCGGAATGGATCCTGATTCTCTTGGTTGTATTACTTTTTTTTGGAGGAAAAAAAATACCGGATCTTATGAAAGGAATTGGCAGGGGCGTAAGAGAATTTAATGATGCCAAGACCAATGTTAAAGATCAGATAGAAGCAGGGATGACCGAAAAAGACATTAAGGAAACACAGGCTGAGACTGAATTGAGAGAAGCCAGGGAAAAACTTGCACAGGCAGAATTAAAGCTTACGCAGGCTCAGCAGGCACAGCAAATGCAAACAGAATTACCCAAATAAAATTTTAATTTATTTCTGAACTGAAGCGTATTGCAACTTAAAAGTTGTAATATTCTTCAGTTTTTTTATAACCATACTTTTGTTCCAATTCCAAAATATTAAAGAATACCAAAGCCAGCTTTTTACAAATAAAAGCAGTTGCCATGAAGCTGTTTTATCTTATCTCCAATTAATTAATGAGAATAAGCATTTAAACGCATTTGTAGAGGTATATGCTGAAGAAAGCATTCAGAAAGCTGCGGAATTAGATGCGAAACGCAAAACCGGCATACCCCCTGGTAAAATGCACGGGGTGATTGTTGCCATCAAGGATGTAATTTGTTACAAGAACCATAAAGTAAGTGCAGCCTCAGAAATTCTAAAAGGTTTTAACTCATTATACAGCGCTACAGCTATAGAAAGGTTATTGTCTGAAGATGCGATCATCATTGGAAACTGTAATTGTGACGAGTTTGCAATGGGTAGCAGCAATGAAAATTCTGCGTACGGTCCTGTCTTGAATGCCCTCGATGAAACTAAAGTTCCGGGAGGTTCATCGGGGGGTTCCGCCGTGGCTGTACAGGCTGGTTTGTGTATGGTTAGTCTTGGCAGTGATACCGGCGGTTCGGTAAGACAACCAGCCGATTTTTGTGGCATCATTGGATTTAAGCCAGGGTACGGAACCATTTCCAGACATGGATTGATCGCGTATGCATCTTCATTTGACCAAATTGGAATATTTGGAAATACGATCGAAGATATTAGCCTGGTGCTCGAAATTATTAAAGGTGAAGATGAATATGATAGCACGATATGTACTATACCGCAAAAAAATTATGAAAAAAAGTCCACATTTAAAATTGCGTGTTTTACAGATGCATTGAACCACCATTCGCTTGACGGGGAGATAAAAAGTGAAATAAACGGGGTGATAGAAAGTTTAAAAAATGATGGCCATACGGTTGAAATGGTGAATTTTGACCTGTTGGATTATGTAGTGCCTACGTATTATGTGCTTACAACGGCAGAAGCATCCAGCAACCTTTCGAGGTATGATGGTGTAAGGTATGGTTATAGAAAAATTCCGGGATCTGCTGAATTAACTAAATTTTATACAGAAACCCGAACCAGTGGCTTTGGAGATGAGGTTAAACGTAGGATCATGCTGGGTACCTTTGTTTTAAGCGCCGGGTTTTATGATGCCTATTTTACTAAGGCTCAACAAGTTAGACGGCTCCTGGCAGAACATACTGCCAAATTATTCGATGATTATAATGCAATGATACTTCCTACTGTGCCGGCTACAGCTTTTAAAATTGGTGATAATTCTGAAGACCCGGTTGCTGTATATCTCGCTGATATTTATACTGTTTATGCAAACCTTGTTGGAATTCCGGCAATATCTATCCCCTTGTTCAAACACACCAATGGCCTGCCTTTCGGGCTGCAGATTATGACAAATAAATACAATGAACTACCTTTACTGGACATAGCAACAACTCTTATACAAAAATATAAGCGGTATTGAATTTAGATTAATGAATAGATTTTTATCATTAGCATTTTTACTCTGTTTACAATACAGTGTTTCTGCAAAAAATTATTTTGCAGATCAGCAGAATTTTGATCAAACAGTTAAGGATACAACAAAACCTGCAGGCTTAATACCCGTTAATCCTGTGGAAGATCAGGCGATAGATGAAGTTTTAAAATCAAGGAGTTTGCCGAAGCCTGAAAAGGTGCAGTATTTTTCACAGGTCACTAAATATGGATTTAAGAATCTTTTTAAAAATTATTCTTACAATCCCTCCATGCCCTATAATTCGCAGGTAAATCCACATGCAGAAACATATATGCAGGATTATTTGCGTTCACACACGAGTTCACTGCAAAAAATGAAAACATCTGCGCTTCCCTATTTTAATTTTATAGATAATATTCTTGCACAATACGGTTTACCAAAAGAATTAAAATACCTGGCAGTAATTGAAAGCAATCTAAATCCAAACGCTACATCATGGGTGGGTGCTCGTGGTCCATGGCAATTTATGAGCTACACCGCTAAGGATTATGGATTGCAGGTTAATGGTTTTGTAGATGACCGTACTGATTACTATAAAAGCACGCATGCTGCAGCCAGATATTTGTTATCACTTTATAAAGATCTGAAAGATTGGTTGCTGGTTATTGCAGCTTACAACGGCGGACCAGGACGTGTTTACAGCGCCATAAGACAAAGCGGATCAAGGAATTTTTGGGCCCTGCAATATTATCTTCCTGAAGAATCACGGAATCATGTGAAAAAATTTATTGCAACGCATTACATTATGGAATCGGGCAATGATGCGGGTATCTCTACCGTTTCAAATTTTGATTACAACTCAATAAACGGAGCGGGCGGATCTCCCTTTTCAACAAAGGCCAATTTATCAGATGAAGATGTAAACAATACTGATGTGCTCACGATATCAGGAAAATACAATGCTGTAGTGATCACAAAAAATATTTCTTTAGATATCCTTGAATTCAATCGCCTTAATCCCGGGTTCGATGCAATGATGGCCAGCGGAGAAAATTATGAAATGCGTCTGCCACATGCAAAGATGGATTTATTTGTTGCCAATAAATATATCATACTGAATGAATGCGTGCATGCGCTTTTATCCGGGGTAAGCACTGATACAAAAACTGTATACCCTTCCCGCAAACTGGATTTTAAAAGAAAAAAATAATCACAACAGTGCTTCTTTCATTGCAGTGATCTTATAAAGACATTCCTCATATTCATTTTCGGGCACACTTTTAAATGTTATAGCAGCACCTGCTGATACTGACAAATATTTATTGGATGCATTATACATTATGCTCCTGATAACTACATTGAAGTCAAAATTTTTATCAGGATCTATATAGCCAACGCTGCCCGAAAATAATCCGCGGCGTGTTTTTTCATAAAGCTCTATTAATTCCATCACTCTTTTTTTTGGCGCACCCGTCATTGAACCCATGGGAAAGGTTGCAGTGATAATATCTTTGAAGGTAACTCCAGGCTTAATAATACCGGATATAGTTGATATCATCTGGTGCACCTGTGGGAATGAATAAATACCAAATAATTCATCAACAACAACCGTCCCTTCTTCACACACTTTACTCAGATCATTTCTTACCAGGTCAACCACCATAACGTTTTCTGCACGTTCTTTATCACTCAAAATTAATTTTTCCTTACTTTCTTTATCGCCCGGTTCATCCTGCGGAAATCTTTTAGCTGTGCCTTTTATGGGTTGCGAAATTATTTTGTCATCTACTTTCCTGATGTATCTTTCAGGACTCGCACACATAAGATATTTATCATCAACTTTATAAAATGCAGAAAATGGATTCGGTGAAAATTTCCGGATATTATTATAAACTGATAACGGATCCACAGAAATGTCTTCAGCATAAAATTCCTGGCAAAAATTAATTTCGTAGCAATCTCCCCGCAATAAATGTTGTTGCAATTTTTTAATTGCGGCAATATATTGTTCCCTCCCAAACCGGCTCTTTAGCTGCGGAATAGGAACAGTCATATTTCTTTTTACCGGCGTTAACCCATTGATCGTTTCAAATATTTCATCCGGGTTGCCATCCAACACGCCGATCTGTAATTGATCTTCATTTAATTTCAACACAACTTCAGGTATGAAAAAAAATATATTCGGAAACAAAATTCCGTCAAAATTATTTGAGGACAGATCTTCTATTTCATTTTTTAAATCATACCCCAAATGACCAAATACCCAGTCATTGTGCTGGTCTAAAAAAGCCTGTAAAGAAGTTAACGCATTGTCTTTTGCAAATACCATTTTTTTGAGAAACCCCGCGCCGGCAAGGCATTCAAATGCAGGGGAAGAAAAATTATATTGCTGGTTATCCAGGAAACAAAAAATGCCGAATGGTTGTAACCAGTTCAGCATTTTAGATTTCAAGACAAAAAAATCAGTAACAGGATAAGATGTAAAGGTTCGTTTCAAATTCTTTTTTCAGGCACAGATCCATGATAGTCATTAAAAATCATCATCGTCATCATCTACATCTCCCACACCGTCATTGAAAAGTCCAAGCTCTTTAAAATCATCATCAATTTCAAAATCATCATCTCCCTTTCCTTTTTTAGACGGTGCTTTTTTTGTTTTTGATTTTGGAATATCAAATTCCTCGAAATCCGGATCAAAATCATCATCCTCTGATTTTTCCCATTCATCTTCAACTACGTCTTCCCCGGCATCATCATCATCGTCGTCGTCACCCTTTTTGCTTTTCTTTTTTGATGACGCGGCAGTTTTCTTAACCGGCTTATCATTTTCTGCATCCTCATCTGTGATATCATCATCATCATCATCATCATCATCATCGATAGACGATGTTACAGACGATGTTTTTTCTTTTGCTGGAAAAGATGTTTTCCCGGTGGTTTTATTTTCCTTATCAGATTTTGATTTCATATTCCAAAAGATTATTCATGTAAAATTTCCACGAGTTTTTTACTTGACCAAAAAAAATACTCTTTTTTTTTAAAATATTTTTATTTACCTGATAAAGGGCGCAATCATGGTGCCACGATGATTTGGTCGCTTCCAGGCCCGTTAGAAATATATTTTACTTCAACACCCAGCACCTTATTAAGATGATCAATATATATTTTCATTTTCGCCGGTAAGTCCTTATATTTTTTTACAGCCGTGATATCGGATTGCCAGCCATCAAATTTTTTATACACGGGTTCAATGTTTACACGCGACATTTGAAAAGGGATCTGGGAACTATTTTCGCCATTTATTTTATACAGATCACAAACCTGCAGGCTATCCAGCGCATCGAGCACATCAGCTTTTGTCATAACCAATTGTGTAACGCCATTGATCATGCAGGCAAATTTTAAGGCTACCAGGTCTATCCAGCCACACCTGCGTGGCCGCCCGGTAGTACTGCCAAATTCATTCCCGGTAGTACGGATCAGTTCACCCGTTTCGTCATGCAGCTCTGTGGGGAACGGACCGCTTCCCACCCTTGTGCAATACGCTTTTGTAACCCCAAGTACTTCTTTAATTTTTTGTGGTGCTATACCGAGGCCTGTACAAACTCCTGCAGAGATGGTACTGGAAGAGGTAACGTAAGGAAATGTTCCAAAATCCACATCCAGCATACTTCCCTGTGCACCTTCTGCTAAAATTTTTTTACCCTGCTGCATTTTATCATTGATAAAATATTCCCCATTAATAATTTGCAATTGCTTTAAAAATTCAAGGGCTTCAAAAAACTCTTCTTCCCAGGCTGATATGTCTTCGGCAAAAGAAAAATTTTCCAATAACTTCTGGTGTTTTAGCCGGAGCTTGATGTATTGAGAAGTAAAATTTTTATCGAGAATATCGCCCACCCGTAATCCATTTCTGCCGGTTTTATCCATATAAGCCGGGCTTATCCCTTTTAAAGTAGAACCGATCTTTTCATTTCCCTTTGCTGTTTCGCTGGCTTTATCTATAGCACGGTGTGTTGGTAGTATAAGATGCGCCCGCTCACTTATGAAAAGATTTTTTTTAAAATCTATTCCCATCGCGGCAACAGAGCCGCATTCTCTTTTTAACGTTACGGGGTCGAGCACTACACCATTTCCAATCAGGTTTATTTTATTCTCATGAAATATGCCGGAAGGAATTTGATGAAGTACCATCTTTGTTCCGTTTATATAAAGGGTGTGTCCTGCATTTGGACCGCCCTGGAACCTGGCGATCACATCATATTTTGGTGCAAAATAATCTACTATCTTTCCTTTGCCTTCATCGCCCCATTGCAAACCCAGAATTACATCTACCATTTTATCTTTTTAATATTTTCACATTGATATTGCAAAGAAGTAAAAATAAAATGAAAAAAAGTAATACCAGTTTATATTTCTGATTTGTTTGTAAATAGATGGGATATTTTTATGCTGGTGTGTTTAATATAAATAATTCAACTCAGGCAGATCAAATTTTTGAAGAAATATGCAATGGGAAAATAATAAGAAAATGCTGGTGTAGCGAGGTAAATAATGTAACAGATCATCAGCATGATCCTCTGCGTTTTATTTTTTGTACAGGGGATGTTCTATGCAACTTTAAGCAGGCTAAGTTTGCTTATCTGGAATTTACGTTTTGCATATTCCATGGTAAGGTGAAAACTTTTTACTTTCTGAGAAGGAAGTTCATACATGGCATCCGTTAAAATACTTTCACAAATACTGCGTAAACCACGGGCGCCCAATTTATATTCCATGGCTTTTTCTACCATGAAGTTATACACCTCTTCATCGATGATAAGCTCAATACCCTCGATCTCAAACAGTTTCACATATTGCTTGATAAGTGAATTTTTTGGTTCCGTTAATATGTTACGGAGGGTAACAGCATCAAGCGGATTTAAATAGGTAACAATAGGCAGCCTGCCAAGCAATTCCGGTATGAGACCAAAGGCTTTAAGATCCTGGGCATTTACAAATTGTAATAAATTTTTTCTCTGGAATTCCTGCAGGTCCTTATTTACATTGAAGCCAATAGCATTTGTATTGATGCGGCGCGCTATTAACCGGTCTACACCATCAAAAGCGCCGCCACATATAAATAAAATATTACTTGTATTTAATTTGATCAACTTTTGTTCAGGATGTTTGCGCCCGCCTTGTGGTGGAACTAACACATCTGTTCCTTCCAGTAATTTCAAAAGCCCCTGTTGCACTCCTTCCCCGCTTACATCACGGGTTATGCTGGGGTTATCACTTTTACGTGCGATCTTATCAATTTCATCAATGTATACAATGCCTTTTTCTGCTGCTGTAACATCATAATTACAAACCTGCAATAGCCTGCTGAGAATACTTTCAACATCTTCGCCAACATAACCTGCTTCTGTAAATACAGTAGCATCAACAATGGCAAAAGGAACATTCAGCACACGGGCTATAGTTTTTGCCAGCAATGTTTTACCCGTGCCGGTTTCACCTACCATAACAATATTGCTCTTCTCAATTTCGATCTCGGTATCAATTTTTTGATTAAGCCGTTTATAATGATTGTATACGGCTACTGCCAACACCTTTTTTGCATCATCCTGCCCGATGACATATTCATCCAAAAATTTCTTTAATTCTATAGGCTTTTTTACATTGAGTTTGTAGTTGCTGGCGCTGGGTGTTTTTGCAGGCTGGTGAATCATCTCCTGGCCAATAATTTCCTGTGCATGCTCAACACAATTTTCGCATATATGACCTTCCTGGCCGGCAATAAGAATCTTAACCTCATCGCGGCTTCTTCCGCAAAATGAACAATGCAATGTTTGATTTTTAGCCATAATCTGGTTATACTCTAAAAGCGATAAATATTAAGATTGTAAAAATACGAAATGGTTTGCTTTAATGCAAAGAGAGACTATATTTTAACGTATATGGATGCATCTAATTATGCAGTACAGAAAATATTTTTTTTTATAATTTTTTTAGGATGCCATCTACTATTCCATAATCCATACTTTCCTTAGCATCCATCCAGTAATCACGGTCAAAATCTTCCATTACTTTCTCGTAAGTTTTGCCGCAATTATCTGCCAAAATCTTTGCCCCCAATTGTTTGGCTTTTAATATCTGCACGGCAATGATCTCCAAGTCGGCACTGGTTCCCTGTCCACCGCCACTAGGCTGATGTATCATGACTTCACCATGCGGAAAAATAAAGCGTTTGCCCTTTTTACCTGCACTCAATAAAATACTGCCCATACTTGCCGCCATGCCCATGCAAACTGTACTTACCGGGGAAGTGATCATTTGCATAGTATCATAAATAACCATACCGCTGGTGATAACACCACCCGGGCTGTTTATATAAAAAGTAATTTCTTTACCCGGATCAACTGCTTCAAGATACAGAAGCCTGTTAGTGATATCTTTGGCGCTCCTGTCGTCCACAACTCCCCACAAAAAAACTTTGCGCTGTTCAATAAATTTTTTATCAAACATCATCCCACCCATCATCTTTTCTATGGGATTTTCAGGCATCTCTTTTACTGGCTCATCTTCTTCATCCTGTCTTATATTTTTATAATAACGATTCATATTTTAAATGGATTTTTTTTATTTCTTCAGATCTTTTTTACTATTCACCAGCAACACTTCATCAACCAGTCCATATTCTTTTGCTTCGGTTGATGTCATCCAGTAATCGCGGTTACAATCTTTAGCTACTTTTTCAATTGTTTGGCCGGTATGGATTGAAAGCACTTCATATAATTCATGCTTTATTTTCCTCACTTCATTCACGGTTATTTCAACATCACTTGCCTGGCCCATAGCACCTGCGCTTGGCTGGTGCATCATTATCCTGGAATGTTTTAGAGCAGTACGCTTCCCGGATGCGCCAGCAGCCATTAAAACGGCTGCCATACTTGCTGCCATCCCGGTACATATTGTTGCAATATCCGGACTAACAAACTGCATGGTATCATATAATCCAAGACCTGCATATACACCACCGCCGGGAGAATTGATATACAATTGTATATCTCTTGTACGATCAGTGCTTTCTAAAAATAACAGCTGCGCTGTAATAATATTAGCAACTTCATCAGTAACGGGATATCCGAGGAATATGATCCGGTCCATCATCAGGCGGCTGTAAACATCCATCACTGCTATGTTCATGGGCCTTTCCTCGATAATATTGGGGGTAAGATTGGTTACATTGTGCTGCACATAATCATGCAAAGTATGGCTGCTGATACCCATGTGTTTAACAGCATATTTTTCAAATTCTTTTCCTGCATTCATATATTATATTTAGGGAAATTTAGGTACAAGTTCCCAAATATTATGCTAATTAAAAAAATACGCCAAAACAGCAGGAATAATTAAGAATAGATAACGTTCAATTGAGCGTTGAGAAATCACTTAATGTGAGTGATTATGTTGCATAGCTGCAAGTTCTTCCGCGTCAATTTCTTTGCTGGTATGTTTTACCTGGGTTTCCAGCCATGAAAATAATTTATCTGTTATGGCCCGGCGATAGGTTGCGTCAACCTGTTTTTCATCTTTCATCATCCTGTCAATATAACTTTCGATCCAGCTTGTATCCCCATCCATTTTCATTTGTCCGAAATATTGCAGGATCTCTTTTTTCATACTATCCCTTAATTCCTCATCCGATACATCAAGGTTATTTTCTTTTATTATTTTATCACTGAGTAAGGTCCATTTTAACTGGTTAGTGAAAGTGGGATATTCATTTTCAACTTCTTCTTCTGATTTTTCTTTTTCACCACCACGCTGCAACCAGCGTTTTAGAAATCCTTCTGGAAATTCCATGGGGGTATCGAGTAAAAGATGATAGATCTGGTCGTGCAATTGCAAACGCGTTTGCCCATCCCAATGTTTTTGAATTTCATTTTTCAATTCATTCCTGAAATCTTCTTCAGTTTTTATTTCCTTGCCAGGCAGCGCTTCGTTAAAAAATTCTTCATTCATTTCCCTTTTTTCAACAAGGCCAACTTTTGTAATGGTTATTGAAAAATATTTATCGGCAGGTGCCGGATCATTTTTATCAAGACCAAGATCACCCGTTAGCCAATCCAGTTCTTTTTCATCAAATGCGTCGTTTAGTTTTACAACCAGTTTGTCATCTTTCTTTTTACCCATCAATTGCTCACGAAATACGGGTTTAAAATATTTTACCAGCAGTGAATTATCCTTCGAAATACCATCTGGCACCGGGTTTCCATCAGCGTCTGTTTCCTGGAATTGTACATTCAGCACATTGTCTTCTGAAGCTACTGAATCAGGTTCAGTCATTTTTCCATGCCGGTTTTGCAATCTTTCAATTTCCTCATTTATCATTTCATCCGTAACTTTTACTTTATAAGAAGCAAGATTTGTTGCAGATAAATTATCAACTGAAATTTCAGGCTTAAGCCCGATCTCGAAAGGAAATTCATAATCTTCCGGCATATTCATATCCAGGTTGCGCAGGTCGTTGTTCATAGGCAATGGCTGGGCAAATATTTCCGGCTTTTCATTCACCATGTAATTTTGAATTTCTTTTTCAACGGCTTTTATCACTTCATCATAAAATATAGAAGCGCCATACATTTTTTTGATCATCCCGGCAGGAACCATTCCTTTTCTAAAACCCGGGATGTTTGCTTTTTTGCTGTAATCCTTCAATGCTTTTTGGAAGGATGGAAAATAATCATCCTTGCTAAGTTTTACATTAAGTTTATCATTCAGTAATCCTAAATTTTCTCTTGTAATGGTTGCCATTTTATATATGTTCGGTGTAAAAAAATAAGTTCATAGCTCAAAAATTCTTAGTCAGGATACCCATACCTAAAAAACTATGAACCAAAAACTATGAACTTTTATGTGCCCATGGAGGGACTCGAACCCCCACACCTCGCGGCATCAGATCCTAAGTCTGACGTG
>JACDBU010000261.1 GCA_013694745.1 Chitinophagaceae bacterium
GTAAAAACTGTGAAGGAATTCAGCGTACAATCTTTTTTACCGCAGATTACCAATATAGAATGGAAGAGCTCAGCTGGGGCAAGGGAACGTTGCCAAAGAAGACAGCCGGCACCTGGGAAAAAGAAAAAGGAAAGTTTGTGCTTTACCGGGATGGCAAGGCAATGGCCGAATACAAGCTGGTGAAAGATAGCCTGATCAATACACAAAACAATGGGGTTAGGATACCGGATTCAATGTCTGCACAAAATGTATTATTTAAAAAGAATACTGCGCCTGAAAGCGCCGCCTGGAAAAAAAGAAAAGGCGATGGAATTGATATCATTGGCACCGGCAATAATCCGTTCTGGAGCGTCGAAATTGATAATGAAAAACTCATTTTGTTTAAATTTTCCACAACAGAAAAACCGGTGATAGTTCCCATAGAGATGCCTGTCATCACCCGGGACAGTACTGTTTATTCCACCCGTACGGAATCCGGGGAGCCGTTGAAAATAGCTATCTCTTCTAAGTTTTGTAATGATGGCGTAAGCGATCATGTGTATGAATACCAGATGGAAGCCTGGTACAAAGGACAATTGTACAAGGGATGCGCCGTCATATTAAACAATGCGAAGCAGGATTGATGCAGCGCACCACTCGCTGCCCTGTTACATAGAAAGATATCATCCACTAAAAAGGAGACAAAAAGGAAACCCCTCTTGTCTCTTCTTTATTTACGGCTGATTTTCTTGCCAAAGAAGCGCGGCAGATAGGATTGATTGCTAACTTGGCATTACCATGCTTTATAGACGGGTCATCAATGGTGTTTGTAATGAGAAACAATGTTTATACCATCCACCATCTAAATAGGCTGCAAAGTATATTGGCGATAAAATAACCATTGCCGGCAATGGTTACACATAGAAACAATCAGCAAACAGCGGGTCAACCAGTTTGCCCCACCTAAAAACAATAACGGGCCGGTGAAAGCCCGTTATTTTGTGCGGAAGAGGAGATTCGAACTCCCACAGCCTTTCGACCGCTACCACCTCAAAGTAGTGCGTCTACCAATTTCGCCACCTCCGCAGCAGGCTGCAAATGTAATTGAAAACTTGATTTGTTGATCAGCTGCCTGGTCCTGAAAGACGCAAAAAATGCAAGCGTCAGGCAGCTCGGTTAACTAATTTCCTTTTCCAAAATAATCCTGAACGTGGAACCCCTGCCAGGCTCCGATTGTTTTACGAAGAGTTTTCCCTTATGGAATTGTTCAACAATTCTTTTTGATAAGCTCAACCCCAGTCCCCAGCCCCTTTTTTTAGTAGTAAACCCGGGCTTAAAGACCTTGCTGATATTGGCAGCACTGATGCCTTTACCGGTATCCGTTACGTCTATATAAATATCTTTTGCGTTGTCCTTAAAATCGATGGTAATGATGCCTTTTCCATCCATGGCGTCCAGGGCATTCTTCAACAGATTTTCAATCACCCAGTCGAACAGGGGCGGAGAAATAGCGGCGGTAATATTTTCCAGGCCGTTGTTATTAAGTATAAATTGAACTTTCCCGGTTGCCCGTTTCCGTATGTATTCCACCATCTTACCTGTTTCTTCCAATACGTTGTTGGGCTCTAGTTGCGGTTTGCTACCGATCTTTCCAAAGCGGTCCGATACCAGCTTTAAGCGATCCACATCTTTTTTAAGTTCAGTGGTGATGCTATCATTAGCGCTGTTCTCTTTTAGCATTTCTACCCATCCTTCCAATGACGAAATGGGCGTTCCCAACTGGTGTGCTGTTTCTTTTGCCATGCCAGCCCATACCTGGTTCTGTGTAGATTTATTGCGGGTGCTGATCATAATCATGGTGATGATAATGAACAACGTTACAATGAATAGTTGTATAAGCGGGAAATACTGCACCTCGTTCAGCAATTTGGTATGACCATAGTAATAATAATCGCGCTCCGCCGGCTGCAAAGGATTGATCCATTCAATCGGAGTATTCTGGGATTTAAACTGTTTTAGTTGCACCTGAACATAGTTTGCATCGGCCGCTACTTTCGCAGAATCGAGATTTGCGAAGGTGATTATTTCGCCGCGCTCATTGGTGACAATGATGGGTATGGTTTTATTTTCCGGAACGATTAAGGTCGCCAGTTTGGTACTGATGCCGGTGGTATCGGTCACCAGTAATTTGGCTGCTTCTACCCATTGCTCTACCCGTAATCTTTCTTCCTTAATAATTTTTTTTGCGAGGTACTGCGAGTAAAAAACAGAGCTGCTTACAATAACAATGGCAATTAATG
>JACDBU010000204.1 GCA_013694745.1 Chitinophagaceae bacterium
TTTTTTATCGATGAACTTTTGTAAATACAATACACAGGAGGATATTGATTGTTGTTAAAATTCATTGTTAACCTGTTGGTATAGTTTATTTTCGGATATCAATTAGAAAATATGAGAAAATCAATTATTATTTTTTTTACAACATTTATATTGCTGTCTGGATTGTTATCCTGCAAAAAATTGGTAAAGGCCCTATTCCCGGGTATGGATGTAAACAGTCCTGAAGTACAGATAACGGTACCGCCTATTGTTATTGTCAGCGCAACTGAACAATCCTTTGGAAGCTATACTTATCATTTTAATTTAGATAGTACCATAAGGGCCAATACCAACAATGGCTTTAATGTAAATGATGTAGGTTCAATAAAAGTAAAGCAGATCAGTATCAATATTACCAATGCAGATCAACTGAATAACCTGGCTAATTTTGAAAGTGCGAGAGTAACGTTGCAATCCAACACTAATACTACACCTGTTGAGATCATATCACAAACTTTACCAGATACCTATGCTTCAACATTTACCGCTACACCTGCCAATGGCCCCGAATTATTAAGCTATTCAAAAGGCTCTGATATCACTTATACTATATATGGGAAGATGCGCCGGGTTACAAATAAATCACTGAATGTTGTAGTTTCTGTTATATTGCGTCTGAATTAATGAACATCGAAGAGTTACAAAATTCCGAAAAACTTTTTATCAATGACCCCGCATTATCTTGAATGGTAAATTACTAACCAGTAATATTCAAGGATGATGAATTTAATATCAGTAGCAAATTCTTTAAGGCATTCCCTTACAAAATTTTCTGTGGGAAAGTTTTTACATATCATATACGCACTACCATCCTGCAACGTTCTCTCCTGGAAAGTATTACCGTTTTCATCTGTTTGTGCAATGAGTGTATTGCTTCCTGCAACATAATTGTTATCAATAAAAACCACCGTTCCGCCCGGTAGAACAAACCTGTTTATAATAGTTAGAAATTCTTTGATATCCTGTAGCAGTATATGACTCCAGATAAATCCGCCGAAAAGGGTACAGTATTTATTTGCCTCTTCCCAGTTATTAAAATCAGCAATACCGAATTTTACATTTTCATTTTCATACTGCTTGTTGCGTGCAATTTCAAGTACCGTTTCATTTATGTCAGTCGCAAAAATGGAAGCGGCTGTTTTGGCAATGTTTTGTGTCCAGTATCCTGTACCACAGCTTATCTCTATAATAATTTTATCAGTAAATGTTTGTTGCAGAATACGCGTGGCGCTTTCGAGATCCGCCTGCCTTTCAGGTTTCTGGTAAATGGCTTCATATTCCTTTGCCCTGTTGCGGTAATATGTTATGAGTTCTTTATTCATTTCTGTTACCTTGCCACAGTACTAACGATACCGCTTACATGCTATTGATCTTTCCCTTCCAGCGCCATCATTTTTTCAAAAATTATCTCGTATTCTGCATTGGCTTTATCCAGCTGGCTGGAAATATTCCGGTAATCAGTTTCCGTTTGCAAAAACTTTATCTTGTCAGAATAAATTTCGGAAGTGGTTAAGTCGTTTTCCAGTTTTTTCTGTTGCTTATTCAGCGTAGCGATCTTTTCTTCCAGTTGCTGAAACTGCTTTTGTACTTTTTGCTGTTCCTTCTTTGCGTCTTTATCAATTGCTGTTTTAACAATGGCCTTGTCAGCCTGCTTATCAATTTTTATCCCGGCTGTTTTCTGTTCTGCCGGTTTTTCATTTTTGATCTTTAACGATTCATTTTTTGCAAGCAATTTTCTTTTCTTCCATTCTTCCCATTCATTATAATTACCAACAAATTCTTTTATTTTATGATCTTCAATTTCCCATATTTTATTAGCCGTTTGGTTAACGAAATAACGATCATGACTAACCAGTATATAACTTCCTTCATATTTATTGAGTGCTTCTATCAGCAGGTCAACAGAATGCATATCAAGATGGTTGGTAGGTTCATCCAACAACAGGAAGTTGGCTTTGCTGACAATAGTTTTTGCCAGCGCCACTCTTGCTTTTTCACCACCGCTCAATACTTTAATTTTCTTTTCAACTTCATCCCCGCTAAATAAAAAACAACCAAGTAAGCTGCGTAGTTCAAGGTCTGTCTTGCCGCTACCACAGTTTTTCATTTCATCCAGTACGGTATTATTTATATCGAGCGCTTCCAATTGGTGCTGCGCATAAAATGCATCTTTTACATTATGCCCCCATACCCTTTCTCCTTCAAATGTTTCAGTGCCGGCCACAATACGGAGTAATGTTGACTTTCCTTTTCCATTGGCACCAATCAAACCTATTTTATCTCCACGGTTTATTTCGGCGCCCGTATGTTCAACGATTTTCACATTGCCGAATTTTTTCGAAATATTTTTCAATGTACAAAGTGTTCTGCCCGGCACTTTATCAATTGTAAAATTGATCCGCATATTGGGCCTTTCAAGATCTGTGTTCTCAATCCTGTCAATTTTATCAAGCCTCTTCATTACACTTTGAGCCTGTGCCGCTTTGGAGGCCTTTGCTTTGAAGCGCTCAATAAATCTTTCCTGCTGCCTTATAAAATCCTGCTGGTTATCGTAAGCCTTCTTCTGGATATCAATACGCTGCATTTTTTCCTGCAGGTAATAAGAATAATTACCGGTGTAAAAATGAAGTTCCTGCTGGTATAATTCAACAATTTTTGTAACCATCCTGTCTAAAAAATACCTGTCATGCGAAACAATAACCACCGCTCCCTGGTAATGCTGTAAATATTTTTCAAGCCATTCAATCGAAGGAAGATCAAGGTGATTGGTTGGCTCATCCAGTAACAATACATCGGGTTGCATAAGGATCATTTTCGCCAGCAATACCCGCATTCTCCAACCTCCGCTAAATTCTTTATAGGGCCGCTGCAGGTCACTGTTTGAAAAACCCAGGCCCTGTAAAATTTCTTCTGATTTGTGATGGATACTATATCCGCCCAAAATTTCCAGTTCGTGCAGCTTATCCGAATATTCGTGTGCTAAACTTTCTTCATCCGCCACGTTAAGTGAGGTGGAGTTTTCGAGTTGCTTTCCTAATATTTCCAATTCTTTTTCTAACTGTAATATTTTTTCGAAAGCGCCCAGGGCTACCTGCAAGATGGAATCTTCTGTATCAAAACTCAACAGGTCCTGGTGCAAAAAACCAATGGTAGTATCCCGGCTTTTTTCAACCGTTCCGGCTGATGGCAGGAACTGGCCGGTAAAAACTTTCAGCAAAGTAGATTTGCCGGTTCCATTGTAACCTATAAGCCCAATACGTTCATTGGGTTGAATATGCCAGGTAGCATCCTCAACAATTACCCTGGCACCAAATTCAAACGTAACATTTTGCAAACCTAATAACATCTCACTTTTTTATGGCTGCAAAATTACACCGTAATTATCTCAAATAAATCACAAGAATTAAAAACACTATGGCTTTATGTATAACTTTGCAAAAAAAATAGCATGAAAAAATTATTAGCCATTGTATTTCTTGTGCTGGTTTTATATGGCACCTGGTGGCTTTTTTTTAAAACAAAGCCTGTTGATAATTCGCCAAAACAGGTGGCGCTGAAAGTAGGCATTCACTCTGCGATATTTAATAAAAGCATCACCGATGCTGTTAATGGTTACATGGATATGCAATCTGCTTTTGTAGATGCTGATAGTGTTAGAATAAAAGTAAAGGCGCAACAGTTTATAATACTTATGGATAGTGTAAAGATTGGTGAATTGAGAAAAGACACAACGGGAATTTATGAATCTGCGCAATCCCAGATTGGGGATATAAAAAACAATGATTCTGCTATTTTAAAAGAAACAGATCTAACAGAGATGCGGCAGGATTTCAGGATGGTTTCAGAAAATCTTTACCCCTTATTGAAAACCATACATTACGAGGGCCCGAAATTATACTGGCAAAATTGTCCCATGGCTTTTGGTGAGGGAAAAGATGCTAACTGGATAAGCAATACTACCGCGATCAACAATCCTTACCTTGGTAAAAATCATCCCGAATATAAAGGAACAATGCTTCATTGCGGCGAGATAAAAGATACGATTAAATAATCTCGTTGCTGGTTTCTTGCTGGGAATTTATTACTTCTTTTAACTTTTAAAAATGAGAATAGTAAGTATTTAAAATCAAAAATAATTTAGCATTAGCAAACAAGAAACAAGCAACCAGAAACAAGAAAATGTATAAAAGATTTTGCACACTCTTTCTGATTCTTCTTCCAGGCTTTATTTTTTCTCAAAATAAATTTACCATCAGCGGTTATGTAAAAGATTCTTTAAATGGCGAAAATCTTATCAGCGCAACCGTTTCGGTAAATGGAAAATCAAAAGGAATTACTTCAAATCAATATGGCTTTTATTCGCTAACACTGGTTCCCGGAAATTATGTGCTCATATGCACATTTATTGGCTATCAAACAAAGATCGCAGAAATATACCTTGACGGTAATAAGCAGTTCAATTTTGAAATATTGCCTAAAACCACCACCTCAAAAGAAATAATTATTTCCTCTAAACGCAAAGACGGCAATGTAAAAAATGCACAGATGGGCAAGCTGGATCTGTCTATAGAACAGATAAGATCTATCCCTTCTTTTTTAGGAGAGATAGATGTATTAAAAGCCATCCAGCTTTTACCTGGCGTAAGAAATGCGGGGGAGGGAAGTGCTGGTATATACGTTCGTGGTGGTGGCCCCGATCAAAACCTTATTATACTTGATGATGCAGTGGTGTACAATACAGGCCATTTGTTTGGATTTTTTTCCATCTTCAATGCAGATGCTATCAAGAGTGCTTCATTGATTAAAGGTGGTATGCCTGCCCAATATGGCGGACGATTATCAAGCGTGCTGGACATTTCAATGAAAGAAGGCAATAATAAAAATTTGCAGGTGGATGGGGGCATAGGGTTGATAGCATCTAGATTTTCTTTACAGGGGCCACTTCTCAAAAATAAAGTCTCCTTTATTATTTCAGCCAGGCGAACTTATATCGATGCTCTGGCAAAACCCTTCATAAAAAAATCAAGCTCTTTCCATGGATCAGGTTATTATTTTTATGATCTCAATGCAAAAGTGAATTATACATTTTCTCAAAAAGACAGGATCTATTTAAGCGGCTATTTTGGCAAGGATAAATTTGATTTTGTAAACGGCCGCCAGTCATTGAATGTAAAAATACCCTGGGGAAATTCAACCGGAACATTCAGGTGGAATCATGTATTCAATAACCGTTTATTTGGAAACACAGCCATCGTTTACAATGACTATAATTTTAATTTCACAGCACAACAAAATAATTTTGAGATCAATTTGCTTTCCGGCATCCGCGATCTTAGTGTAAAGCAAGACTTTGATCTATACCCGTTCTCAGGCCATAAACTAAAATTTGGTGCATCATACACCTATCATACTTTTACACCTTCTGTAGTAAGCGGTAAACAGGATAGTGTTGAATTTAAGCCTAAGAATGCACAAATAAAATATGCACACGAAGCTGCCATATATTTACAGGATGATTGGGACATAAGCGATAAAATTAAAATAAATGCCGGCCTTCGCTGGAGCTTATTTCAACAAATTGGGGCATACAAAATTTATACAACTGATGCCAATGGCAACCGGACAGACAGCACCATTTTTAATAAAGGTGAGCCCGTTAAAAACTATAACGCCCCTGAGCCTAGATTCACCTTACGGTATGCCATAGACGATGCAACATCTGTTAAAGTAGCCGTAACAAAAAATCTGCAATACATTCATTTGGTTTCCAATGCAGGAACTACCCTGCCTACAGATATTTGGGTGCCCAGTACTTATAAAGTAAAGCCGCAGGAAAGCTGGCTATATGCACTTGGCTTATTTAAAAATTTTAAAGACAATACATACGAAACATCTGTGGAGTTGTATTATAAAAGCATGAAGAACCAGATAGAATATAAGGAGGGGTATGTTCAAAACACACTTGAGGATACGGAAAATTTTTTCACATTCGGCAAGGGATGGAGTTATGGATCTGAGTTTTTCATAAATAAAACAAAAGGAAAATTAACCGGGTGGATCGGCTATACGTTAAGCTGGACTTGGCGAAAATTTCCTGAGTTAAACCTGGGCGAAAAATATCCGGCAAAATACGACAGGAGAAATGATATGTCTGTTGTAGCAGCGTATGAACTAAATAAAAAATGGAAACTGTCGGCTGATTTTATTTTTGGATCGGGAAATGCAGCAACACTTCCACAGCGGTTTTATATTTTTGACGGAGTGCTCTCGCAGGAATACAGCAGGATAAATGAGTACAGGCTGCCGTCGTATCATCGCCTTGATTTTTCAGCGATGTATTCACCCAATAAAAAACCAAACCGCAAATTAAAAAGCCAGTGGGTGTTTAGTGTGTATAATGTTTATAGCAGAAAAAATCCCTATTTCATTTATTTTGATCAGGAAGGAAATCCTTATAACAATACGCTTAAGATACAGGCTAAGCAGGTATCCTTATTCCCGGTATTACCATCCGTAACGTGGAATTTTAAATTTTAATTTTGATAAAAACTAAAAAACATTTCTGGTTAAAAAAACTAAGCCTTGTTATACTTTGCATTTTTTATACAGGTGCAGGCATCAATCATTTCTGGCACCCCGCATCCTACCTGGATCTTATACCGCCATACTTCCCTGCAAAAATGCTGATCAATATTATTAGTGGCATTTGCGAGATAAGCTTTGCTCTGCTGATGCTTTTTCCACTAACGCGGAAAGCTGGTGCCATATTGATCATTGCGTTACTTACGGCATTTATCCTTGCGCACGTTTATATGATTCAAATGCACGGATGTGTTTCAGTAAGATTGTGTGTACCTGAATGGGTGGCATGGTTAAGGTTGTTTCCTTTACAATTTGTACTTATGTGGTGGGCGTGGAAAACGTATCAGTGGAACAAAACATAGCCAGGGTTTATCTCGGTTTGTAAGTAAGCCGGATCGTTCCGTTTTTTTCAGTATCAGAAACGATCCTAGCCTCGTACCTGTCGTCGCCATCATGCACTATCATCAATGCCGTATTGGGAGGAATGGTACCCAGGTTCTCAGCATACATTACCACTTCATTTACCGCGCGGCTCGGGTCAACTGTTAGCGTTACTGTTATTGGTCTGTCGCTCAAACGCTGGTGCTGCAACACCAACTTGCCATTGTAAAAAACTGAAATGGAATCACCATCTATTTCACCGTTATCATAAAAGTCAACGGTAAAAGTTTCATTTTTAATTTCTATATTTTTTAAAACCGTATTGCTTCTTGTTTCAAATTTTATAGTGGGTGTTAATATTTTTTCATGTGCAATAACGGCAGGCTTTACTGCTATATCTTTTTTAGATGCAGTATCTTTTTTAGGAGTGGTATATTTTTTTACCACATTATTTTTGATAACAGGCGGCGGTATTTTGCTTTGCGTTTTTGGATTCGGTTTCTTATCCGCATGTGCGGGTTTTTCCCTGTTCAGATCCCTGTACTGCGGTTTATTTTTTATTTCAGGGGAAAAGGCAGTAACAATATCAGGGGTTTTATTTACAATTCTTCTTACCAGGGTTGTTTGGCCATATCCGCAATTTCCCTGTTGATTTGGTGCTGGTATCCAGCTGCCTTTCAATAATTCTGAATCTTTATTTTGTTTGATATATTTTAAACGGTGCGTTTGAAAGCAGTTGCTGAAATCCGGCGGCGTATTATATTTGGTTCTTTCAAACTCAGTAACTTCCACCTCATTGGTTAGTTTGTTTAATGTTCCTTTTAATTTACAAATGGTGTAATAGCGTTTATTGCCTTCAGAAAAATAAGTGTAAGAATACCCTGTCACTTCCGTGCCATGCGTTTCAAGTTCTAAAACATAATCTATCCTGTCGTTCAATATACCGATCAGTCCCGCGGTGTTGTCGGAAAAACCACCTTTCCATTGTCCATTGAAATTTACCGGGTCTTCTGCTTTTACAAAATGTGACGGATTGGAATGATTTGTTTTTCTTTGGGAAGCTGCGGATGGTTTACCTTTTGGAATAACTTTTTTGGGAACAACATGAGGATATTTATGCTGCTGTGCGCTAACATGAAAGCCAGAAAAAATAATTAGAAGGAGCGTAAATATTTGTTTCATAGTATGTACTGCACAATGGGTTTTTGTAAAATTATGGCTAAATAAAAGCGAAACAATTAATCACATTCTTTCTTTACCTAATACTTCGTTAAATTTGCAATCCTTAAATTCATTATAAGATAAGATAAAATTAAGATGGAAGAGTTGATAAATATTACTTTCCCCGACGGAGCTGTAAGGCAATACCAAAAAGGCTCTTCGGCAATCGATATTGCAAAAAAAATAAGTGAAGGATTAGCGCGTAAAGTATTGGCTGCTGATGTAAATGGAGTTACCTGGGATGCAACAAGACCAATCAACAATGACACCAGCATAAAATTTTTAACATGGGATGATATAAATGGCAAATCAACTTTTTGGCATTCATCTGCACATCTTATGGCAGAAGCCATACAATCAATGTTCCCGGGTGTAAAATTCTGGGTTGGCCCGCCACTGGAAAATGGATTTTATTATGATGTTGATTTAGGAGAAAATGTTATCGCTGAAGAAGATCTGAAAAAGCTGGAGATCAAAATGACCGAGCTGGCACGACAAAATAATAATTATGTAAGAAAAGAAATCTCAAAAAAAGATGCCGTTCAATATTTCGCAGACAAAGGGGATGAATATAAATTAGATTTATTAGGAGGGCTCAATGACGGCGAAATAACTTTATACAGCCAGGGAAGTTTTACCGACCTGTGCCGGGGGCCACACATTCCGGCAACAGGAATTATAAAAGCGGTAAAGCTTACGGCCATTGCCGGGGCTTACTGGAAAGGAAATGAAAATAATAAAATGCTCACCAGGATCTATGGTGTTACATTTCCAACACAAAAAGAATTAGACGAATACCTGGTTTTGCTGGAAGAAGCAAAAAAACGCGATCACAGAAAATTGGGAAAAGAATTAGAACTTTTTACTTTCTCCGAAAAGGTTGGAATGGGCTTGCCTTTGTGGCTGCCTAACGGTACCATGCTGCGCGAACGACTTCAGCAATTTTTACAAAAAGCACAAACTGAAGCGGGTTATCTGCCGGTGATCACCCCGCACATTGGGCATAAAAATTTATACGTTACAAGCGGGCATTTTGAAAAATATGGCAAGGATAGTTTCCAGCCAATTAAAACGCCGCAGGAAGGGGAAGAATTTTTTCTTAAACCAATGAACTGCCCGCATCATTGTGAGATCTATAAATCTTCACCAAGAAGTTATAAAGATCTCCCGTTAAGATTTTCAGAGTTTGGCACGGTGTATCGTTATGAGCAGCATGGTGAACTGCACGGGCTTACCCGGGTGCGGGGATTTACACAGGATGATGCGCATCTTTTTTGTATGCCGTCGCAGGTGAAAGATGAATTTAAAAAAGTGATAGACCTGGTATTTTATGTTTTGAAATCTTTGGGATTTACAGATTATACTGCACAGATCTCGTTAAGAGATAAAATAGACAGGAGCAAATATATTGGCAGTGATGAGAACTGGGAAGTATCCGAAAAAGCGATCATTGAAGCATCTGCCGAAAAAGGTTTGAAGACCGTTATTGAATATGGCGAAGCTGCTTTTTACGGGCCCAAACTTGATTTCATGCTACGGGATGCAATTGGCCGCAAATGGCAATTAGGAACCATACAGGTTGATTATAATTTGCCGGAAAGATTTGAACTCACTTATATCGGGGAGGATAATGCCAGGCATACACCAGTTATGATACACCGTGCACCATTCGGGAGTTTGGAAAGATTTGTTGCCCTGCTTATTGAACATTGCGCCGGGAAATTTCCTTTATGGCTCACCCCCGTTCAGGTAAAGATTTTGCCCATAAGTGAAAAATTTCTACCGTATGCAGAAAATGTTTTAAATGCATTGAAAATTGCAGATATTCGTGCAGTGATAGATGACAGGAATGAGAAGATCGGGAAGAAAATAAGGGATACCGAATTGGCGAAGATTCCGTATATGCTTGTAATAGGTGAGAAGGAAGTGCAGAACGAAAACATTGCGATCAGGAGACAAGGTAAAGGCGACCTGGGAACAAAAAGCATGGCCGAATTTATTGCCATGGTGAATGAAGAAGTTGAAAACAAAAGAGCATTTGAGTAAGTTGCCACAAGGTCACAAAGAATTGATGTAACTTAAAAAAGAAAAATCAATTTGTGACATAAGGTTCGGGTAGTAGTGGCTTACATTGATGACCAATGAAATGAAAGTACAAGTGAGTGACACAACGAAGATGACCATAGAGATGTTGCTGGTAAATAAATATTTTTAAACTAAAATCAATTAATGGCATTTCCCCCAAGAGCACCGAGAGGCGCATTTAATCCCCGTTTTAAAAAAGAACAACAACAGGAACACCGCACCAACCATATGATAAGAGTACCGCAGGTACGGCTTGTTGGTGAAAATGTAGAAGTAGGCGTTTACGATACGGTTGTAGCGCAAAAGATGGCGCAGGACCAGGGCCTTGACCTGGTAGAAATTTCTCCGCAAGCAGATCCGCCTGTTTGTAAAATCATTGACTACAATAAATTTTTGTACGAGAAGAAGAAGAAGGAAAAAGAAATGAAGGCCAAGAGTAAAGTGTCGGAAGTAAAAGAGATCCGTTTTACGCCCAATACGGATGATCATGATTTTGACTTTAAATCAAAACATGCCGAAAATTTTTTAAAAGATGGCAATAAAGTAAAAGCATATGTTCAGTTTAAAGGACGGGCAATTATGTTTAAGGAAAGAGGGGAGTTGCTTCTTTTAAAATTTGCCGAAAGACTTGTGCAGGTGGGCACCCTGGAGAGCATGCCCAAACTGGAAGGCAAAAGAATGTTTGCCATATTCGCTCCCAAAAGTCAAAAGAAAAAAACATCATAACAAACCGGAAAAAAATATTGTATGGCCGTGAACATTACTGAGCTTATTCAAAAAAATTTAGGTTTAGCCGAACTACAAAAAATAGATCCTAACACACAGGAAGTAAAGAAACCCGAAGATATCTTATCAGGGCAATCGCTTGACCAGGCTGCCCTACCAACAGTACTTTTAGGCTTGTATAAATTCAGCGGTAATAAAGAGGGTAATGCAGCAATAATAAATGGCGCTTTTTCTACGCAGTTGCTCGATGTAATTTTTGGAGATAAGAAAGATTATGTTGTTGAAAAAGTAGCAAGGTATGCAGGCAATGCAACCGGCAAAACAGAGGGGCGCATGGAAAAAATTGCTACGGAAGCCATCCGTGTTATAAAAGAAAATGTTACGGATACAAAGTCGGATGGAGCTGTAAAAACTTTTCTCCTGGATCAGAAAAAAAATATCCTGGTGTACCTGCCGGCTGAATTACAACTGGGCGAATTATTTGATGAAGATGCCATTGATGACCGTACTACTAAAATGGAAGGACCTTTATCAAGCCGGATGCACTGGATAGAAAAGCTGTTTCCCGGGACAGACAGGCGGAAGGAAGAAAACTTTTGATTACAGATTGTGTTGGATTATCTGATAAAATTTAAGCCCGCACTAACTTCATCTACCAGGCAACCATTTTACCTATTGCAATGCCAATTTTTGAATTGCTTGGGCTTATCATTGAAAAGATTTCAGGAAAAAGCTACGGTGATTTTATGCAGCAAACATTTTTTACCACTACAAATGCACGACACGTATGTATTCACATTTGCAGATACAACCAAGGCTACACATACCTATAAATACAGGGGCAGGCAGGAAGCATTGACATTTCTGGATTGCGGCTTTGGCGATAAATATATTTACAGTACGCCGGAAGATCTTTTAAAATGGGGCCAGGCGCTTTATACCAACCTGCTTTTCTCTGAGCAAAGATTGCAGGAAGTCTTTCTCCCTACAGCAATGAAAAACCAGGAATAAAAAATTAAGGCCTGGGCTGGAGAATGAATATTTACCCGGATGGCAAAAAATAATTTACCACAATGGAATGTGACATGGAAATAATGCAGTGCTGATAAGAGTGATCCAGGATTTAACTACCATTATTGTTTTAGGTAATAAATACAACCGGAATATTTATCATGCCAAGGATATGGCAAATATTTTTCAATTTTATTTTGATACGGACGAAGAAGAAACACCCGACAATATAAAAGAAGATTCAACAAAGATCAAAACCTCCCCCGCTTCATGTAAAAATGAAAAGAACAACCTTTAAAAAAGCTTATCCCCAAAATAGGTTTCGGTCATAAAAAAAAAGAAAAATCGTTGATATATAAATAAAATTAAATACTTTTCATTTTGATTTCGCTGGTAATTCTTTTAGATTTCAACAACAAACTTTACGTTATGAGAAAATTTACACGAGCCTTATTGGTTTTATTATTCATCCAGTTTTCTTTACAAACTTTCTCTCAAAACATTTTGGTCTCCGGCAGAATTGTGTCGCAGGACGGAACACCTGTCCCGGATGCAACAGTGCTTTTGAAAGGAACAAAAACAGGAACGAAAACAGATGCGAATGGCAACTTTACCATACATGCAAATGCTGGTGATTTATTGCTGGTTAGCGGTGTCGGCTTCAAGGCACAGCAGGTAAAAGTGAATGGGGCATCGGTGAGTATTACCATGCAAACCAGCACTGCTGTGCTGGAAGAAGTTTCTGTAACTACTGCGATGGATATAAAGCGCAACCCACGTGAGCTGGGATATTCTGCACAAGCAATAGGAGGAAAAGAAATTGCGGAAACACAAAGAGAAAATTTTGTAAACAGTTTGCAGGGAAGAGTTGCAGGTTTAACAGTAACTCCTACCACAGGCACTGCCGGCGCATCCTCCAGCATTGTTCTGAGAGGGTTTAATTCTGCATCACTCAGCAACCAGCCATTGTTTGTTGTGGATGGGATAATAATTGATAATTCAACCTTCAACGAAACTTCCAACGGGGGGAGCGGGATAGGTCTTGCTTCTGATAAACCCAACCGCGCAAATGATTATACCAATCGCATTGCAGATATAAATCCCAGTGATATTGAATCCATAACAGTTCTCAAAGGCCCTGAAGCTACTGCGTTATATGGAAGCCAGGCAGGCTCAGGCGCTATTATTATTACAACAAAAAAACCCGGCATTAATGGCAAGACAAGGATCTCGTATGACAACAGTTTCAGGATTGTAAAAGAAACAAGATTTCCGCAACTCGAAAATAATTTTTCTCCGGGAACAGGTGGCACACCCAGCACCAATTCATTTACATATTTCGGTCCTGCGTATCCTGCTGATGTAAAAAGAATTGATAACGTTGGTAATTTTTTCAAGACCGGCTTTGCACAAACCCATAATGTCGGAGTTGATTTCGGAATAAAAAATGTTGGTTTCAGGTTGTCGACTTCTTATTTTAATGAAGATGGAACGATACCCAACAATACTTTCAAAAGATTTAATATCAAATTGTCAAATAATACGAAGATCAATAAATATGTAACTATCAATCCAACCATATCTTATATTAATTCAAAAAACGATAAGCCGATACGAGGAGCTGGTGGATTTTTACTTGATCTTTACGCATGGCCGGTAACAGATGATGCAAGTAAGTATCTGGATGCTTCAGGACATAAGCGTTTATTGTATGCAACTTCGGCCAACACTGAAGCAATAGATAATCCTTTTTTCAGCGCTGCAAAAAATCACAGCCAGGATAGGACTGACAGAGTTATAGCAACTATGGGAGTTGATATCCATCCTCTTTCCTGGCTCACTGTAGCAGGCAGATTTGGATATGAAAAGTATAGTACCAATGGTTATGGCTTTTATCATCCTGAGTCTAGTCTGAATACTTTAGCATCAGGTGGCGCATTGGATAATTATTATTTAAAATATACTGGTTACAATCATACCATTAATGCAACAGCAAATAAAAAATTCGGAAAATTTTCTGTAAGATTAATGGCTGGCACAATGTGGCAGGATTATGAAACAAAGGAATTTGCAGTGAGTGGAACTAATTTGAAAGATTCATCCCGTACAGACAGTAGCAATACTTTACTTGCTACGAGGGTAAGATTATTACAAAACGCTTTTAATAAACCAAATGAAAATATCATAAGGCAATTTGCCTATTTTGGAGAAGCAGGACTGAGCTATAATAATTATATCTTTTTGGATTATACGCACAGATGGGAAGCATCTTCAATTTTCCCGGCAGCTAACCGTCATTATGAATATCCAGGGTTTAGTGTAAGCGCTATCGTTAGTGACATGCTGCCTTTCCTGAAACGCGGTAATATTTTGAATTACTTTAAGCTTCGCGGCGCGTTAGCAACTACTGCTCGCATTCCGGACCCCTATACTAATCAATCTGTTTTTGTAAACAATTTTGCCAGTTCACCTGTACCTCCCTATTCATATGGGTTTTTTAATAATAATCCTAACCTAAAACCTGAAATTCAAAATACTTATGAAGTTGGTGCAGAACTAAAGTTTTTTAATAACCTATTATCTTTAGACGGAACTTACTACAACACGCATAATACTGACCAGATCAGTGTCGGGTTTCGTGCCAGTTATGGAACCGGTTTTGTACTCAACACTCAAAATGCTGCGGAGAGCCGTAACCAGGGAATTGAAATAACACTTGGAATAAGCCCGGTAAAAAATAAAGATTGGAACTGGGATATTCGCTTCAATTATGCGCACATGTGGAGCAATGTTATCGCTATTCCGGCATCAATACAACCAAAAAACGATTATTATATCGGGGACACTTGGTTATATCAGAATGTAAGAGGTGGATTGATAAGGGGACATCCTACAACACTATTAACCGGATATAGTTATACAAGAAACAACAGGGGAGACATTCTGATAAATCCGGCTAACGGTTTGCCAATTGTGAATCCGAGTTTTGTGCCTATTGGTGACCGAAACCCTGCGTTTACATTGGGAACTTATAATTCTATTCGCTACAAAAACTTCAGCATCAATTTTCTTTGGGATTTGAAAGTGGGTGGAGATATTTTTAATGCCACCGATATGTACTTAACAAGTATCGGGAGAAGTGCAAGAACTTCAGACAGGAGAACCCCGAGAGTTGTTACCGGCGTTTTGAAAGATGGATTGGAGAATACATCTAATCCTACAAAAAATACCATACTGGTTACTCCTTATTATAACAGTTCAACATATTATAATGAAACTGCAGGAATGCCTGATGAAGAGTTCATACAAAAAGATGTGAATTGGTTCAGGCTGAGAGATATTACATTAAATTATTTATTGCCTGAAAGTTTTATTAAAAGGGCCAAATTTTTTAAAGGACTAAGCGTTTTTGCTACCGCAAATGACCTTATCCTGATAACAAATTATAATGGTGGTGACCCTGCAGTGAACGGGAATACTGCAGGTTCCAGGGGTGTTGGAGCATTTGGAATTGATTATGGAAATGTGGCCACTCCTATTTCTTTGAATTTTGGTTTCAGGGCAAATTTTTAAGGCCGATAATACAATTAAATAACCGGAAAATGAAAAATAAACTCTTATCCTTTTTTTTAATGATTGTAATAGCAGTCATTTCAAATATTTCCTGTAATAAAAAGCTTGACGAAGCGTATAGAAATCCCAATGCACAAACGGTGCAGCCTGTTGAAAATATTCTACCCAGTGTTATTGGTGCGATGCTGGGATATTCATCCGCTGCCGGCTCCGGATATGGATTGGGAGGTGATGGGATTATTATAGGCAGGTATATCCAATATTGGAATAATTATACATTAACAACATCTGATAATGGCGGTACCCAATATGATAAAATGGGAGGTACCATTGGAGGTAGCGATGCGCTCGGATCTGTTTGGGCTATGTTTTATTATGGCCAGGGAGCAAATTTAAACCGGGTAATTGATTATGGAACCGCCCAGCAAAAATGGGATTATGTAGGTGTGGCCCAGGCCATTCGGGCATGGGGCTGGCTGGAACTTACCAATCAATATAATAATGTTATTCTCAGGGAAGCATTTGATGCGAGCCGTCAGCAATTTGATTATCAGGATCAGACTGAAGTGTATGATACCGTACGCGCAACTTGTTTCAGGGCATTGGCAAATTTAAACAGGACTGATGGTAGTGTGAGCCCGTCGAACCTCGCTATCGGCGATGCTTTCATGAATGGTGGCGACGTAAATAAATGGAAAAAATTTGTGTACGGTGTGCTCGCCCGCTCATATGCTTACCTTTCTGATAAATCAACTTATAAGGCGGATTCAGTAATTTATTATTGCAATCTTGCCATGACAAGTAATGCAGATAATTCTACTTTGAAATTTGCAGCTTTACAAACCTCGGGCACTTCAAATTATTATGGTCCCTACCGCGGAAATATGGGCAGCCCAAGGCAATCTGCATACATCTCAAACTTAATGTCTGGCAGAAATACAACTGCATTTGTAGGAGTAAACGATCCGAGAACATGGTACATGCTGCGAGAAAATACTGACAGCACATTTTATGGTGTTACACCCGGCGTAGAAGGAACAACGAGCCTTAGTGCGAACTTAAGGCCGCAAAATTTTTGGGGCAATCCGTTTTCTTCAACCGGAGCACCTACAACAGAACAGGGAAGATATATTTTCAGGGATAAAGCAGAATTTCCTGTGATGACTGCATCCGAAATGCAATTTTTAAAAGCAGAAGCAGCATTTCGCAAAGGAGATAAATCAATGGCTATCGCTGCATACAGATTGGGGATCAGTTTGAACTTTGATATGCTTGCAGCAAATTACAGCACCAATGTTCCACCTTCAAAACTGATCACATCAACTGTGCGGGATAATTTTCTTGCCAATCCTGCAGTGGTTCCTGCGATGGATAATAATATTACGCTTACGCAGATCATGCTGCAAAAATATATCGCACTGTTTGGATGGGGAATGAATGATACCTGGGTGGATATGAGGCGTTATCATTATATGGATATTGACCCTCTAACCGGCAAACAAGTGTATGCAGATTTTGTTCCTGCCGGAGGCGGATATTATATCAACAACAATGGCAAACCCGTTTACAGGGCAAGGCCAAGATATAATTCAGAATACCTGTATGATATACCGGCACTGACTTTGATCGGCGGCCTCGACCTCGACTATCATACGAAACAGCCATGGTTTTCTCAACCTTAATCTTAATGCTTAAAACGACCAGGATGAAAAAAAATATTGTTATGATGGCCCTGACCACAATTGCATTGATCAGCATCAATTCTTGCAAAAGGGAATTCAGGATTAAAACACCTTATGTTGACGGAGATTCTTCGAAGGCATATTTAAAAGTTGTTGATGCAGCGCCATTCTTCAGGCAGTCTACCGGCAAGCCCGATACATTTAATATTTTTCTGAATAATACAAAAGTATCAGGAACCCCCATCAGTTATAATGGCCAGTTCCCGCAATTCGTAAACAATATATCACCTAATATTACAACAACATATATTGCAGTTCAGCCCGGCCTAACACAAATAAAATTATCAGCACCGGGAAAAGTAACACCTGATTCCATTCCGATCACAAATTTGACTGAAAATCTTATTGCAGGCAGAAAATATACTTTCCTGATTACAGACTCATTGAATTCGCCGAGGGATTCTTCACGCATCTTTATCCAGGACCCTTACATTGCGCCATTGGAAGGCTATGTAAATCTTCGCTTCATAAATGCAGTGTACAATGATACCCTTGGTAAAACAGTTGACCTGTTTTCATATGCAAAGAACACAACAATCCTTACCAAATTTAAGCCCGGTAATGTCAGTGCATTTCAATTGATCGGTTACAACATACAGACTCCGGATACATTTTATGTGACGAGAACACTTGGTATAGGCGTTCCGGCAACAACCCCACTGTCACAACGATTGATCCTGGCAAAGCTGGCATTCACACTTTCATCAGGCACCAGTGGAAATGCGGGCGGGGCGCCTCAAAGGACGTATACTCTTTTCTATAAAGGAGATGGAAATTTAACCAGTGGAGTTAAGGCAAGATCACTAGGGATTTATGCGCACTAGTAGTGTTCGATAACGTTTACCCGGAATATGAAAATGTTCTTCGTTTCTCGTTTCTGGTTTCTCGTTTATGTCAACTTACTCTACTTTTCAACTCACAACCCACAACTCATAATTAAACCACATAGAAACATAGACATATAGAATTGAAAATTGTACATTGATACTTGTTTATGCAACATTTCCGAAAAACAAGTAACATAAAATAATAGAAGTAATAATTCCAACCAGGCCTAAGAGCAACATGGGCGCATGACAACCCTCATCCAGTGCGATTATGGATTGAATTCTATTTATTAAAAAAAATAATTTTCACTATTTATCTGCTGAAGAGCTTGCGATTCAGTAAATACAAATTCGCTTTTTTTGATGTGCGCACAGAAAGCTCATACAATGGAACAACAGGAAATAAACAGATCAATGCCCTGTGCAGGCTGAACCCTGCGGTACACATTCCTTTTGACAAGAATATTCCTTATTCCGATCTCCAAAACCGGTTAACTGAATTATCACCAATGAAAAACAGACCGGTAATCATTTACAATATAAACTACAACATCGATACTTTTAATTCTGCCGCAATGCTTGTTGTAACTGCCTTTACCTATGTATCTTTTAAATGGGGGCATTTTCACGATTACGCTGGTGCGTAACCTGATCTTCAAAGCCTTTGTTTATTTAGTGAAATTTCTTTACTTTTGCAGCCCATTAAGCATTTGTGTTTATGCTTTCCGGAAAACCGGAATAAAAAACATATTACCCACATGGCTCACTAAGTATTCCGTCTGTTCGGGATCGCCGGCAGGGTGTAAAAATAAATTATAATAATGCCAAAGGTTAAAACCAACTCGAGCGCTAAAAAACGCTTTAAAGTTACGGGTACAGGAGAGATCACTTTCCAAAAAGCTTTCAAACGTCATATCTTAACAAAGAAGTCTACCAAACGTAAACGCAATATGCGCAAGGATGGTAAGGTTACGGGCGCTAACAGGGATTTTGTTATGCGTTTGCTAAGAATGAAATAAGTACAGGTATCCGAAAGGTGATATATCCGCCTCAAAAACATTATTAAATTTTAAACTTATTATATGCCACGTTCAGTAAATGCAGTTGCATCACGAGCAAGAAGAAAAAAAATATTAAAAGCCGCCAAAGGATATTACGGCAAGCGCAAAAACGTTTATACCGTTGCGAAAAATGTAATGGAAAAAGGAATGACCTACAGTTATGTTGGTCGTAAACTTAAGAAACGTGAATACAGAACTTTATGGATCGCGCGTATAAACGCGGCTGTGAGAGCAGAAGGCATGACTTACAGCCAGTTCATGCATAAACTTACCGGGAAAAATATCGGGCTTAACAGGAAAGTGCTTGCTGATCTTGCAATGAATGAACCAGAGAGTTTTAAAAAACTGATCGATTCAGTTAAATAAAATATTACATTCAATTTACAAAGTCGTGCAGTTTTTATTGCACGGCTTTTTTTTATTAAATAAATATTGGTTTATATACATTTGCACATCATTCATTAACTACACCCATAGATGAATAATTCGTACACCGACCTGGTGCGCCAAACGTTTAAATTTCCCCAGGAAGACTTTAATCTTAAAGATGATTATTTGCAATACAACGGCGTGGATATAAAAACGCTGATAGATAAATATGGAACACCTTTAAAGCTTACCTATCTTCCTAAGATCGGCATGCAGATAAACAAGGCCAAAAAAATGTTTGCCAATGCCTTCAAAAAACATAAATACGAAGGCGAATATTTCTATTGTTATTGCACTAAAAGCTCACATTTTTCTTATGCCGTTGAAGAAGCTTTGAAATATGATATTCATTTAGAAACATCTTTTGCCTATGATATCGAGATCATCAATAAGTTGTATGAAAGAAAAAAAATAGATAAGGATATTTTTATCATCTGTAATGGATTCAAACAAAAATCGTACACCAGCCGTATAGCCAGGCTGCTTAATACCGGATTTACAAATGTGATCCCGGTACTGGATAATAAAGAAGAATTAAAAGCCTACAGAAAATCTGTAAGAGTTCCATTTAAGATCGGCATCAGGGTTGCCGCAGAAGAGGAACCAACATTTCCTTTCTATACCTCACGGTTAGGGATACGCGCAAGAGATATATTAGAATTTTATGTAGATGAGATAGAAGGAAATGAACACCGCTTCCAGTTAAAAATGCTGCATATTTTTTTGAATAAAGGCATCAAGGATGATATCTATTACTGGAGTGAACTTAATAAAATAATAAACCTGTATTGCCAGCTTCGAAAAATATGCCCGGAGCTGGATTCAATAAATATCGGCGGGGGATTTCCCATAAAACATTCGCTGGGTTTTGAATACGATTACCAGTTCATGATCAACGAGATCGTTAGAAATATTAAAGCAGGCTGTAAAAAAAGCAAAGTTCCCATGCCCAATATTTACACAGAATTCGGGAGCTATACGGTGGGTGAAAGCATGGCCCATATTTACAGCGTAATCGGTGAAAAAAAACAGAACGACAGGGAAACATGGTATATGATCGATTCCTCATTCATTACAACGCTTCCTGATACGTGGGGAATTGGCGAGAAATTTTTAATGCTGCCTATAAATAAATGGAGCGAAGAATACCAAAGGGTTACGCTTGGCGGCATCACATGCGATAGTCATGATTATTATGACTCTGAAGAACACATCAACGAGGTTTTTCTTCCAAAAGTAGGTAATGGGGAACCCTTATATGTGGGGTTTTTTCATACAGGTGCATACCAAGACCAGATAAGTGGATATGGTGGTATAAAACACTGCCTCATACCCTCCCCCAAACATATAATCATAGCAAAAGATAAAAACGGAAAGCTCGTTGACTGGGTATATGCCAAGGAGCAATCCGCTCAAAGTATGTTAAAGATATTGGGGTATTAATCATAATAGAAATCAGTATTTAGTCGTGCTTGTCATGACCATGGCCATGTTCACGATGATCATTATCACGATCCCGATGATCATTATCCCGATCATTATCTTTATTATGACCGTGAGCATAATCCCTGGCGCTTCCACCATATATTTTTTTAGCTTGTCCGGGTGGTAGCCATGTTTGCCTACGATGCTGATACCTGTCTGTTGAATACACAGGTGGATATCTCCTTGTTGTATTTGTATAGACTGGCGTTCTTCTGGTGCCATTAGGATATTTTGCAGTACTTGGAATTCTTACGGCGCCATTTGGATACTTCATTGTTCCATTGGGTAATTTATAAGATCCATCGGGATATCTTATAGTTCCACCAGGTAGTGTGGTTTGCGAACTTACGGTTGTATTGAAACCCATACAAAGAGCAAGTATACCTGCAACCATTGTGATGATAATTTTATTTTTCATGACTTTCAATTTTCACTTCATATATCAATTTTGCTGCCATACTGAAAATATTAAAGATTAAAGCATGTAATTAACATTTAAAAGCTAAAAGAATAATCTCTTTTGATTGCTGATCATATCTGATGTAAATTTGCAGCCTAATAAAAAAAATATGTATCCCGAAGAAATAGTTATACCAATGAAAGAAGAGTTGACAGAAAACGGATTTACTGAACTCCTTTCTAAAGATGATGTACAAAATGTATTAAAAGAAGATGGAACAACTTTGGTTGTTATCAATTCAGTTTGCGGATGTTCTGCCGGTACAGCCAGGCCCGGAGTTATAATGGCGGTTAATAATCATAATAAAATCCCTAACCGGTTAACAACCAGTTTTGCAGGTTTTGATGAAGAGGCAGTACAAAATCTTCGTGAACATTTAAAACCATACCCACCATCATCCCCGTCAATTGCTTTATTTAAAAACGGGCAATTGGTTCACTTCATTGAAAGGCATAATATCGAAGGCAGGTCTGCCCAAATGATCGCAAATAATCTTACAGCAGCTTTTGAAGAATATTGTTAATATAAATTTGCACAAAGCAAAACATTTTAGCAATCCATTATTAATCATAATTTGTTGTAGCAAATTATTTCTCAACTAACGCGTAAGCATGTATCCAAATTTATATTATGTAATCAAAGATTGGTTTGGTGTTGAGATCAATGCATTGAAAATATTTTATTCATTTGGAATATTTGTTGCGTTATCATTTATTACTGCCGCAGTTTTTCTTACCAAAGAATTAAAGAGAAAAGAAAAGCTGGGATTACTTGTTCCCAGGGAAGAAATAATTACAGTGGGAAAACCGGCTTCGCTTTTTGAAATGATCCTTAATGGTTGTATTGGATTTCTTTTTGGTTTTAAACTGGTTGGCGCCTGGCTTGCCACAAGGAAAGAAGGAGTTGATCTGCAGGAATACATTTTTTCTTCAAAAGGAAGCTGGACGGGCGGTTTGATACTTGCTGCTATTTTAATCTTCATAAAATTCAGGGAAAAAGCGAAACAGAAATTAGTTAAACCTGAGCAAAGAATAATAAGAGTATGGCCACATGACAGGGTAGGAGACCTTGTAATATTTGCATTGGTTTTTGGAATTTTAGGAGCTAAGCTTTTTGACAATTTTGAGAACTGGGACAGATTCATAAAAGATCCTGTTGCAAATTTACTTTCTCCCAGTGGACTTACTTTTTATGGTGGACTTATTTGCGCGGCGGTTGCCATAACATGGTATGCTGCTAAAAAAGGCATTCGCTTCTGGCCGTTGGCCGATTCTGTTGCACCCGCTCTGATGATCGCTTATGCAGTTGGACGCATAGGATGCCAGGTATCCGGTGATGGTGATTGGGGTATTTACAACAGTGCCTATATCAGTGATACACCAGGCCATGTTGTGGCGGCTACACCAGAGATGTTCAATAAAAGTTTGAACGACAACAGTGCATATTATTTGCAGGGCAGTGTAATGAACCCTGATTCAACGCTTACGCCTGTTACTGATAGAAAATCTGATAACCTGCAAACAGTTCCCCATAAAGCATTCCAGGGCCCATCATTTTTGCCAACGTGGTTTTTTGCATATACCTATCCGCACAATGTAAATGAAGATGGTGTTTTGTTGCCAGGTTGTGAAGGTAAGTATTGTCGTGCCTTACCTCAGCCAGTGTATCCAACACCGTTATATGAAACAATAACCTGCAGCTTATTATTTCTATTTCTCTGGAGTATAAGAAAAAAAATAAACACTCCCGGATTACTTTTTGGCATCTACCTCATCATTAATGGGCTGGAGCGTTTTTTTATAGAATTGATCCGTGTAAATAATACTTATTCTTTTCTTGGAATCCATCCTACCCAGGCAGAAATTATTTCCTTCCTTTTAGTAATTACAGGGGTTTTATTGGTTATTCTAAAAAATAATAAACCATCCCTTACTTCATAAGTTTGTAACCATTTCATTATTGTAAGCGTATTTAATTACCGTTAGTAATTTGATATTACCTTTTATGTATTAAACTGTACTGTGTAAAACAAAGTACCTACGTTTGTATTGTAATATTTAAAACACAGTATTAAATTAAACAAAATGAAATCAATTAAACTCTTACTTACTTTATTTGTCTTAATAAATTGTATATCAATTAGTTATTCTCAATCAGGAAAAATTACAGGATCCCTTAAAGATGGAGGAAACCAAAAAATAATTGATGCAGCAACTGTAAGTTTATTAAGATCAAAAGATTCAACTCTTATAAAAAGTTCACTGGCAGACCAAAATGGTAATTTTGTTTTTGAGAATTTAAAGGATAATACGTATTTGGTAAGGGCAACTTCTATCGGTCATACAGTTATATACAGCAAGCCGGTAAATATCCTTAACTCTTCGGCTGTTAGCGTAGGAACCTTGCAACTTATTACACAAACAAAGGTTTTAAAAGAAGTTGCAATTAATACAAATAAGCCTTTTATAGAAAGAAAGATTGACAAAACAATTGTGAATGTTGATGCGCTTATTTCCAACGCCGGCAGTACCGTTATGGATGTGTTGGAAAAATCGCCAGGCGTATCCGTTGATAAAGATGGAAATATCAGCCTGAAAGGAAAACAAGCTGTAACCATAATGCTTGATGGAAAACCGGCATATCTTAGTGGTGAACAACTGGCAAATCTTTTAAAAAATATGCCTTCTTCTAATATTGACCAGATAGAAATTATGACAAATCCATCTGCTAAATATGACGCTTCGGGAAACTCAGGTATTATCAATATCAAAACTAAAAAGAATAAACTTAAAGGCTTTAATGGTAATTTATCAACCAGCTATATCCAGGGTGTTTACTGGAAAAATAATAACAGCCTCAATCTTAATTACCGGAATGGGAAATTTAATCTTTTTGGTAATTACAGTTACTCGCACTGGAGTGGATTCGAAGACCTGAAGATCGTTCGCAATTTCCGGAATACAACTACAAAAGCACTTGAAACAATATTCGAACAATATTCATACATGCGTCATACTTCTGATGAACACAACATTAAAACAGGAATCGATTTTTATCTTAATAAAAAAACAACCATCGGCATAGTTCTGTCAGGTATTATTAATCCGGATAATCATAGTGGTGATAATAATACTTACCTGAAAGATGGAAACGGTACAATCGATTCAATCGTTTATGCCACTAATTCCCAAAAAAATAAGTCAACAAATTTTGGGACCAATTTAAATTTCAGGCACCAGTTTGATAGCCTGGGAACAGAAGTTACAGCAGATGCAGATTACATAACATACAACCAAAAGCAAAACCAGTATTTTGTAAATAACTTTTTAAATCCTGACAGAACTGTAAGAAGTCCTTTCACTGAATTAAGAGGAGATCTGCCCTCACAGGTTAAAATATATTCTGCCAAATTAGATTTCACTAAGCCATTAAAAAAGAATGCTAAAATTGAAGCCGGCCTAAAATCAAGTTATGTGACTACAGATAACGATGCAGGATATGAAAATAATACAGCTGCCGGGTGGGTAACAGATGCTACTATCACAAACCATTTTATTTATGATGAAAATATCAATGCCGCATATATCAATGCAAACAAACAAATAAAAAAATGGGGAATACAGGCAGGACTGCGACTTGAAAATACTGTGGCACAAGGCCACCAGCTTGGAAATAGCTTGTCGCCCGATTCATCTTTTAAAAGGAATTACACAAATTTATTTCCAACATTGTATGTTAGTTATGACATGAATAAGACCAATACATTTTCTGTGAATTATGGGAGAAGAATTGACAGGCCCGATTACCAGGATTTAAATCCATTTTATTATTTCCTGGATAAATATACTTACCAGGTAGGTAATACTTTACTGAAACCACAGTTTACCAACAGCATTGAATTATCACATACTTATAAAGGATTTCTTACAACTACTTTAAATTACAGTAAAACAAAAGATGTTTTTGCTGATGTGCTTGACCAGATAAACAGTGAGAGAAAAACTTTTGTGAGAAAAGATAATATTGCAACTAAAACAAATGCGGGCATAGCTGTTAGTGCATATTTTCCAGTAACAAAATTCTGGACTACAAATATTTATGGAAATGTAGTGAATGATACATATAAAGGAGCCTTAAATGGTGGTGTTTTAAATGTGAACAGTACTTTATTTATGACCAATATTAACAACCAGTTCAAATTCAAAAAAGGCTGGAGTGCAGAAATGAGTGGCTTCTACCGGTCTAAAGGCATAGAAGGCCAAATAGTAGTACATCCTATGTGGCAGGTATCTTCCGGCGTTCAAAAACAGGTTTTGAAAGACAAGGGTACAGTAAAGCTGAGTTTTAGTGATATTTTCAAATCGCAAACTTTTATTGGCACCGTAAAATACCAGGATATAGATATTTACATCCGTTCAAATAACGACAGGAGAAGAGCAAGTCTGACTTTTACTTATCGTTTTGGTAAGCCAATGAAAAACCAGGACCAGCACAGGAAAGCAGGAGGGGCTGGAGATGAACAAAGCAGGGTAAAGTCTGGCAATAATTAAAGTGATTATAACAATATGTAAAACGCAGTTTCATTTATGAGTTGCGTTTTTTATATTTGTAGATTCATCATTCAATTTTTATTTATGCCTTCGTTCGACCTGGTAAGCAAAGTTGATCTGCAAACTTTAGATAATGCTATAAATGTTGTGGAAAAAGAAATCAAGAACAGGTTTGATTTTAAAGGCGCGCATGTTGTTATTGATCTTAATAAAAAAGATTTCAAACTCACGCTTGAGGCAGACAGCGAAATGAAACTGCAACAGATCATTGATGTTTTAATAAGTCGCAGTATGAAGCAAGGCCTCGCAGCAGAAGTATATGACCTATCGAGTGAAGCGCATCAAAGCGGGAAGATCATGAAGAAAGACGTGCCCGTGAGAAATGGGATCAAACAAGAAGATGCTAAGAAAATTGTAAAGCTCATAAAAGAATCCGGGGCAAAAGTGCAGGCCGCTATAATGGATGATATAATAAGAATATCCGGCAAAAAAATAGATGATTTGCAATTTGTTATACAGGCATCTAAAAATTGGGACCTTGGGTTGGCTTTGCAATATATTAATATGAAAAATTAGCTTTGTCAATACCAGGAAATGTGCTACTTTTGCACATCTAAAAATGAACGTGCCTGGGCAACAGGCAGTATTAGTAAAAAGTAAACAAATGAAAAAAGATCTGCATCCAGGTAATTACCGGTTCGTAATTTTTAAAGATATGAGTAATGGGGATACCTTTATGAGCCGTTCAACTGCTTCATCAAAAGAAACCATTAAATGGGAAGATGGTAATGAATACCCCGTGATAAAACTTGAGATCTCCAATACTTCACATCCATTTTACACAGGTAAGAAT